>CANBXZ010000073.1 GCA_947373495.1 Acetobacteraceae bacterium
CAAGCAGGTCTACTACCTCTCGCTGGAATTCCTGATCGGCCGGCTGCTGCGGGATGGCGTCAGCAACCTGGGCCTTGGCCCGGCGCTGGGCGAAGCCTTCGCCATGCTGGGGCTGGAGTTCGAGCCGGTGCGCGAGGCCGAGCCGGATGCGGCGCTGGGCAATGGCGGGTTGGGCCGGCTGGCCGCCTGCTTCATGGAAAGCCTGGCCAGCCTGGGCATTCCCGCCTTCGGCTACGGCATTCGTTATGAGCATGGCCTGTTCCGCCAGATCATCCGGGACGGCAGCCAGCGGGAATACCCGGAAGACTGGCTGGCCAACGGCAACCCCTGGGAATTCGCCCGGCCGGAGATCGCCCACGCCATCGGCTTCGGCGGCACGGTGGAAGCGGTGCCGGTTTCCGACCTGCGGGTGCGGCATGTGTGGCAGCCCTCGGAGACGCTGCTGGCGGTGGCCTATGACACGCCGATGGTGGGCTGGCGCGGCGCCCATGTGAACACGCTGCGGCTCTGGAGCGCGCGGGCCGTGGACCCGCTGCGGCTGGACGCCTTCAACCATGGCGACCACATCGGCGCGCTGGCCGACCGGGTGCGGCAGGAAAGCATCTGCAAGGTGCTGTACCCGTCCGATGAATCGCCGAATGGCCAGGAATTGCGGCTGCGGCAGGAATACTTCTTCGCCAGCGCCGCCCTGCAGGACCTGGTGCGCCGGCACCTGCGCGTCTACGGCGACCTGCGCAGCCTGCCGGACCGGGTGGCGATTCAGCTGAACGACACCCACCCGGCCATCGCCGTGGCAGAGCTGATGCGTATCTGCATCGACCTGCACGACATTCCCTGGGACGAGGCCTGGGCGATCACCCAGGGCAGCATCAGCTACACCAACCACACCCTGCTGCCGGAGGCGCTGGAAAGCTGGCCGGTGCCGCTGATGGAACGGCTGCTGCCGCGGCAGATGCAGATCATCTACCTGATCAACGCCCATCACCTGGACGAGGTGCGGGCGAAATATCCGGAGGATGGCCGGCTGCTGTCCTCGGTGTCGCTGATCGAGGAAAACCATGGCCGGCGCGTGCGCATGGGCCACCTGGCCTTTGTCGGCTCGCACAAGGTGAACGGCGTTTCGGCGCTGCACACCGAACTGCTGAAGCAGACCGTGTTCCGCGATTTCAACATGCTGGCGCCGGGCCGGGTGGTGAACAAGACCAATGGCGTGACCTTCCGCCGCTGGTTGCAGCAGGCCAATCCGGGGCTGACCGGGCTGCTGGTGGACAGCATCGGCCCGAAGGTGCTGGACGACGCCAACCAGTTGACCCAACTGCGCCCGCTGGCCGAGGATGCCGGCTTCCGCGACCGCTTCGCCAAGGTGAAGCTGGCCAACAAGCAGGCCCTGGCGGCGCTGGTGAAGCATCAGCTGGAAATCCGCATCGACCCGAACGCCATGTTCGACGTGCAGATCAAGCGCATCCATGAATACAAGCGCCAGTTGCTGAACCTGCTGGAGACGGTGGCGCTGTACGACGCCATCCGCGCCCAGCCGACGCGGGACTGGGTGCCGCGGGTGAAGATCTTCGCCGGCAAGGCGGCGGCCAGCTATCACCGCGCCAAGCTCATCATCAAGCTGGCGCATGACGTGGCCAAGGTGGTCAACAGCGACCCCACGGTGCGCAACCTGCTGAAGGTGGTGTTCCTGCCGAACTACAACGTCTCCCTGGCGGAGATGATCGTGCCGGCGGCCGATCTGTCGGAGCAGATCAGCACCGCGGGCATGGAGGCCTCCGGCACCGGCAACATGAAGCTGGGGCTGAACGGCGCGCTGACCATCGGCACGCTGGATGGCGCCAACGTGGAAATGCTGGAGCATGTCGGGGCTGAGAACATCCACATCTTCGGCCTGACCACCGAGGAAGTGGCCGCCCGCCGGGCCAGTGGCCTGAACGGCGCCGACGCGGTGGCGCGGTCCGGCCGGCTGGGCGAGGTGCTGGAGGCGATCGAATCCGGCGTCTTCTCCCCCGATGACCGCGGCCGCTACCGCGACCTGATGGCCGACCTGCGCGGCCCGGACTGGTTCATGGCCGCTGCCGACTTCGACGCCTACTATGCCGAGCAGCGCAAGGTGGATGCCCGCTGGCGCAACCCGGACGCCTGGGGCCGGGCCGCCATCCTCAACACCGCCAACATGGGCTGGTTCTCCTCCGACCGGACCATCGCCGAATATGCCGAGGAGATCTGGCAGGTGCCGGTGAAGCGCTAGAAGGCGGCGTCGAGGCAACTTCGCCCGAGACAAGCCCGCTGCGGCGGTGGCAGCGTTCTGGCCGGGGCACGGAAAATCCGGGCTTCGCGCCAGGTATCATATGGGGCGGCAGCGCCGGGAGAGACAGAATGTCCCCACCAACCAGGCCCAGCGCGCCGCGGCGGCGCCCGGGCAGCGGGCCGGCATGCTAGCCATGGCGGCGTGGTGCGCCAGCCCGGCGGAGGTCGCTGCCCTGCTGGCGGCTCGCCACGGTGACCCCTTCAGCCTGCTGGGGCCACATCAGGTGGCCGGGCAGCGGGTGCTGCGGGCCTTCGTGCCCGGGGCGGAAACCCTGCATGCCGGCACGGTGCCGCTGGCCCTGCGCGACCCCGCCGGCTTCTTCGAGGGGCTGATCCCGCCCGGCCCCTATGCGCTGCACGCCACCCGTGGCGCCACTGCCTGGACGCTGGAGGACCCTTATCGCTTCGGCCCCACGCTGGGCCCGCTGGACGACCATCTGCTGGTGGAGGGCACCCACAGCCTGCTGCCGCAGCGGCTGGGCGCGCACCCCTGCGTGCATGAGGACGTGGCCGGCGTGCGCTTCGCCGTCTGGGCGCCGAATGCGCGGCGGGTTTCCGTGGTGGGCGGCTTCAACCAGTGGGACGGCCGGCGCCACCCCATGCGCAAGCGGCTGGACAGCGGCCTGTGGGAGATCTTCCTGCCCGGGTTGGGGCTGGGCCTGGCCTACAAGTACGAGATCCTGGGCGCCGATGGCGTGGTGCTGCCGCTGAAGGCGGACCCCTATGGCTTCGCCGCTGAACTGCGCCCGGCCAATGCCAGCGTGGTGGCCAACCCGGTGCATGCATGGGGCGACGCCGCCTGGATGGCCGCCCGCGCCACCACCCCGGCCCGGCGCCTGCCGATGGCGATCTATGAGGTGCATGCCCCGTCCTGGCGCCGCCACCCGGATGGCCGCTGCTACAGCTGGGACGAGTTGGCCGCGGCCTTGATCCCCTATGTGCTCGACCTTGGCTTCACCCATATCGAGCTGATGCCGGTGATGGAGCATCCGCTGGATGCCAGCTGGGGCTACCAGCCGGTAGGGCTGCATGCGCCCACCGCCCGCATGGGCGAGCCGGCCGGGCTGATGCGCCTGGTGGATGCCGCCCACCAGGCCGGCCTCGGCGTTATCCTGGACTGGGTGCCGGCGCATTTCCCGCGCGACGCCCATGGCCTGGCGCATTTCGACGGTGGCGCGCTGTACGAACACGCCGACCCGCGGCGGGGCTACCACGCCACCTGGCAGACCGCGGTCTATGATTTCGGCCGGCGCGAGGTTGCCGCCTTCCTGGCCGCCAATGCGCTGTTCTGGCTCACCCGCTACCATGCGGATGGCCTGCGGGTGGACGCGGTTTCGGCCATGGTGCAACTGGACCACGCCCGCGGCCCGGGCGAATGGGCGCCGAACCCGGACGGCAGCACCGAAAACCACGACGCCATCCGCTTCCTGCGGCAGACCAATGCGCTGGTGGCCAGCCAGGCGCCGGGCGCCTTGATGGTGGCGGAGGAAGCCACCGACTTCCCCGGTGTCACCCGCCAGCTTGCGGCGGATCAAGGCCTGGGCTTCGGCTTCAAATGGAACATGGGGTGGATGAACGACACCCTGTGCTACCTGGAGATGAACCCGCTGTTCCGTCGCTGGCATCACAAGCTGATGAATTTCGGCCTGATGTACGCCTTCAGCGAGGACTTCATCCTGCCGCTGAGCCATGACGAGGTGGTGCACGGCAAGGGCACCCTGCTGAGCCGCATCCAGGGCGACGACTGGCAGCGCTTCGCCACGCTGCGGGCGTATTACGGCTTCATGTGGGGCCACCCCGGCAAGAAGCTGCTGTTCATGGGCCAGGAATTCGCCCCCTGGCGGGAATGGAGCGAGGAGGGTGAGCTGGACTGGTGGCTGCTGGCCCACCCGCCGCACCAGGGCATGCAGCAGCTGGTCCGTGACCTGAACCGGCTGCACCGCACGCTGCCCGCCCTGCATGCGCGGGACTGCGAGCCGGAAGGCTTCCGCTGGCTGGACGCGGATGACGCCGACCACAGCGTGTTCACCTGGCTGCGGCAGGATGGCGAGGCTGGCCCGCCGGTGGTGGTGCTGTGCAACTTCACCCCGGTACCGCGCCACGCCTATCGGGTCGGGCTGCCCTGCGCCGGGCCATGGCGGGAGGTGTTGAACACCGATGCTGCCTCCTACGGCGGGGCCAATCTGGGCAATATGGGCGGGGTGGTGGCCGAATCGGTGCCGGCGAACGGCCAGCCGGCCTCGGCGTTGGTGACCTTGCCGCCGCTTGCCACCTTGTATCTGGTGCCGGGAGACGGCACCGGCAATGCTGCCGCCGGGGGAACGATACCATGATGGCACCGAGAGAAAGCACCGCCGCGCCGCTGGCGCGTACCGCCATGGCCTTCGTGCTGGCCGGGGGCCGCGGCAGCCGGCTGATGGAGCTGACCGACCGCCGTGCCAAGCCGGCGGTGATGTTCGGCGGCAAGTCGCGCATCATCGACTTCGCGTTGTCCAACGCCATCAACAGCGGCATCCGCCGCGTGGCGGTGGCCACGCAGTACAAGGCGCACAGCCTGATCCGCCATCTGCAGCGCGGCTGGAACTTCCTGCGGCCGGAACGCAACGAGAGCTTCGACATCCTGCCCGCCAGCCAGCGCGTTTCCGAGCACAACTGGTACATGGGCACCGCCGACGCGGTGCACCAGAACATCGACATCATCGAGGACCTGGCGCCCCGGCACATCGTGCTGCTGGCCGGCGACCACGTGTACAAGATGGACTACGAGAAGATGCTGGCCCAGCACGTGGACGAACGCGCCGACGTGACCGTGTGCTGCATGGCGGTCCCGCGGGAGGAAGCCACCGGCTTCGGCGTGATGCGGGTGGATGCCGCCGGCATGATCGTGGACTTCGTGGAAAAGCCGGCGGACCCGCCGGGCATTCCGGGCCGGCCGGAACTGGCGCTGGCCAGCATGGGCATCTACGTGTTCGAGACCAACTACCTGATCGAACAGCTGAAGCGCGACGCGGCCGACCCCACTTCCAGCCATGACTTCGGCAAGGACATCATCCCGCACATCGTCGCCCGCGGCCGCGCCGTGGCGCACCGGTTCGAGCGCAGCTGCGTGCGTTCCACCGCCGAGGAAGCGCCGTACTGGCGCGATGTCGGCACCGTGGATGCGTATTGGGAAGCCAATATCGACCTGACCGACGTGGTGCCGGGCCTCGACCTGTACGACCGCGACTGGCCGATCTGGAGCTATGCCGAGATCACGCCCCCGGCCAAGTTCGTGCACGACCTGGACGGCCGCCGTGGCGAGGCCATCGCCTCGCTGGTGTCGGGCGGCTGCATCATCTCCGGCGCCAAGGCGCGGCGCAGCCTGCTGTTCACCAATGTGCGGCTGAACAGCTTCTGCAACGTGGAAGGCGCGGTGCTGCTGCCACAGGTCACGGTGGGGCGCGCGGCGCGGCTGAAGAACGTGGTGGTGGACCGCGGCGTGCAGATTCCGCCCGGCATGGTGGTGGGGGAGGACCCGGTGCTGGACGCCGCCCGCTTCCGCCGCAGCGAAAAGGGCATCTGCCTGATCACCCAGCCGATGCTGGACAAGCTGGTCTGATGCCCTTGCGCGTGCTGGCGGTTGCCTCCGAGTGCTTTCCCCTGGTGAAGACCGGCGGCCTGGCCGATGTGGTGGGCGCGCTGCCCGCCGCGCTGGCGGCCGAGGACATTGCCGTGACCACGCTGCTGCCGGGCTACCCGGCGGTGATGCAGGCGCTGGGCGAGGCCAGTGCCAGCCAGGCGCTGCCTGGCTTCTTCGGTGGCGCGGCGCGGCTGGTGCGCAGCCGGGCGGCGGGGCTGGACCTGCTGGTGCTGGACGCGCCGCACCTGTTCGCCCGCCCGGGCAACCCCTATCTGGCGCCGGGCGGCCGCGAGTGGGAGGACAATGGCACCCGCTTCGCCGCGCTGGCCGCCGCCGCCGCCATGGTGGCGCGCGGCGTGATGGGCCAGGGTTTTGATGTGGTGCATGCGCATGACTGGCAGGCCGGGCTGGTCGGCGCCTATCTGCGCTTCGGCGGTGAACCGCGGGTGCCGGTGGTGTTCACCATCCACAACCTGGCCTTCCAGGGCCAGTTCCCGGCCTGGCTGTTCCCGCTGCTGGGCCTGCCGATGGAAGCCTTCGGCGTCGAGGGGCTGGAATACCATGGCGGCGTCGGCTTCCTGAAGGCCGGGCTGTGGTTCGCCGACCGCATCACCACCGTCTCCCCGACCTATGCCACCGAGATCCGCACGCATGAGGGTGGCATGGGGCTGGATGGCCTGCTGCGCGGGCGGGGCGGCGATGTCGGCGGCATCCTGAACGGCATCGACGACGCGGAATGGAACCCGGCCACCGATGAACGCCTGCCGGCCCGCTTCAGCACCACCGACCTGGCGCCGCGCGCGGCCAACAAGCTGGCGCTGCAACGCCACTTCGGGCTGGAGGAACGCGCCGATGCGCCGTTGTTCGGCTTTGTCGGCCGGCTGGCCTGGCAGAAGGGCGTGGACCTTATCCTGGAAGCCTTGCCCTGGCTGCTGGGCAGTGGCGGGCAACTGGTGGTGCTGGGCAGTGGCGACGCGGCGCTGGAGGAACGCTGCCGTGGCGCGGCCGCGGCCAATGCCGGGCGCATCGGCACCGTCATCGGCTTCGACGAAGGGCTGGCGCGGCTGATCTATGGCGGCGCCGACAGCCTGCTGGTGCCCTCGCGGTTCGAGCCCTGTGGCCTGGCCCAGCTCTGCGCGCTGCGCTACGGCGCGGCGCCGCTGGTGGCGCGCGTCGGTGGCCTGGCGGATACCGTCATCGACGCCAATGAGGCGGCGGTGGCCGCCGGCTGTGCCACCGGGGTGCAGTTCGCGCCGGTGACGGTGGAGATGCTGGGCGCCGCGGTGGAGCGCATGGTGGCGCTGTATCGCCAGCCCGCCGCCTGGGCGCGGATGCAGGCCAATGCCATGGGCGGCGATGTTTCCTGGCGCCGTTCCGCCGCCCGCTACGCCACCCTGTTCCATGAGCTTGCCGCCACCGATGCCTGAGGGCCGGCCGGAGCCGCTGGGCGTTACCGCCACGGCCGAGGGCGTGAACGTGGCGGTGGTGGCGCCGGACGCCTGGGCGGTGTGGTTCTGCCTGTTCGACGCCTCCGGCACGGTGGAACTGGACCGCGTGGCGCTTGCCGCCCGCACCGGCGATGTGTGGCACGGCTGCATCCCCGGCGTGGCCGCCGGCGCCCGCTATGGCCTGCGCGCCGAGGGCCCGCGCGACGCGGTGCATCGCTTCAACCCGCGGAAGCTGCTGCTGGACCCCTGGGCCCAGGCGATCGACCGGCCGTTCCGGCTGCACGGCGCATTGTGGGACAACCATGAGGACAGCGCGGCGCAGATGCCCAAGGGCATTGTCTGCGACGCCCTGCCGCCCGCCGCCGCGCCGCCGCCCTTGCCCGGCCCGCGGGTGATCTATGAGATGCATGTGCGCGGCTTCACCATGCTGCACCCCGAGGTGCCGGAGCCGCTGCGTGGCACCTTCGCCGGGCTGGCGCACCCGGCCGCCATCGCGCATCTGCGCACCCTGGGGGTGACGCATGTGGAGTTGCTGCCCTGCGCGGCCGGGATCGACGAGCGCCACCTGCCGGCGCTGGGGCTGACCAACTACTGGAACTACAACCCGGTGGCGCTGCTGGCGCCCTGCCCGAAGCTGGCCCCCGGTGGCATGGCGGAGGTACGCGCCGCGGTGGCGGCGCTGCGCGCAGCCGGGATCGGCGTGATCCTGGACGTGGTGTTCAACCACACCGGGGAGAGCGATGAATTCGGCCCCACCCTGTCGCTGCGCGGCCTGGCCAACCGGGTGTTCCATCGTGTGCTGCCGGATGGCCGCTACGCCAACGACGCCGGCTGCGGCAACACCCTGGCGCTGGACCGGCCCTGGCCGCTGCGCCTGGTGATGGACGCGCTGCGCCATTGGGTGGTGCAGGCCGGGGTGGACGGCTTCCGGCTGGACCTGGCGACCACGCTCGGCCGGCGGGATGACGGCTTCGACCCCAATGCCCCGCTGTTGAGCGCGATGCGGCAGGACCCGCTGCTGCGCGAGCGCATCATCATCGCCGAGCCCTGGGACATTGGCCCGGGTGGCTACCAGCTGGGCCGCTTTCCGCCCGGCTGGGGCGAATGGAACGACCGCTTCCGCGACGATGTGCGCCGCTTCTGGCGGGGCGATGCCGGCATGCTGGGTGCGCTGGCCACCCGGCTGGCGGGCTCGGCCGATGCCTTCGCCGGCCGGCGGCTGAGCGACAGCGTGAACTACGTCACCGCGCATGATGGCTTCACCGCCGCCGACCTGGTGAGCCACGCCCACCGCCACAACCTGGCCAATGGCGAGGAGGGCCGCGACGGCGCGGGGGAAAACCTCTCCTGGAACAATGGCGCCGAGGGGGCGAGCGACGACCCCGGCATCCGCGCCCGCCGCGCCGCCGATGTGCGGGCGCTGCTGGCCACGCTGCTGCTGGCGCGCGGCACGCCGATGCTGGCCATGGGCGACGAGGCCGGGCGTGGCCAGCAGGGCAACAACAACGCCTATGCCCAGGACAACGCGCTTTCCTGGTTCGACTGGGCCGGCATGGATACCGGGCTGCGCGACTTCACCGCCCGGCTGGTGCGCGCCCGGCTGGCCCATCCGGCGTTGCTGGGCGATGCGGCGCTGAGCGAGGCCGACGTGGCCTGGCTGACGCTGGATGCAGCGCCGCTGCGGGACTGGCACGACAGCCGCAGCCTGGCGATGCTGCTGCGCCGCGTGGAGGACCGGGTGCTGGTGGTGGTGCATGGCGGCGTCGAGACCGCCACCCTGGCCCTGCCGCCGCCGCGCGAGGGCCATGGCTGGCACCTGCTGGCCGATACCGCCGCGCCGCTGCGCCAAGGCCCGGTGGACAACCATGAGGCGCTGGCACCGCGCAGCGTGCTGCTGCTGGCTGAATGCGCCCGGCCCAGGGCTCAATTGGGGGCTCAACTGGGGGCGCAGCCGGGGGTGGAGCCGGCCCTGCTGCGCCAAGTGGCGCTGGCGGCCGGCATCGCCCCGGCCTGGCACGACCTGGCCGGGCGGGAAACCCAGGTGCCGGAGGCCACCCTGCAAGCCCTGTTGCAGGCCATGGCCCTGCCAGCGGCCAGCCAGGCCCAGGCGCGTGAAAGCCTGGCGCTGCTGGCCGCGCCGCGGCCGCTGCCGGCCCGGCTGACGGTGCCGGCAGGCCAGGGCATCACGCTGCATCTGGGCCCGCCATTGGCGGCGCGCGGCCGGCTGGCGCTGCTGCTGCGCCGGCAGGATGGCAGCGAGCAGGGCTTCGTCATCCGCGCCGATGAAGGCGCATGGCAGGGCCGGCATCGCCGCGTGGCGCTGCCGCCGCAGCCGGCCGGCAACCACCTGCTGCTGGTGGAGGATGAAAGCTGCGCCCTGGCCGTGGTGCCTGCGGCCTGCTTCGCCGCCCCGGCCGCGCGGCGCTTCGGCCTGGCCGCGCAAGCCTATGGCCTGCGCCGGGCCACGGACCAGGGCATCGGCGACTACACCGCCATTGGCGAGTTGGCGCGGGCGGCGGCCGGGCAGGGCGCCCTGCTGCTGGGCCTCAGCCCGCCGCATGCGCTGTCGCCCTTGGACCGGGAGCGGGCCAGCCCCTACCAACCCTCCGACCGGCGCTTCCTGGAGCCGGTGCTGATCGACGTGGCGGCCTTGCCGTTCGACGTGGCGGCGGAACTGACGCAGCAGGAGCCGACCTTCGCCGCGCTGCGCCGCCGGGACAGCGTGGACTACACCGCGGTATGGCAGGCCAAGCGCGCCGTGCTGGCGGCGGCCTGGGCCGGCTTTGGCCCACACCACCCGCTATGGGCCGAGTTTGCTGCCTTCCGGGCGCAGCAGGGCGCGGCCTTGCGGGGCTTCACCGCCTTCACCGCCCTGGCCGAGCACCTGGGCCATACCGATGCGCGGCAGTGGCCGGCCGCATGGCGCTGGGGCACCGCGCCGGGCGTTGCCGGCTTCGCCCAGCAGCATGCCGCGGCGCTGGGCTTCCATGCCTTCCTGCAATGGCTGGCGGACCGCCAATTGGGCCAGGCGGCCCGGGCCGGCGCCGGGCTGTACCGCGACCTGGCGGTGGGCGCCGCACCGGATGGCGCCGAGGCCTGGGCCGAAGCCGGCAGCCACCTGGCGGCGTTTTCCATCGGCGCCCCGCCGGACCAATTCGCGCCGCAGGGCCAGGTCTGGGGCCTGCCACCGCCCAACCCGCGCGCCATGCTGGGCGGCTTCCCACACCTGCTCCAGGCCAACATGCGCCACGCCGCGGCATTGCGGATCGACCATGTGATGGCGTTGACCCGACTGTTCGTGGTGCCGGAAGGCGCGCCGGGCAGCGCCGGCGCCTACCTGGCCTATCCGCGCCGGCATCTGCTGGGGCAGTTGGCGCTGGCCAGCCAGCAGGCGCGCTGCCTGGTGGTGGGGGAGGACCTGGGCACCGTGCCGCCCGGCTTCCGCGAGGAACTGGCCGCCGCCGAGGTGCTGTCCTACCGCGTGCTGTGGTTCGAACGCCGGGGCGAGGGCTTCATCCCGCCCGCCGAATGGCCGGCCCGCGCCGCCGCCTGCGTGGCGACGCACGACCTGCCGACGCTGGCCGGCTGGTGGCTGGGCGCCGACCTGGACGAGCGCGAGGCGCTGGGGCTGCTGCCGGAGGCGGCAGCGGCGCGGCAGGCCCGGGCGCGCGAACGTGAAGCCCTGCTGGCGGCGTTGGCCGAAGCCGGGTTGGCGGTGGCCGCGCCGGTGCTGGGCACGCCACCCGGGCCAGCCTTCATCGCCGCGGTGCATGCCCTGGCCGCCAGCACCCCCAGCGCCCTGCTGCTGGTGCAGGCCGAGGACCTGGCCGGCGAGACCAGCGCGGTGAACCTGCCCGGCACCGACCGCGAGAGGCCGAACTGGCGTCGTCGCCTGCCGGTGCCGGTGGCGCAACTGCTGCACGGCGAACTGGCGCGCGCCACGCTGGCGGCGCTGCAGGGCCGGTGCGCGCAAGCTTCCGTTGCGGCCGGGGCCGCGGGCGTGGAAACTGCCCGGCAATAACGGGAGAACGTCCATGCTTCGTCGCGACCTGTTGCGGGGCTCCGCCATGGCGGCCCTGGCTGGCCCCTTGGCCGGGCCGGCGGTGGCCCAGGGCGCCAAGGTCATCATCCATGTGCCGCAGGCCAACCTGACCAGCCTGGACCCGGTGTGGACCACCGCCGTGGTCACCCGCAACGCCGCGCACCTGCTGTTCGAGACCCTGTACGCCCGGGATGAGCGGCTGAACCCGCACCCGCAGATGGTGGAAGGCCATCGGGTGGAGGAAGGTGGCCGGCGCTGGACCATGAAGCTGCGCGACGGCCTGCGCTTCCATGATGGCGAGCCGGTGCGGGCGCGGGATTGCGTGGCCTCGCTGAAGCGCTGGATGGTGCGGGACCCGGTCGGCCAGACCATCGCCGCCCGGCTGGACGCGCTGGAGGCGCCGGACGACCGCACGCTGGTGTGGCGGCTCAGCAAGCCCTTCGCCAGCCTGCCCTACGCGCTGGCCAAGACCCAGCCGAGCCCGGTCATCATGCCGGAGCGCCTGGCGCTGACCGACCCGCACCGGCAGGTGGCGGAAGTGGTGGGCAGCGGCCCGTTCCGCTGGGTGGCGGACGAATACGTGCCCGGCAGCCGCGGCGTGTTCGCGAAGTTCGACCGCTACAGCCCGCGCCAGGAACCCGTCAGCCACGCCGCCGGCGGCTACCAGGTGAAGGTGGACCGGGTGGAATGGCGCACCATGCCGGACGCTGCCACGGCGGTGAACGCGCTGATCAATGGCGAGGTGGACTGGCTGGACCAGCCATTGCCGGACCTGCTGGGCCTGCTGCGCCGCGCCCGTGGCGTGACGGTGGGGGAGATCGACAACTACGGCACCTTCGGCGCGCTGCGGATGAACCATCTGCACGGCGCCTGCGCCAACCCCGGCGTGCGCCGCGCCATGCTGGCGGCGATCGACCAGGTGACGATGATGACCGCGGTGATGGGCGAGGATCGCAGCCTGTTCCGCGCCCCGGTGGGCTTCTTCCTGCCCGGCACGCCCTCGGCCAGCGATGCCGGCATGGCGGCGGTGACCCAGCCCCGCAGCGTGGACGAGGTGAAGGCCATGCTGCGGGAGGCGGGCTATGCCGGGGAGAGGATCGTGCTGATGCACCCGACCGACCAGACCAGCTACAACGCCATGTGCAGCGTGGCGGTGGATGCCTGGCGCAAGGTGGGGCTGAACATCGACGACCAGGCGATGGACTGGGGTACGGTGGTGCAGCGCCGCACCAGCATGGAACCGCTGGAGAAGGGCGACTGGAGCGTCTTCCCCTCCGGCCTGCCGGCGGCCGAGTACCGCGACCCGCTGTTCGCCACCAGCGTGCGCACCAATGGCCGCGCCGCCTGGTTCGGCTGGCCCGAGGACGCGCAACTGGAAGCCGCGCGCGACCGTTGGATCGACAGCGGCGACGAAGCCGAGATGAAGCGGCTGGACCGCGAGATCCAGGCCCGCGCCTTCGAGGTGGTGCCGTTCATTCCGCTGGGCCAGTACTTGCCGCCCTCGGCCTGGCGGCGCAACCTGCGCGGCATCCTGAAGGGGCCGGTGCCCGTGTTCTGGAACGTCGAGAAGGGATGAACGCATGGCGCTGAAGCGCATGGTGCTGGAGATCGGCATGGGCACCGATATCCGCGGCACCGACTACACCAAGGCCGCGGTGCGCGCGTTGCGCGATGCGCTGTGGCACAACACCCTCACCGTCACCAGCGCGCTGGGCATGGATGTGGACAGCATGCAGGTGGAGGTGCTGATCGGCGTGCCGAAGCCGGAACTGGTGGACCATGCCCAGGTGCTGGCGATACTGCCGCACGGCACCGGCACGGTGAAGGTGGTGGAAGGCGGGCTGGAGATTCCGAACGAAGCCGGCACCGGCAGCACCGTGATGGCGAATTGCTGCGCCATCGTCCGGTTGGACATCTAGGGGAACACGACGATGACCGTGAAGCGCGTGATCCTTGAAATGGGCATGGGCAACGACCTGCATGGTGGCGACTACACCAAGGCGGCGTTGCGCGCGGTGCAGGACGCCCTGCATCATTCGTCGCTGGCCATGCTGCGCAGCCTGAAGGTGCCGGCGGCCGAGATGATCGTGAACGTCACCATCGGCGTGCAGCAGCCGGACAAGGTGGACGCCGAGCGCGTGCGCACCAGCCTGCCCTATGGCAAGGTTTCCGTGCGCGTGGTGAAGGGCGGGCTGGACGTGCCGGATGACGAGCGCGACGACGTGGCGGTGATTGCCAGCGCCGCCATCGACGTGAAGCTGGACCTACCCTAGCCCCGCTTCGGCCGCGGCCAGCAGCGGCACCAGCCCGGCGGCATCGGCGGCGGTGCCGAAGACGGTGCCGTCCGGGCGCAGCAGCAGCGCGGCGGCTTCATGCCGCGCCAGCCAGGCCGCCAGCAGGCCATCGGCTTCGCGCACCTCCGCCAGGGTTGCCGTGCGCAGGTGCAGCCGGGGTGCCGCCGGCACCGGCATGGCTGCGCGCAGCACCAGGCGGAAGCCACGGCCCAGGGTGTCGTCCAGGCGGGTGCTATCCGCCAGCCAGGGCTGCGGCCCGGGCGCGCCGGCACCGGGGGAGGAGTGCAGGTAGCCGCCCTGCAATGGCGGCAGCATGTCCTGCCGCACCACCTGGCCGCGGCCGGCGGCCACGTCCGCCTGCATCCGCGCATTGCGCTCGGCGGCGCGCGCCGGGTCGCGTTCGCCGATGATGAGGCCGAGTTCCTTGGTGATGGCGATGACGGCGCGCACATTCGGCCGGCGTTCGGCGGTGTAGCTGTCCAGCAGCGCCTCGCCTGCCTGGCCGCGCAGCACCCAGGCGAGTTTCCACGCCAGGTTGGCGGCGTCCCGCAGCCCCTGGGTCAGCCCCTGGCCCATGAAGGGCGGGGTCTGGTGCGCCGCGTCGCCGGCCAGCAGCACGCGGCCATGGCGCCATTCCTGCACCACCACGGCGTGGAAGCGGTACGGCGCCACGCGCCACAGCCGGGCATCGCCCGGCGTCAGCCAGGGCGCGAGCAGGCGCCAGACATTCTCCTCCCGCGCCATCTCGGCCAGGTCCTCGCCCGGCGCCACCGAGAACTCCCAGCGGCGCAGCCGGCCGGGGCCGTTGATGAAGGTGGCCGGGCGGGCCGGGTCGCAATACTGCACATTGGTCGGCGGCAGGGGCACGTCGCGTTCCAGCAGCGTGTCCACCACGATCCAGGGCTCGTTGAAGGCCATGTCCTCGGTACTGGCGCCCAGCAGGCGGCGCAGGGTGGAGGCAGCGCCATCGCAGGCCAGCACGTATTTCGCCCGCAGCGTGGTGCCGTCCCGCAACTCCAGCGCGGCGTGGTCCGGCTGCTGGTGCAGCGCCACCACCTCGGCGTCCAGCCGCACCTCGGCAGTGGGCCATTCGGTCAGGCGGGCGCGCAGCTCGGCATCCAGTTCCGGCTGTACGAAACTGGCATAGCTGGGCCAGGCCAGCGGCCAGGGCGGCGGTGCGGGCAATATGGCGCGTAGCAGGCTGCCATCGGCGGCACGGTATTCGGTGGGCTTGTAGGCGCCCAGCCGGCTTTCCAGCCGCTGCGCCACGCCGATGGCCTGCAGCACGCGCAGCGATTCCTGGTCGATCGCGATGGCGCGCGGCTTGTCGAACATGCGCGCATCGCGGTCCAGCGCCAGCACCCGCAGGCCATCCGCGGCCAGCAGGTTGGCCAGGGTGGCGCCAACCGGCCCCAGCCCTACGACAATGACATCCAGCATCAATCGGTCGGGCGGAAGCCG
>CANBXZ010000074.1 GCA_947373495.1 Acetobacteraceae bacterium
CGGCCAGCAGGATGGCGGCGCGGTACAGCGGGTATTGCAGCCCGGGCATCAGTTGGATGCCGCCTTCCAGCAGCGCCGGCGTCGGCACCTGCAGCGGCGCGCTGCCCCAGACCAGCCGCACCAACTGGTTCAGGCTGAGGATGACGCCGAAGGTGGCCAGCACCTGGGCCAGATGGTCGCGCGCATACAGATGCCGGAACACCAGCCATTCCAGCACCAGCCCGGCCAGCAGCGCCGCCGGCAGCGCCAGCAGCAGCGCCCACCAGAAGCTGCCGGTCATGGCGGCGAAGCTGGCGCCCAGATAGGCGCCCAGCATGTACTGCACGCCATGCGCCAGGTTGATGAAATCCATCACCCCGAACACCAGCGTCAGCCCGGCCGCCACCAGGAACAGCAGCACGCCGAACTGCACACCGTTCAGCGCCTGGATGAGAAGCAGTTGGGTGCTCAAATGCCGCGATCCGCCATAAGGGTACTGAATGCCTGCTCGCCCACCGCGGCGGTGCCGCGACGGGCCATCACCGGCCCGGTCGCCAGGGACGCGGTGGCTACATCCGGCACTCGGCGGCGTAGGGGTCCACGTTGTCGGTCAGCACCTTGCGCACGGTTTCGGTGGCGAACTTGCCATCGGCCCGCTTCACCACCTTGCACAGCCAGAAATCCTGCACCGGGTAGTGGTTGGCGCCGAACCGGAACGGCCCGCGCACGCTGGCGAAGTCCGCCGCCTTCAGCGCGGCGCGCAGCGCGTCCTTGTTGGCCAGGTTGCCGCCCACCTTGCGGATGGCGCTGTCCAGCAGCATCGCCGCGTCATAGCTCTGCGCCGCATAGCTGCCGGGCACGTAGTTGTAGCCGGCCTCGAAGTCCCGCACGAAGCGTTGGTTGGTGGCGTTGTCCAGGTTCGGCGCCCAGGGGCAGGCGCTGAAGAAGCCCAGCGCCGCATCCTGCTGCGCCGGCAGGGTGCTTTCATCCACGGTGAAGGTGGACAGGAACGGAATATGCGCCAGCCCGGCCTGGCGATACTGCCGCACCAGGTTCACGCCCAGGCCGCCGGGCATGAAGGTGAAGATCGCATCCGGCTTGGCGGCGGCGATCTTCGCCAACTCGGCGGAGAAATCCAGCTGGTTCAGCGGCACATAGACCTCGTCCACCACCTGGCCCTTGAAGCGGGACTTGAAGCCCGCCACCGCGTCCTTGCCAGCCTGGTAGTTCGGCACCAGCACGAACACCTTCTTGTAGCCGCTGGTCTCGGCGGCCTCGCCCATCACGCTGTGGACCTGGTCGTTGTTGTAGCTGGTCACGAACAGGTTGGGGTTGCAGCCGCGGCCGGCATAGGTGGAAGGCCCGGCATTGGTGCTGATGAGGAAGGTGCCGCTTTCGGTCACCGGCCGGGCGATGGCGCCCAGGATGTTGCTGAACACCACGCCGACCACGAAGTCCACCTTGTCGCGTTCCAGCGCGGCGCGAACCTTGGTCACCGCCACTTCGGGGCGCAACTCGTCGTCGATATCCACCACGCTGGCGCCAAGGCCGCCCAGCTTGCCGTCCAGGTGCTTCAGCCCCTGCATGAAGCCGTCCTTCAGGTGGGTGCCGAGCGCGGCCGCCGGGCCGGTCTGCACCGCCACCAGGCCGATCTTCACGCCCGCGGCCTGCGCCGAGGCCACCCAGGGCATGGCCAGCGCCGCCGCCGTACCAGCCAAAACGCCACGCCTGCCGAACTCGGCCATGCCGGACTCTCCTGCTCTCTCTCGTCTGTTACTTTTGGCCCGAAGCATCAGCCCGGGGCAAGCGCCGCGGCAGCGGCCGCCGCCCGGGCCACCAGCGGGCTGTCCGGGTTCAGCAGCGGGTCCAGCACGGTGAAGTGGTTCAGCCCGGGCAATGCCTCGAAGCTGCCGCCCCAGGCGCTGGCGAAATCCCGGCTCTGGCGCAGGAACTCGTCGCTTTCGGCGCCCCCCACCACGCAATGCAGCAGGGCGCCGGGGGTGATCTGCTGGCCGCTGTTGAAGCTGGGCGGCTTCATCCAGCGCGGCGACAGCAGGCGCACCTCCTCCGGCCGCAGCCGCAGCGCCTTGGCGATGGTGGTGGGCAACAGGGGCTCCAACTCGAACACGCCGGAAATCGGGATCGCGGCCGCCACCAGGTCTCGCGGCAGGCCGGGTTGCAGGGCGCGCCAGTCGGTCGCCATCAGCAGCGCCGCCAGGTGGCCGCCGGCGGAATGGCCCAGCACCAGCGGCCGCCGGCGATGGCGGCGGAACAGCCAGGCGGTGGCGGCGCGCATCTGCTCCACGATGCGCCCCAGCGGCACCGCCGGCGCCAGGTCGTAGGACGGAATGGCCACCGCCACGCCGCGCTGCACCAGCCCGCGCGCCAGGTGGGAACAGAAGCCGCGGTCCAGGCTTTGCCAGTAGCCGCCATGGATGAACATGGCCAAGGGCGCCTCGCCACCGCCGGCGGGGCGGAAGATGTCGAGCTTTTCCCGCTTGCCCGGGCCATAGGCCACGCCAAGCTCGGCCTCGGCCCAGCCGGCGCGGAACGCCGCGGCGTCCTGCTGCCAGCCGGCCAGCAACTCGGCCGAGCCGGCGACTCGGGCGCGATTATCGTATTCGGCTTGGGCGTCCATGCTGGCCATTGGGCGGAATTCAGCCCGGCCCGCAATCGCAAATCCGACCGTGGCGGGCGGTTATGCCAACTGCCGGGCCAGCCGGGCGGCCTGCACCCGTTCCCATTCCGCACGCGGCATGAAGCCGGGGTCGGCGCGGCAGGTGGCCTCGGTCTCGGCCAGGATGACGGCGTCCGTCTTGTCCAGGTCCAGCGGGTCGCCATGCGGCTGCGGCACGTGCCAGGGGCTGTCGAGATAGACCTCGATGACGTTGCCCTCGGGGTCCTCGAAGTAGATCGACCAGGCATTGCCATGGCTCACCGGGCGCATGCCCCGCGCGCCCAGCGCCAGGGCACGGTCGCGGGTGGCGCGCAACTCGCCCAGGTTGGGCACGGTGAAGCTGATCTGCATGACCGTGG
The DNA here is from genome assembly GCA_947373495.1 of Acetobacteraceae bacterium. Taxonomy (GTDB): domain Bacteria; phylum Pseudomonadota; class Alphaproteobacteria; order Acetobacterales; family Acetobacteraceae; genus CAIMOR01. The sequence goes on from CANBXZ010000074.1 coordinate 3,016, forward strand.
TGTAGGTGGCGCTGGCCGGGCGGCCATGCACCAGCACCACCTGGTGGTGCACCTTGGGGTCGCCCGACATGAACACGATGTCGCCGCCGAAGCGCGGCACATGCCCGCGGTCGGAAACGACCAGCCCCAGCACCTGGCCGTAGAAGCCGCACATCCGTTCCAGGTCGTGCACGTAGATGCCCATATGCGTCAGGTTTGCCGCCGCCATCTGGTTTTTCCTCCCGCTGTCGCGGCGCAGCCTGTCGCGGAACGCGCCGGGCGTCGAGGGGCTTTGGCTACAGCACCATGCCGGGCTGCGTCGGCAGCGGAAAGCGCACCCGCACCAGCATGCCGTGGTCGTTCAGCAATTCCAGCCGCCCGGCCAATTGCCCGGCCAGCGCCTCCATCACCCGCAGGCCCAGGCTGCCCCGGCGCCCGGCCTCCAGCTCGGGCGGCAGGCCCGGGCCATTGTCCCGCACGCTCAACTCCAGGGTTTCACCCTGGCGTTGCAGGCCAACCCGCACCAGCAGGGCCGCCTCGGGCGAGGCCGCGTGCTTCAGCGCATTGGTCACCGCCTCGTTCACGATCAGCGCCACCGCGGTGATGCTTTCCTGCGGCAGGGTCACCGGCTCGACCGTCAGTTCGAAGCCGGCGCGGCTGGCGCCGATGGCGTCCCGCAATTGTTCGCACACCGCGGCCAGCAGGCCGACCAGGTCGCGATGCCCGGCCTCCGGGTCGTGCAGCCAGCGGTGCAGCCGGGCGATCTGCTGCAGCCGGCGCTGGGCGTCCCACAGCGCGGCGCGGGCGTCGGCCGCGTTCTGCGCCTGGCCGGCCGCCAGCCCCAGCACGGCGGAGACGAATTGCAGGTTGTTGGCGACCCGGTGCTGCAACTCGTTGAACATGATGCGCCGTGCCGCCGCTTCGGCCGCCGCCGCCGCCCGGGTGGCGTCCAGCGCCTTGATGCTGCGGCTGAGCGCGGCCACCAGCACCACGGTAATGCCCATGCCGCCCCAGGCGATGGCCATGGCCAGGCCGCCCTGCAACCCGGGCAGGGTGAAGCTGCGATACGGCTCGACGAAGTAGTACCAGCCGGTCAGCGCGCTCAGCAGCGCGGTGGCGAAGCCGGCCAGGCCGCCGCCCACCAGCACGGTCACCAGCACCACCGGCACGAACATCACGAAGGGCCGCCCGGCCATGGCCTCGGCCATCTGCAGCCGCAGCAGCAGGGCCAGGGCGAACAGCGGCACCGCCACCACCACGCCGCGGCGCCAACTTTGCCGCCGCACCAGGTCGGTCACCCAGGCAACGAGAAGGTCCACGGCTGTCGTCCGTTCACGCATGCCCCTTGCTGGCACAGGCCGGGGCGTCGCGGCAAGCGGTTCAGCCGGCCTCGGCGTCCAGGGCATAGCCGGCGGAGCGCACGGTGCGCACCAGGTCGTCCTCGCCCGGGCCGTTCAGCGCCTTGCGCAGCCGGCGGATGTGCACGTCCACGGTGCGTGGTTCCACGTGAATGTCGCGGCCCCAGGCGCCATCCAGCAGTTGCTCGCGGGTGAAGACGCGGCCCGGATGGGTCAGGAAGAACTCCAGCAGCCGGTATTCGGTGGGGCCGAGGTGCAGCGCCCGGCCGTTGCGGGAAACCCGGTGCGCGTCCTGGTCCATCACCAGGTCGCGATAGCCCAGCGTGCCCTTGCTGGCGATGCCGCCGGAACGCCGCAGCAGCGCCCGGATCCGCGCCATCAGCGCGTCCATCACGAAGGGCTTGGTGATGTAGTCGTCGGCGCCCAGGTCCAGCGCCCGCACCGCGTCCTGGTCCTCCGTGCGGGCGGTGACCATGATGATGGGCAGGTCCCGCGTGGCCGGGCGGCGGCGCAGCTGGCGGCAGACCTCCAGCCCGGACAGGCTGGGCAGCATCCAGTCCAGCAGCACCAGGTCGGGGCTGGCCTCGGCCACGCGCAGCAGGGCTTCCTGGCCGTCGCTGGCTTCCTCAACCCGGAAGCCCTGGCGTTCCAGGTTGTAGCGCAGCAGCGTCAGCAGCGGGGCCTCGTCCTCCACCACCAGCACGGTGGGGCGGGCGGCGGGGTCACTGGGGCGGGCGGATAACGGCATAGGCGGAAGCATCGGCCTTCGGCCTTTCCTCGGTCATGGTGTCGCCGCGCACGGCAAAATGTACGGTCTCGGCGATGTTGGTGGCGTGGTCGCCGATGCGTTCCAGGTTCTTGGCGATGAACAGCAGATGGGTTGCCGCGGTGATGTTGCGCGGGTCTTCCATCATGTGGGTCAGCATTTCGCGGAAGATGCCGTTGTAGATCTCATCCACCGGCTCATCCGCGGCCCAGACCTCGTCGGCCTTGGCCACGTCGCTGTTGACCAGCGCGTCGATCGCGTTCTTCAGGTTTTCCTGCACCAGCCGCGCCATGCGCTGGAAGCCGTTCAGGCTGCCGATCTGCGGCTGTTCGGCAATGACGATGGCGCGCTTGGCGGCATTGCGGGCGTAGTCGCCGATGCGTTCCAGGTCGTGGCTGATCCGCATGGCGGCGACGATGACGCGCAGGTCGGAACCCATCGGCTGGCGCAGCGCCAGCAGGCGGATGGTGAAGGCCTCGATCTCGCGTTCCAGCTGGTCGATCTCGATGTCGCGCTGCACCACCAGGGCGGCCAGGTCGGTATCGCGTTCCACCAGCGCCTCGGTGGCGTCGGCCACCTGGCGTTCGGCCAGGCCGCCCATGCGGGTGATCATGCCGCTCAGGCGCTTCAGTTCCTCGGCGTAGCTCTTCACGGTATGCTCCTGTGCCGCGTCAACCATCAGCCGAACCTCCCCGTGATGTATTCCTGGGTCTTCTGCTGCCGGGGGGCGGTGAACAGCTCGGCGGCCGGGGCCACCTCGATCAGTTCGCCCAGGTAGAAGAAGGCAACCTGGTCGGCGCAGCGCGCCGCCTGCTGCATGTTGTGGGTGACGATGGCGATGGTGAAGTCCTGCTTCAACTCGTCGATCAGTTCCTCGATCTTCAGGGTGCTGATCGGGTCCAGTGCGCTGGTCGGCTCGTCGAACAAGATCACCTCGGGCCGCACCGCGATGGTGCGGGCGATGCAGAGCCGCTGCTGCTGGCCGCCGGACAGCCCCATGGCACTGCCATGCAACCGGTCCTTCACCTCGCCCCACAGCGCGGCGCGGGTCAGCGCCCATTCCACCCGCTCATCCATCTGCGCCTTGTTCAGCTTCTCGTGCAGGCGCACGCCGAAGGCGATGTTCTCGTGGATGGTCATGGGGAAGGGGGTGGGCTTCTGGAACACCATGCCGACCTTGGAGCGCAGGTCGTTCAGGTCCACCTCGGGCGCCACGATGTTGCGGCCATCCATCATCACCTCGCCGGTGGCGCGCTGGCCCGGGTACAGGCTGTACATCCGGTTCAGCACCCGCAGCAGGGTGGACTTGCCGCAGCCGGAAGGGCCGATCATGCCGGTGACCTGGCGTTCCGGGTAGTCGATGTTGATGCCCTTCAGCGCGCGGTTGCTGCCGTAGAAGAACTCCAGGTTGCGGATGGAGATCCGCGCCGTGGGGTTCACCGCCGCGGCGGAACGCGCGGCCAGGCCGCCGAAGCTGCCCTGGGGGGGGCTTCCGGGGGTGGGGCTGGTCTGTTCGGTCATGGTCCCGTTCATGCTCGCTTCAAGCCTTCTTCCGCAGCACGCCGCGGGCCAGGATGTTCAGCCCCAGCACGCCCAGCGTGATGAGGAGGGCGCCGGCCCAGGCCAGGTCGATCCAGTCCTGGTAGGGGGAGCCGGCATAGGCATAGATGGTCAGCGGCAGGCTGGGGAATGGCTTGCTCAGGTCCACCGACCAGCCATTGTTGCCCAGCGAGGTGAACAGCAGCGGCGCGGTTTCCCCCGCCACCCGGGCAATGGCCAGCAGCACCCCGGTGAGGATGCCCGAGGCCGCGGCCCGCCAGCACACCAGCACCACCATCTTCCACTTCGGCGCGCCCAGCGCGATGACCGCTTCCCGCAGCGTGTTCGGCAGCAGCGCCAGCATGTCCTCGGTGGTGCGGACCACGATGGGGATGACGATGATGGCCAGCGCCACGCAGCCGGCCCAGCCGGAAAAGCCGCCGAACGGCACCACCAGCGCGCTGTACACGAACAGGCCGATGAGGATGGAGGGCGCCGAGAGCAGGATGTCGGACACGAAGCGCACCATGCCGCCCAGGCGGGACCCTTGGGCGTATTCCGCCAGGTAGGTGCCCACCAGCAGGCCGATGGGCGTGCCGATGGCGGTGCCGATGGTGGTCTGGATGATGCTGCCGACAATGGCGTTCAGCAGCCCGCCATGGGAACCCGGCGGCTTGGTGACCTCCAGGAAGATGTTGGCGTTCAGCGCGCCGAAACCGCGGTAGAACAGCAGCCCGAGGATCGAGACCAGGAAGCCGCAGGCCACCAGCGTGGCCAGCACGCACAGCGCGCGGATGATGCGGTCGGCCCGGCGGCGGCGGCGGCCGAGGCCCTGTGCCACCCCGGCATGGCGTGCCGCCATGAGGCTTGAGGATGCGGACATGGCCTTCAGGCTTTCAGCCGCGAGCGCAGCAGGAAGCGCGACGTCGCCAGCACGATGAAGGAGATGACGAAGAGGATGAAGCCCAGCGCCAGCAGCGCCGAAAGCTTCAGGCTGCCCAGCTCGCTTTCGCCGAACTCCAGCGCCACGAGGGAGGCGATGGTGTTGCCCGGCCCGAACAGGCTGGTGGAGATGCGGTTGGCATTGCCGATGACGAAGGTGACGGCCATCGTCTCCCCCAATGCCCGGCCCAGCCCCAGCATGATGCCGCCGACGACCGAGGCGCGGGTATAGGGCAGCACCACGCCCTTCATCACTTCCCAGGTGGTGCAACCCAGGCCATAGGCGCTTTCCTTGTACACCGGCGGCACGGTGAGGAAGACGTCGCGCATCACCGCGGCGATGAACGGCAGCACCATGATCGCCAGGATCAGCGCCGCGGTGGCCAGGCCGGTGCCGAAGGGCGGGCCCTGGAACAAGGCGCCCACCACGGGCAGCTCGCCGATGGTGTCGATGATGAAGGGCTGCACCGGGTCCGCCATCAGCGGCGCGATGACGAAGAAGCCCCACATGCCGTAGATGATGCTGGGCACCGCGGCCAGCAGCTCGATCGCGGTGCCGACCGGGCGGCGCAGCCATTCGGGCGCCAGCTCGGTCAGGTAGAAGGCGATGCCGAAGGCCACCGGCACCGCGATCAGCAGCGCCAGCACCGCGGTCAGCACGGTGCCGTAGATGGAAACCCCGGCGCCGAATACCTCCTGCACCGGGTCCCATTCGACGCTGGTGACGAAGCCGGCGCCGAACCGGGCGAAGGCCTGCCAGCCGCCGATGAACAGCGACACGATGATGGCGCCCAGTAGCACCAGCACCAGCACCCCGGCGGCGCGGCAGGCGTGTTCGAACACCAGGTCGGCGGTGCTGCCGCTGCCCCGATGGGCAGGCAGGGCGGTGGTTGCGGCGGTGGCGGCGGGGGCCTGGGACAAGACGGGGGGCTTCCGGCAAGCTGGGGGCTGGTGGGGCGCGGCGAACCGCGCCCCGGTAGGATATGGCGCTGGCTTCAGCCCCAGACGGCCTTGCCGTCGGGGCCCTTCACCTCGGCCAGCCAAGCGGCGCGGATCGCGTCCTGCACCGCCTTGGGCAGCGGAATGTAGTCCAGTTCCGTGGCCAGCGCGGCGCCATGGTTGAACGCCCAGTCGAAGAACTTCATCACGTTCAGCGCCCGGGTCGCGTCGGTGGGGTTCTTCGGCAGCAGGATGAAGGTGGGGGAGACGATGGGCCAGCTGTTGGCGCCATGGGTGTCCACCAGGTCGGCGGCGAAGTTCGGCACCGCCCAGTTGGCGTTGCTGGCCGCCGCCAGGAAGGTTTCCGCCACCGGCTTCACGAAGGTGCCGGCCTTGTTGCGCACCTGCGTGGTCACCAGGTGGTTCTGGAAGGCATAGGCGGTTTCCACATAGCCGATGGCGCCGCGGGTGTTGCGCACCGTGCCGGCCACGCCCTCATTGCCGCGCGCGCCGGTGCCGGCGGGCCAGCGCACCGAGGTGCCGACGCCGACCTTTTCCTTCCATTCCGGCGACACCGCCGAGAGGTAGGACACCCACACATAGGTGGTGCCGGAGCCATCGGCCCGGTAGGCCGGGGCAATCGCCAGGTTCGGCAGCGTCAGCCCGGCATTGGCTTCCACCAGCCGGCGGTCGTTCCACTTGGTGATCTTGCCCAGGTAGATATCGGCCAGCAGCTCGCCGGTCAGCTTCAGCTGGTCGGCGGCGATGCCGGGAATGTTCACGATCGGCGTCAGCGAGCCGAGCACGGTCGGGAACTGCAACAGGTTGTTCTCGGCCAGCTGCGCCGCGGTCATCGGCGCGTCGGAGGCGCCGAAATCCACCGTGCGGTTGCGGATCTGCGCCTGGCCGGCGCCCGAGCCGACGGACTGGTAGTTCAGGTTCAGGTTGGCCCCGGCGCGGGCCGCCTCGGCCCACTTCTGGTACAGCGGGTTCGGGAAGGTGGCGCCGGCGCCGGTGATCTGGGCGCCCTGGGCGCGGGCCAGCCGGGGGGCCAGCGCCACGGCGGCGGCGGCAAGCAGCAAGGACCGGCGGTTCATCTTTACTCTCCGTGAATGACGCAGCGGCTTCTAGGCGGCCAACGCGACGGTCCTGTTGCAGTTATGTGAAGCTTATATGACAGGCGCGGATGACCGGCCGGGTCATCGGTACCAGGCCGGCGCCCGCTTGGCCTGGAAGGCGGCCAGGCCTTCCTGCGCCTCGGCAGTGGCGCGGATGGTCCAGCCCTCATGCGACAGCAGCTGCATCTGGCGTTCATCCAGCGTCAGCCCGTTGGCCGAGAGGAAGCTGTGCTTGGTCAGCGCGATCGCGGCCGGGGAGGACTTCATCGTCTCATCCAGGATATGCGCCAGCCGGGCCTCGATGGCGTCAGCCGCCACCACCTCATGCACCAGGCCCATGCGCAGGGCTTCCTCGGGGCCGAAGCGTTCGCCGGTCAGCGCATAGCGCCGGGTTTGCCGCAGGCCGATGGCGTTGACCATGTGGGTGGAAATGGGCGTGGCGGCGACACCGACCCGCACCTCGGTAATGCCGAACAGCGCCGCCGGGGTGGCCAGTGCCACGTCCACGCAGCAGGCGATGCCGAAGCCGCCGCCGAAGCAGGCGCCCTGGATGACGGCGAAGGTGGGGCGGTGGAACTCGTTCAGCCGGGTCATCGCCAGGGTGGTGGCGTAGGAACATTCATAGGCACGTTCCGGCCCATAGCCGGAAACCTCGGCCAGCCAGTTGATGTCGGCCCCGGCGGCGAAGTGCTTGCCGGCGCCACGCACCACCAGGGCGCGCACGGACTTGTCGCGGGCCAGCGTCTCCAGCCCGCCGATCAGGCCGTTCAGCAGCGCCTCGTTGTAGGCATTGCCCACCTCGGGCCGGTTCAGGGTGGCGGTGGCGATGCCGCGGGCGTCGATGCTGAGCAGGACCGGTTCGGCCATGGGGGCGTTTCCATTGACAGGGGAGGGGTAGCGGCCAACCGCCATCGCTGGCGGCGGCCTGGCCGAAGCCAGCCGCCATTGTTGACAGCGGCCTGGCCGAGGCCAACCACCATTGTTGACAGCGGCTTGGCCGAGGCCAACCCTGACGCAAAACACGCGCAGGTCCAGCCATGTTCGCCACCCGCCCCACCCTGTACGGTGCCCGCCACGCGGTTTCCGCCGGGCATTACCTGGCCGCCGCCGCCGGCTTCGCCGTGCTGGAGGCCGGCGGCAACGCCATCGACGCCGGTTGTGCCGCCGGCATGGCGCTGGGCGTGCTGCTGCCCGACCTGGTGAATGTCGCCGGCGTGGCGCCGATCATCATCCGCAAGGCCGACGGCACGGTGGAGACCATCGCCGGGCTGGGCCATTGGCCGGCCAGCCTGCCGCCGGACCTGTTCATGCGCGACCATGGCGGCGAGATTCCGGCCGGGGTGCTGCGCACCGTGGTGCCGGCGGCGCCCGATGCCTGGATCACCGCGCTGGAACGCCATGGCACCATGAGCTTCGGCGACGTGGCGCAATACGCCATTCGCCATGCGCGGGACGGCTACGCCATCTACCCGCTGCTGCACGACAACCTGCGCGACCACCGGGCGGAATACGAACGCTTCCCCAGCAACATGGCGCTGTTCTACCCCAACGGCACGGTGCCGAAGGTGGGGGAACGCTTCGTCCAGGCCGATTTGGCCCGCACGCTGCAATACATGGTGGACGAGGAGAAGAAGGTGGCCGGGCAGGGCCGCGCCGCCGGCCTGGCCGCCGCCCATGCCGCCTTCTACAAGGGCGACATCGCCCGCGAGATCGATGCCTTCATGCGGCGCGAGGGCGGCTACCTCACCATGGCCGACCTGGCCAGCTATCGCAGCCGGATCGAGCCCGCGGTGGTGCGGGACTGGCGCGGCCACCAGGTCATCACCTGCGGCCCCTGGTGCCAGGGCCCGGCGCTGCTGGAATTGCTGCTGCTGCTGGAACAGGGCGGCATCGGCAGCATGGCGCACAACAGCGCCGAATACCTGCACCTGTTCACCGAATGCGTGAAGGCGGCGATGGCCGACCGCGAATACCACTTCGGCGACCCGCGCTTCGTCGAGGTGCCGCTGGAAACCCTGCTGTCCGACCGCCACCTGGCCGCCCGGCTGGCGCAGATCCACCCCGACAGGGCCATGCCGGAAATGCCGGGGCCGATCCTGAACGCCTCGCCCAACCTGCCCGGCGCCACCCGGGCGGACCAGCCGCTGGTGGAGGCCGATACCAGCTATTGCGCCGTGGTGGACCGCTGGGGCAACGCCTTCAGCGCCACGCCAAGCGATGGGTCCTGGGCCTCGCCGGTCATACCCGGCCTCGGCATCATCCCCAGCAATCGCGGCAGCCAGTCCCGGCCGGACCCGTCCCACCCCTGCGGCGTGGCCCCCGGCAAGCGCCCGCGGCTGACGCCGAACCCGGCCATGGTGGTGACCAAGGATGGCGGCGTGATGCCCTTCGGCACCCCCGGCGGCGATGTGCAGATCCAGGCCATGGTGCAGGTGATGCTGAACATCCTGCAATTCGGCATGGAAGTGCAGGAAGCCATCGAGGCCCCCCGTGTCGCCAGCTATTCCTTCCCCTCCAGCTTCGCGCCGTTCGAGTATTTCCCCGGCCGGCTGGCGGTGGAATCCGCCATTCCCCAGGCGACGCGGGACGCGCTGGCGGCCAAGGGCCACGGCATCAGCGACTGGCCGGCGCAAACCTGGCTGGCCGGCACGGTGGAAGTGGTGCTGAGCGACCCGAAATCCGGCCTGCTGGCCGCCGGCGCCGACCCGCGCCGCCCCGCCTACGCCATTGCCGGTTGAGAACGAGAGCATGAGCGTGAAACTTGGCTACCTGCTGCCGACGCGCGAGCAGATCATGCAGGGCCGCCCCGAGGTGGCCCCCATGCTGGCCCTGGCCGAACAGGCCGAGGCGCTGGGCTATGACAGCATCTGGGTGGGGGACAGCATCACCGCCCGGCCGCGCCATGAACCGCTGACCCTGCTGGCCGCGGTGGCGGCGCGCACCCGGCGGGTGCAACTGGGCACCGCCGTGCTGCTGCCGGCGCTGCGCAACCCGGTGGTGCTGGCGCACCAGTTGGCCACGCTGGACCAGATCAGCGAGGGCCGGCTGATCCTCGGCATCGGCGCCGCCACCGATGCACCTTCCATCCGCGACGAGTTCACCGCCTGCGGCGTGCCGTTCGAGGCGCGTGGCACCCGGATGATGCAGGCGGTGCGGCTGTGCCGGGCGCTCTGGGCCGGCGGGCCGGTGGACTGGGACAATCTGTGGACGCTGAAGGGCCAGCAGGTCGGCCCGCTGCCGCATCGCCCGGGCGGCCCGCCCATTTGGATCGGCGGCACCGTGCCGGCGACGCTGCGGCGTGTCAGCCAGGAATTGGATGGCTGGTTCCCGTCCTCGCTGGACGCTGCCGGCTTCGCGCGGAAATGGCCGGAATTCCAGCAAGCGGCGCGGGACCACGGCCGCGACCCGGCCAGCATCACCGGCGCGGTGTACCTGACCATCTCCATTGACGACGACGCGGCCGCCGCCACGGCGCAGGTGCACAGCTTCCTGCGCAGCTACTACGGCGACCGCGCCGATATCAGCAGCAAGCTCGGCCCCTGCTATGGTGGCGGGCTGGAAGGCGCGGTCGAGTTCCTGCGCGGCTTCATCCGCGCCGGTGCCAGCCACCTGATGCTGCGCTTCTGCGGCGCGCCCGAACGCCAGCTGGAAATGCTGGCGAGCGTGCGCGGCCGGCTTTAGCCCTTCGAGAAGAAGCCCAGCACCGCGGCGTTGAAGTCGGCCGGGTTCTCCAGGCTCATGCTGTGGGTGGCGCGTGGGATCGTCACCCGGCCGGCGCCGTTCGGCAGGTGCTGTTCCATCGCCGCCAGGATGACGTTGAACTGCGGCTGGGTCAGCGCGCCGCCCACCAGCAGCGTCGGCGTCACCACCTGCCGCACCGCCGCCAGGCCGTAGGGCTTGCGGTTCTCGTTCACCTGGCCGAGCAGGGTGCGGGCATTGTCCCGCGCCACCTGGCGGCGGGGTTCCGGCCGGCGGCCCCAGGCGCCGGCACCGCCGGTGTAGTCGGCGAAGAAGCTCAGCCCTTCCTCCAGCTGCCCGGCGCGGATCATCCCGGCGGCCTGGGCGAAGACCCCGGCCTGCTTGCCGCTGGCGGGCTCGCCGCCCAGGGTCTCATCCAGCTCGCCGCCAGGTTCGGCCAGCACCAGCTGGTGCAGCAGCTCCGGGTAGGCGGCGGCCAGGCGGAAGGCGATATGCCCGCCGCGCGAATGGCCGATCAGCCGCACCGGCCCGGCGTTCAGGCCACGGATGAAGGCAGCGGTGTCCTCCATGTGCTGGGCGATGGTGAAGTCGTCGCCGACGCCATCCCATTGTTCCGGCCAGAAGTGGCGCAGGCTCAGCGCCAGCGGGCGGAAGCCGGCGGCGGCCAGCGGCGCCATCTGCGGCGCCCAGTAACGCTGGTCCTGCAGGGTGCCATGCACCATCACCACCGGCGGGCCGCTGCCGGCTTCGGCGAAGTGGATCTCATGGCCGTTGAGGCTGGTGCTGGGCATGGCTCGGGCTCCCGCGGGTGGCGTTTCGTCCTGCTCATGCGGCATTTGCGCCGGCGGGGAAAGCGCTTGCTTGCCGGCATGGCTGGGCCGCCGCCATGCTCGGCGGCGGAAATGGGGGATGACATGACCGAGTTGACCGACCAGGCCGTTGCCGCCGGCATTGCCAATTTCGAACAGACCCATGGCCGGGTGCCGGACAGCTTCCGCACCCTGATCAACCACGCGCCGGAAGCCTTCGCCGGCTATGGGCTGATGCGTGCCGGGCTGATGAAGGACCGTGCCGAGGGCGGGGCGCTGGACCTGAAGACCAAGGAGCTGGTGTTTGCCCTGCTGGATACGCTGGTGGGGCAGAATCGCGGCGCGCTGGCGCATGCCGGCAACGCCATCCGCCTGGGGCTGACCCTGCCGGAACTGGCCGAGGGGCTGGTGCAGGTGCTGATGGTGGGCGGCATCACCACCTGGAACCGCACCGGGGAGGAGGTGATGCGCCATGCCGAGACGGTGGCCGCCGGCCTGGCGCGCTAGGGCCTGGCCCGGCGGGCTGATGGCGGCCCGACGGCGCCACCGCGGCGCGGAACCGGCGCTGTCGGCTGCTCCCCGCCCTGGGACCTGGCGTAAGATCGCCTGGGTGGGCTCGCCGACAGGCGTGCGGCACGCGACCAATCGAGAGGATGGAGGCTGAGCGGCGCTTCAGCCAGCGCCGGCCGGCTTCCCGCCATCCCCGGCGACCATGCGCTACCGCGCGGCGCGGTAGCCGCTCAACTCGGCCTGGCTGCGGCAGAGATAGCCGCCGCGCTGGGTCTTGCC
>CANBXZ010000075.1 GCA_947373495.1 Acetobacteraceae bacterium
AGGGCGGCCTTCAGCGCGGCGTAGGAAGCGGGGTCCGCTACCACCGCCAGCCGGGCGCCGATGCGGATGGCCTGCTTCGCCAGCCCGGCGGCATCCCGCCCGGCAACCAGCGCCTCCACCACGAACTCACCCGGCGCGGCGGCTTCCAGCAGCGCCATGGTGCTGGTGCCGATGGACCCGGTGCTGCCGAGGATGGTTATCCGTCGCGGCGCCCCGGATTTGCCGCCATTCATCGCCACAGAAACTCTCCCAGTCCAGCAACCCGGCCCAGCAAAAGGCCCAGCAGGGCCGCCACCGGGGCAGCCCAAAGCAGGCCATCCAACCGGTCCAGCAGCCCGCCATGGCCAGGGATCAGCGCCGAGCTGTCCTTTACACCAAAGCGCCGCTTGACCCAGCTTTCAAACAAATCGCCGGCCTGCGACACCACGCTGAGCACCGCCGCCAGCAGCAATGCCAGCGGCAACCCGCCGGGGCCCAGCAGCGCCGCTTCCAGCCCGCCGAAAGCCATGGCCGCCAGCAGCCCACCGACCGCGCCGGAACGCGTCTTGCCGGGAGAAATGGACGGCGCCAGCTTTGGGCCGCCCCACCAGCGCCCGGCGACATAGGCGCCGATGTCGCTGGCCCAGACCACCACCAACACGAAGAGCATGTTGGCGAAGCCCACCGGGTCGGCCGCGCCGCGCAGCAGCGCCAGGGCCAACCCGGCCAGGCCGATATAGAGCACGCCGCCCGGCAGCCAGAACCGCCCGATGGCCGGCCGGTCCACCCGCAGCGTCGTCGCCAGCGCGGCCAGCAGCAGCCACACCAGGCCCCAGCCGCCATGGCCCAGCAGCGCCAGGCCCCCGGCGCCCAGCACCGCGGCATACAGCATCAGCCCATCCGGCCCGCGCGGCTCGCCGCCGGTCAACCGGGTCCATTCCCAGGCCAGGCCGCCCAGCCCGAGCATGACGAAGCCAGCCCAGGGCCAGCCCCCCAGCCACAGGCAGCCGATCGCCAGCGGCAACAGCAGCACCGCCGAGGCGGCACGCTTGCCCAGGTCTTGCCAACGACCGGAAGCCACCATGACGGGTTGGTTCACCTAGGTGGTACGCGCGCCGTAGCGCCGCTCTCGCCGGCCGAATTCAGCCACGGCCTGGGCGAAATGCGCGGCGCCGAAATCGGGCCACAGCACGTCCAGGAACAGGAATTCGGCATAGGCCGCCTGCCACAGCAGGAAATTGGAAAGCCGTTGCTCGCCCGAGGTGCGGATGATGAGGTCCGGGTCCGGCTGGCCGGCGGTGAACAATTGGCGGGCGAAGCCGGCCTCGTCCAGCGTCGCCGGGTCCAGCGTGCCGGCCTGGGCGGCGGCGGCAATGGCGCGGGCGGCGCTGACGATCTCGGCCCGGGCACCATAGGACAGCGCCACCACCAGGTTCAGCCGGGTGCCGGCGGCGGTGATGGTTTCGGCCTGTTCAATGGCGCGCAGCAGTTCGGGGCCGAAGCGGCCACGGTCGCCAATGACGCGCAGCCGCACGCCTTCCTTGGCCAGCGTCGCCACCTCGGACCGCAGGTACAGCCGCAGCAGGGTAGTGAGTTCCTGCACCTCGTCGGCCGGGCGGGTCCAGTTCTCGGAGCTGAAGGCGAACAGCGTCAGCCATTCCACCCCGGCATTGGCCGCTGCCTCGATGGAGCGGCGCGCGGCTTCCGCCCCAGCCTTATGGCCAAGCGCCACCGGCAGGCCACGCGCCTGGGCCCAGCGGCGATTGCCATCCATGATGATCGCGACATGCCGGGGAATGCGGCCGGTCGCGGCCGTTTCCTCGCGCGCTTGGGTCACGGCGCTCATCGCGGTTGCCTGGGGGCGGCCGGGGGCGGGTTCAAACCGTCCGGATGTCCTTTTCCTTGTCGATCAGCGCCGATTCGACGGTCTTGATGTACTGGTCGGTCAACTTCTGGACTTCTTCCTGCCACTTCTTGGACTCGTCCTGGCTGATCGGCGCCTTCTTGTCTTTTTCCTGCGCCTTCACCTGCTCCATGCCGTCGCGCCGCACGCCACGAATGGCGACCTTGGCGCCTTCCGAGTACTTCTGCGCGGTCTTGATCAACTCGTTGCGGCGTTCCTGGGTCAGTGGCGGCAGCGGCACGCGAATGCTCTGGCCCTCGGTCTGCGGGTTCAGGTTCAGCCCGCTGTCGCGCACGCCGATCTCAACCGCCTTCACCAGCGACTTGTCCCACACCTGCACCACCAGCAGGCCGGGCCCGCCCACCTGCACATTGGCCACCTGGGAAAGCGGCACCTCGCCGCCATAGGCCAGCACGCGAATCGGCTCCAGCAGCGCCGGGCTCGGGCGGCTGGTACGCAGGCCCTGGAATTCCTTCTTCAGCAGTTCCATCGTCGAATCCATCCGACGGGTCAGATCCTGCTTCAGGGCTTTGATATCGGCGGGCATGGCCCGGTTCCCCCAACCTGTGGGCGGGCCAGGCGGCCCGCCGCTGTTAGCTACTGCTCGATAACGGTGGTGAAGCGACCTTCGCCCTTCATCACGCTGGTGAAGGCGCCTTCCTCGTGGATGTTGAACACGATGATCGGCAGCTTGTTTTCGCGCGCCAGGCTGATGGCGGCAGCGTCCATCACCTGCAGGTCACGCGCCAGCACGTCCAGGTAGCTCAGCGTCACGTAACGCTCGGCCTTCGGGTTCTTGCGCGGGTCGGCGCTGTACACGCCGTCAACCTGGGTGCCCTTCAGCATGGCATCGCAGGCCATTTCCGCCGCCCGCAGCGCCGCCGCGGTGTCGGTGGTGAAGAACGGGTTGCCGGTGCCGGCGGCGAAGATTACCACCCGGCCCTTTTCCATGTGGCGGATCGCGCGGCGGCGGATGTAGGGCTCGCACACCGATTCCATGCTGATGGCGCTTTGCACCCGGGTCGGCACGCCGGCCTTTTCCAGGGCGTTCTGCATGGCCAGCGCGTTCATCACGGTGGCCAGCATGCCCATGTAGTCGGCCTGGGCCCGGTCCATGCCGGACGCGGCACCGGAGATGCCGCGGAAGATGTTGCCGCCACCAATCACCAGGCAGACCTGCACCCCCAGGTCCATCACCGCGCGCACATCGGCGGCAATGGCGCGGATGGTGGCGTTGTCCAGCCCGTAGTCGCGGTGGCCCATCAGAGCCTCACCGGAAACCTTCAGCAGGACGCGCTTGTAGCGAAGAGGTTCGCTCACTGTGACTCCAGTGTGGTTCTGGCGGCGGCGGAACATAGGCGCCGGCACCCTGGCCCCGCAAGGCCGCTATGGGGTCACGCGGCGGCGAGCCGCCTGAACCCCGGACAAGCAAAGGGCCGCCGTGCCATACCGCAGGCGGCCCTTCAGACCAACTGGCAAGGGCGGCCACGCCGGCCGCCCGCCATTTATCAGGCCTTGGTCAGGCCGGCCGCGGCAGCAACCTCGGCGGCGAAGTCGCCAACCTGCTTTTCCACGCCCTCACCCAGCACGAAGCGCTGGAAGCCGGTCAGATTGCCACCGGCCTTCTTGACCACTTCCTTCACCCGGCTCTCGCCGTCGTGCACCCAGACCTGCTCCAGCAGCACCACTTCCTCGTAGTACTTGCGGATCCGGCCTTCGACCATCTTCTCGATGACCGCGGGCGGCTTGCCCGACGCCTTGGCCTGTTCCGTCAGCACGTTGCGCTCACGCTCCAGGGCCGAGGGATCGACCGCCGAGGCGTCCAGGGCTTCCGGCTTGGCGGCGGCGACATGCATGCCGATCTGGCGGCCGAGCTGTTCCAGCGCGTTGATTTCGCTGGAACCTTCCAGCGCCACCAGCACGCCGATCTTGCCCAGGCCCGGCTTGATGGCGCCGTGCACGTAGGTGGCAACCGCACCATTGGCCACGGTCAGGCGCTTGGCCCGGCGGATGGTCATGTTCTCGCCGATGGTGGCGATCAGGTGGGTCAGCTGGTCCTGCACCGAATGGCTGGTGCCGGGGAAGGTGGCGTGCTTCAGCTTCTCGATATCGTCGCCGATGCCCAGCACCAGGCCAGCCAATTCGCTGACGAAGTTCTGGAAGGTCTCATTGCGGGCAATGAAGTCGGTCTCGGCATTCACCTCGACCATGCCGCCGACCTGCGGGCCGGTGGCCACGCCAACCAGGCCTTCCGCGGCAACGCGGCCGGACTTCTTGGCGGCGGCCGAAAGGCCCTTCTTGCGCAGCCAGTCGATGGCGGCTTCCATGTTGCCTTCGGACTCTACCAGAGCCTTCTTGCAATCCATCATGCCAGCGCCGGTCTTTTCGCGCAGGTCGCGCACCAGCGCGGCGGTGATCTCGGCCATGTCTGGTCCTCCTAGGTGGCGTTGGCCGGCCGGGGCTAACCCCCGGCCGGCTTGGCGGTTCTTATTCGGTCGGGGCAACCACGGGGGCGGCTTCCACGGCGACTTCGGCCGGGGCAACCTCAGCCGGGGCGGCTTCGGCCACGGCGACGTCAACCGGGGCGGCTTCCAGCTCGATCTCGGCTTCGCTCAGGTCCTCGGCGCTGCCCAGGTCCACACCGCTGGCCTGCAGTTCGGCGGAGATGCCGTCGAACACCGCGGCGGCCACCATGTCGCAGTACAGGTTGATGGCGCGGATCGCGTCGTCATTGCCCGGGATCGGGAAGGCCACGCCAACCGGGTCGGCGTTGCTGTCGCACACGGCGACAACCGGGATGCCCAGCTTGTTGGCTTCTTCGATCGCCAGCTTTTCCTTCACCGTGTCGATGATGAAGATGATGTCCGGCAGGCCGCCCATGTCCTTGATGCCGCCGAGCGCGCGCTCGTACTTTTCCTTCTCGCGCGTCAGCATCAGCACTTCCTTCTTGGTCAGACCGGAAGTGTCCGAACCAAGGCGACCATCCATTTCCTTCAGGCGCTTGATGCTGCCCGTGATGGTCTTCCAGTTGGTCAGCATGCCGCCGAGCCAACGGTGGTTCACGTAGTACTGGCCGCAGCGCGTGGCGCTTTCGGCCACGTATTCCGCCGCCGCCTTCTTGGTGCCGACGAACAGCACGCGGCCGCCGGCGGCCACGGTGTCACGCACCGCCTTCAGGGCGCGGTCCAGCATCGGCACGGTCTGCTGCAGGTCCAGGATGTGGACCTGGTTGCGGATGCCGAAGATGTACGGCGCCATCCGGGGGTTCCAGCGGCGGGTATGGTGGCCGAAGTGCACGCCGGCTTCGAGCAGGGTGCGCAGGTTTGCCTGTGGCATCGCCATGAGCGATCTTCCTTCCAATGATAGTCCGGTTGAACCTCCGCGGTGCTGACCCCCGAAAACCGGGAGACCGGACCCTGCCAGATGGAAGGGCGCACCGCGTGCGGATTTGCCGCCGCCAGGGAACCCCGGCGCCGACGCCGGCCATATGCCACACTGCCCGTGCCGCGGCAAGGCTGCGGGCGGCACCGGGACCAGAGGCGGGGCGGCCAGGACTGGAGCCGGGCGGCTAGACCGCCTCAACCTCGGTAACGCCCGGCAGCACCTTCATCGCCTGCATCAGGCGGGGGGAGACGTTGAACGTCCCCGGCAGGCTGATCTCCACATCCTGCCCGGTGCCGGTATGGGCCACGATGGTCACCCGGCCCTTGCCCTTGCCCTCGCGGTGCAAGACATCGCGAATGTGGTCCACGCTGGCGGTCTGCTCCAGCCAGAGCCGAATGCCCTGGCCGACATTCTGCGCCGCCTTCTCCAGCCCCTCCACATCGTTCACGGTCAGCCGCAGGCTCTCATTCTCGCTGCGGGCCTCCACGCTCATCAGCACGGCGGTGCCTTCGGTCAGCAACTCGCGCGACCGGGACAGCACTTCAGAGAACAGCGTCACCTCGGTACTGCCGGAGGCATCCGAAAGCCGCACCCAGGCCATGCGGCTGCCGGACTTGGTGGTGCGTTCCTTGCTGTTCACCACCGTGCCGGCCAGCTTCAACCGGCTGGTGCCCTTGGACTGCGCCGCGATGTGCACGATGGGCGTCACCCCCAGCCGGCGCAGCACGGATTTGTACACGTCCAGCGGGTGCGCCGAGAGATGGAAGCCCACCGCCTCGGCCTCGAAGGCCAGGCGTTCCAGCTGCGGCCAGTCGTTGAGATCCGGCAGGCGCAGCGGTTCCGGCTTGGCATCGGCGCCGCCGAACAGGCCGATCTGGCTGCTGCCGCGGTCCTCGGCGGCAGCCTGGGCACGGCGCAGCACCGTCTCGGCGCCGGCCACCAGCCGGGCCCGGTTCTTCTCCAGGCTGTCGAAGGCGCCGGCCTTGGCCAGGTTTTCGATCTGCATCTTGTTCAGCAGCTTGGGGTCCACGCGCTGGGCGAAGTCCGCCACGCTGGTGAAGGGCTTGTCGCGCGCCGCCACCAGGTCCTTCATCGCCGCGGCCCCCACGCGCTTCACCGCCGAAAGCGCGAAGCGGATGGCCTGCTTGCCCTCGGCGTCCAACTCCACCAGGAATTCATGGCCGGACCTGTTGATGTCCGGCGGCAGCACGGCAATGCCGAGGCGCGATGCCTCCTGCATGTCGTTGGCCAGCTTCTCGGTCTTGTCCATGTCCAGCGTCATCAGCGCCGCCAGGAAGGCCACCGGGTGGTTCGCCTTCAGCCAGGCGGTCTGGTAGCTGACCAGGGCATAGGCGGCGGCGTGGGACTTGTTGAAGCCGTAGTCGGCGAACTTCTCCATCAGGTCGAAGATCTCGCCGGCGTTGGCGGCTTCCACGCCATTGGCCACGGCGCCTTCGCAGAAGATGCCGCGCTGCTTCTCCATCTCCGCCTTGATCTTCTTGCCCATCGCGCGGCGCAGCAGGTCGGCGCCGCCGAGCGAGTAGCCCGCCAGTTCCTGGCTGATCTGCATCACCTGTTCCTGGTAGACCATGATGCCGTTGGTCTCGGCCAGGATGTGGTGGATCTTCGGGTGCGGGCTTGCCCAGGGCTCGCCATGCTTGCGCTGGCAATAGGCCGGGATGTTCGCCATCGGCCCCGGGCGATACAGCGCCACGGCGGCCACCAAATCCTCGAACCTGTCCACCTTCATCTGCCGCAGGCAATCGCGCATGCCCTGGCCTTCGAACTGGAACACCCCGGCGGCGTCACCCTTGCGCAGCATCTCGTAGGTTCGCGCATCGTCCAGCGGGATCTGGCTGATGTCGATGTCGATCCCCTGCCCCTTCAGGGTCTTCAGCGCCTTCTCGATCACCGTCAGCGTGGTGAGGCCGAGGAAGTCGAACTTCACCAGCGACGCCTGCTCCACGTACTTCATGGAGAACTGGGTGATCAGCATCTCCTTCCGCGGGTCGCGGTAGAGCGGCACGATCTCGATGAGTGGCTTGCGGCCGATCACCACGCCGGCGGCATGGGTGGAGGCGTTGCGGTACAGCCCCTCCAACTGGTTGGCGATTTCCAGCAGCCGCGCCACGCTCTCATCCGCGTCGCGCAGCTGCGCCAGGCGGGGTTCCTCGGCGATGGCCTGGGCCAGCGTGACGGGCTTGGCCGGGTTGAACGGGATCAGGCTGGCGATCTTGTCCACCTGGCCATAGGGCATGCCCAGCACGCGGCCGCTGTCGCGCACCGCGGCCTTGGCCTGCAGCTTGCCGAAGGTGATGATCTGCGCCACCCGGTCGTGGCCATATTCGTTGCGGACGTAGTTGATGACCTCGTCGCGCCGGTCCTGGCAGAAATCGATGTCGAAGTCGGGCATCGAGACGCGTTCAGGGTTCAGGAAGCGTTCGAACAGCAGGCCGAAGCGCAGCGGGTCCAGGTCGGTGATCAGCAGGCTCCAGGCGGCGACGCTGCCGGCGCCCGAACCGCGCCCCGGCCCCACCGGAATGCCCTGCGCCTTCGCCCACTGGATGAAGTCCGCCACGATCAGGAAGTAGCCGGAGAAGCCCATCTTCTCGATCACGCCGAGTTCGTAGTCCAGCCGGTCGTGGTAGGTCTTGCGCTGCTCCGCGGTGGCGGCCATCGCCTCCAGCCGCTTGTCCAGGCCGCGGGTGGCCATGTCCCGCACCGTCTGGGCCTCGTCCATGCCCTCCCCCACCTTGGGGCAGATCGGCAGTTCCGGCTTCTTGCTTTCCACCATCACCGCGCAGCGGCGGGCAATGGCCAGGGTGTTGTCACAGGCATCCGGCAGGTCGGCGAACAGCGCGCGCATCTGCGCCGCGGTCTTGAAGTAGTGGTTGTCGGTCACCCGGCGCCGGTCGGTTTCCGCCAGCACCCGGCTTTCACTGATGCAGAGCAGCGCGTCATGCGCCTCATGCATTTCCCGCTTGGCGAAATACACGTCGTTGGCGGCCACGATCGGCAGCCGCGCCGCTTCCGCCAGCGCCAGCAGGCCGGGCTCCACCATCTTCTCCAGGTGCAGCCCGTGGCGATGCAACTCCACCGCCAGCCGGTCCGGGAAGGCTTCGCCCAGCCGCGCCAGCAGCCGCAGCGCGCCGTCGCGCCGGCCTTCGGTCAGCAGCCGCGCCAGCGGGCCGGTGGTGCCGCCGGTGAGCAGGAACAACCCCGGCGCATGCTGCAACAGCAGGTCCAGGCTGATCGCCGGCTTGCCGGAAGGGTCATCGGCCAGGAAGCCATGCGAGGACAGCCGTTGCAGGTTGTCCAACCCCGCCGGGTTCATCGCCAGCGCCACGATGGGGTCAGGCGCCAGCCGGGCCGATTCGGGGCGTTCGTCGGTGGCGCCGCGGGCCAGCCACAACTGGCAGCCCATGATCGGCTGCACGCCCTTGCCGCTGCACCCTTGGGCGAATTCCAGCGCGCCGAACATGTTGGCGGTGTCGGTCAGGGCCACCGCCGGCATGCCGGCATCCTTCGCCAGGGCCGCCAGCTTCTCCGCCTTGATGGCGCCTTCGCTCAGCGAATAGCTGGAATGGGTGTGCAGGTGGATGAAGGAGTCGCGCATGGCCGAAGCCTATCACGCCTCGACCAGCTTGCCCTCGTGCAGCGTCACCTTGCGGTCCATCATCGCCGCCAGGTCCGGGTTGTGAGTGGCCACCAGCGCCGCCACGCCCTGGCCGCGCACGGCGTGCAGCAACTCCTCGAACACCCGGCCGGCGGTCGCGGCATCCAGGTTGCCGGTGGGCTCGTCCGCCAGCAGGATGCGCGGCCGGTTGGCCAGGGCGCGGGCGATGGCCACGCGCTGCTGCTCGCCGCCGGAAAGCTTGCCCGGCCGATGGTCCAGCCGCTCCCCCAGGCCGAAGCTGCCCAGCAACTCCCGCGCCCGCAGTTGCGCCGCAGCCCGGCTGGTGCCGGCGGCCATCTGCGGCAGCACCACATTCTCCTCGGCGGTGAACTCCGGCAGCAGGTGATGGAACTGGTAGACGAAGCCGATGGTGGTGCGGCGGATCGCGGTGCGGTCGTTGTCGGAAAGGCTGCCGGCGGCGCGGCCCTCGACGTACACCTCCCCGGCATCCGGCCGTTCCAGCAGCCCGGCCAGGTGCAGCAGCGTGGACTTGCCGGTGCCCGAAGGCGCCACCAGGGCGACGATCTCGCCGCCCGCCAGCACCAGGTCGGCGCCGGTCAGCACCGACAACTCGCCGGCTTCGGTACGGTAGTGCCGATGCACCGCCGCCAGGCGCAGCGGCGCCACCAGGTCGGCCACGTTATTCATTGCGCAAGGCCTCCACCGGGTCCATGCGCGCGGCGCGCCAACTGGGGTAGATGGTGGCCAGCAACGACAGGCCGAGGCCCATCAAGACGGTCTGGGCCACCTCGTTCGGGTCCACCACGGCCGGCAACCGGGAGAGGAAGTAGACTTCCGGGCTGAACAGCTGCGTGCCGGTGAGGCTTTGCAGCAATTGGCGAATGCCCTCGATGTTCCAGCAGAACAGCATGCCCAGGCCAAAGCCGATGCCGGTGCCGAGGATGCCGACGCTCGCGCCGCACAGCAGGAAGATGCGCAGGATATTGCCGCTGGTGGCGCCCATGGTGCGCAGCACGGCAATGTCCCGCCCCTTGTCCTTCACCAGCATGATGAGGCTGCTGATGATGTTGAAGGCGGCGACGATGATGATGAGGGTGAGGATCAGGAACATCACGTTCCGTTCCACCTGCACCGCATTGAAGAAGCTGCTGTTGGCGTCCTGCCAGTCCACGATCCGCACCGGTCGGCCGGCCAGGGCGCGACGGATCTCCAGGTTCACCGCGCGCACCCGCGTCGGGTCCTGCACGAAGACCTCCACCTGCGTCGCCGCTTCGGGCGTGCGGAAATAAACCTGCGCGGCGTCGAGCGGCAGGAACACGAAGCTGCTGTCGTATTCGTTCATGCCGACATTGAAGATGGCGACGACGCGATAGGCCCGCACCCGCGGCACCGTGCCCACCACCGTGGCGCGCCCCTGCGGCGAAACCAGGGTGATGCGGTCCCCCACGCCCACGCGCATCTTGAAGGCCAGCCCGGTGCCGATGACGATGGCGTCGTCGCCCTGGAAGCCAGCCAGGCTGCCCTGGCGGATATTGCCTGCGATCAACGCCCGCGCCCGCAGGTCCTCCGGCCGGATACCGCGCGCCAGGCCACCGCTGGCGCCGCCCTGCTCACTGGTGAGCAGGATCTGCCCTTCCACGATCGGCGCCGCCTGCACCACGCCCGGCAGGGCGCGCACCTTGGCGGTGATGTCGTCGAAGTCGCGCAGCGGTTCGCCGGTGGTGGTGTAGATGCCCATGTGGCCGTTCAGCCCCAGGATGCGGCCGAGCAATTCCTGGCGGAACCCGTTCATCACGCTCATCACGATGATCAGCGTGGCGACGCCGAGCGCGATGCCCACCAGCGAGAAGATGGCGATGACGGAGACGAATCGCTCCCCCTTCCGCGCCCGCAGGTAGCGGAAGGCGACCATCCGTTCGAAGGCGTTGAACCAGTTCATGCGCGTGGCCCGTGACGATGCCGCACCGGCACCTCAGCCGCGAATGCGGGCAATGGCGTCCTCCAGCGAAAGCTCCAGCTTCTCGCCGGTGGCGCGGCGCTTCAGTTCCACCTTGCCGGCGGCGGCGCCGCGCGGGCCGACCACGGCCTGCCAGGGGTAGCCCAGCAGGTCGGCGTCGTTGAACTTCACGCCGGCGCGCTCGCTGCGGTCGTCATACACCGCGTCGTCCGGGAAGGCGTTGTACAGCGCCTCGCACATCGCATCGGTCGCGGCGTCGCCCTGCTTCAGGTTCAGCACCGCCACGCGGAACGGCGCCACGGCGTCCGGCCACTTGATGCCGGCCTCGTCGTGGTTCGCCTCGATGATGGCGCCCACCAGGCGGGACACACCAATGCCGTAGCTGCCCATTTCCGGCGTCACCATCGCGCCGTCCGGGCCGCTGACCTTCAGCCCCATGGCGGCGCTGTACTTGGTGCCGAAGTAGAAGATGTGGCCAATCTCGATGCCACGCGCGCTCACCTGCTTGTCGGCCGGCACCTGGGCCCAGGCGGCCTCGTCGTGCTTTTCGTCGGTGGCGGCGTAGCGGCTGGTCCAGAAGTCCACGATCGCCGAGAGGTCGTCAGCCTTGCCCGCGGCGCTGCCCAGCACGTCGAATTCCAGCAGGTCCTTGTGCAGGAACACGCCGCTTTCGCCGGTTTCCGCCAGGATGAGGAACTCATGGCTCAGGTCGCCGCCGATCGGGCCGGTGTCGGCCTGCATCGGAATCGCCTGCAGCCCCATGCGGGCGAAGGTGCGCAGATAGGCCACGAACATCTGCTTGTAGCTGCGGCGGGCGCCCTCGGCATCCAGGTCGAAGCTGTAGGCGTCCTTCATCAGGAATTCGCGGCCGCGCATCACGCCGAAGCGTGGGCGGATCTCGTCCCGGAACTTCCACTGGATGTGGTACAGGTTGCGCGGCAGGTCGCGGTACGACTTGGCGTAGGTCTTGAACAGGTCGGTGACCATTTCCTCATTGGTCGGGCCGAACAGCATCTCGCGGTCGTGGCGGTCGCGGATGCGCAGCATCTCCTTGCCGTAATCCTCATAGCGGCCGGATTCGCGCCACAACTCGGCGGACTGGATCGTCGGCATCAGGATTTCCTGGGCGCCAGCGGCGTTCTGCTCCTCACGCACGATGGTGCTGACCTTCTGCAGCACGCGCAGGCCAAGCGGCAGCCAGGCATAGATGCCGGCGGCGGTCTGCCGGACCATGCCGGCACGCAGCATCAACCGGTGCGACGCGATCTGCGCCTCGGCCGGGGTTTCCTTCAGGGTGGGCAGGAAGGCGCGAGACAGGCGCAAGGCAAGGTCCTCAGGCAGCAGGGGCGGCGGACACTAGAGCAAACGCCGCGCAGGTGGAATCACATGCGGGGCGGATTCACCCGGCCCGTTGAGGCCGGCGGCCAGGCAAGGGGCCGCCTGAACGGCCTTACCGCAGGGTGAGGCAATTTTCGTACGTGCTGCACCGCAATAAGCACAGAGAATTTCAAAAATAGCCGTGATGGCGGCGGATAACGCTTGACCGGGTCACCGATACAGTTAAAAAAAGGGCCGCAACCCCAAAGGGGTGCGGCCCGAGTTTAGGGAGGAAACGCCAGTCACACGGCAGAAAGAGGACCAACCCTCTTCCTGTCATTATGTTGGCGCCAGGGAGAACGCGGCACAATTCGAAAGGCCGCGAAAAAAGAGAGAAAAAGCGGCGTTCAGCCGCAGCCTGCACAAAAACAAGGCGAGACCGGGTGTTTTACCTCAAACTCGCCTAATTTTCTGGCATCGCCAGCCAGCCACTGCGGAAGCTCAGCCAGTCACTGGTGATAATTCCGTACAGAATCCCCCAGACCACCGCCGCCACCAGCGTGGTGAGAGCCACCTTCCGCCATAGCTGCGGCGCCTTGGGCGTGCCACGCCAGCCACCTTCCGGGTCGGCTTCGGCCACCGGCTGCGTGCCGATGGGCAGCACCGCGAACAGCGAAACCCACCAGACCAGCAGGTACAGCACCGCACCGTTGAAAACGCTCATGGTCCACCTTCAATGGCCGGCAGCCCGGCCAGCGCCAGGACTGCCGGGGTCATTCCGTAGGGCGGCTTCTGGCGCACCGAAGCACGGCAACCGCCCGAGGCTGTAGTGGTATCGCCGGCTGCCCGGCGATGCCGCCCTAAACCCGCAGCAGATGCACTTCCACATTCGGCCGCTTGCGCAGACGCTTGCCCACCGCCTTGCGCAGCACCGCCCGCGCCGCTTCCCGCAGCGCGTCGTCTTCCCGCTTCAGCCCGCCCGGCAGGTCCGCCACGGCCCGGGCCAGGTCGCTGGCCAGTTGCAGCGGCTCCAGGTCGGTGCCCTCGAACAGGCCGGGGGCGGAAACCTGCGGCGTGCCCAGCACCCGGCCATTGGCGTCCACCGCGAAGCTGGCCATCACCACGCCGTTGAACAGCATGCGCTTGCGCGCCGCCAGCACACCGCCTTCCAGCGGCAGCAGCCGGTTGCCGTCCACCACCAGGCGGCCGGTCGGCGCGCCTTCGCACACCTCGGCCTTGCCGGGCGCCAGGCGCACCATGTCGCCATCCTCGATCAGAATGGGATGGGCGCCGCATTGCTTCGCCAGCGCCGCATGTTCGGACAGGTGGCGCCATTCGCCATGCACCGGCACCGCGATCTTCGGCCTTACCAGCGCGTAGAGCCGCTTCAACTCGTCCCGCGCCGGGTGGCCGGAGACGTGCACCATATGGTCATCCGCGGTCATGATCTTGCAGCCGCGCCGCGCCAGTTCATCCTGCACCTTCAGGATGCCGCGCTCATTCCCCGGGATCATGCGGGAGGAGAAGATGACGGTATCACCCTCCCCCAGCGCGATGCTCGGGTGGGTGTCGGCGGCGATCTTCGCCAGCGCGCTGCGCGGCTCGCCCTGGCTGCCGGTGCAGATGATGCACAACGAGTCGTCGGGCAGGAAGCCGGCCTCGTCCTCGGGCACGAAGGGGTCCACGCCCTTCAGGTAGCCGCATTCCCGCGCCGCGTTCTCGGCGTTGCGCAGGCTGCGGCCGAACAGCGCCACCTGGCGCCCGGCGGCCTTGGCGGCCCGGGCGATGCTTTCCACCCGCGCCACATTGGTGGCGAAGCAGGTCACCGCCACGCGGCCCTTCAGGCTGCGGATCAGCGCGGTCATGTTGCGCCGCACCTCGGCTTCGCTGCCCGAATGGCCCTCGACCATGGCATTGGTCGAATCGCAGACCATGGCCAGCACGCCTTCCTCGCCCAGCGCGGCGAAGGCGGCTTCATCGGTCGGCGGGCCCAGCAGCGGCTCCGGGTCCAGCTTCCAGTCGCCGGTGTGCAGCACAATGCCGTGGCGGGTGCGAATCGCCATGGCCTGGGCTTCCGGGATGGAATGCGCCACGCGGATGAACTGCAGGTCGAACGGGCCCAGTTGCCAGCGGCCACCGGGCGGAATGGTGGTGACCTTGGCTTCATGCGACAGCCCGGCCTCGGCCAGCTTGCGCTTCAGCACCGCGGCGACGAAGGGGCTGCCGTAGAGCGGGCATTTCAGCATCGGCCACAGATGCGCCACGGCACCGATGTGGTCCTCATGCGCGTGGGTGATGACCAGCCCTTCGAGCTTGCCGCGCCGTTCCGCCAGCCAGACGGGGTCGGGCGCCATCACCTCGACCTCCGGATTCTCCGGCCCGCCGAAGCCGATGCCGCAATCCACCGCCAGCAGGCGGCCATCGCAACGATAGACGTTGAGGTTCATCCCGATCTCGCCGGTGCCGCCAAGCGGCAGGAAAGCGAGGTCGGAGTCGGAATCCGGCAGATCGAAAGGGGAAAGGTCCATCACCTACTATACAATGCTGTTCACGGTTCGCGGGGGTTCTTCGTCAAGGTGGGGGCGGCATTGCGTCCCGCCAACAGCCGCAGCCCTTCCAGCGT
>CANBXZ010000076.1 GCA_947373495.1 Acetobacteraceae bacterium
CGCAACGTGCTGGGCCTGACCCCGCTGGACGCCGCGGTGGACCAGGGCCGCAACGAGATCATGTTCTTCCTGCTCAGCGTGCGCGGTGGCCGGCCGAGCGGCCCGCCGCGCGAGGAAGCCGGCGCCTTCCGCGGCCAGCCCGCCGCGACCGGCCGGGCCGACCGCGCCAGCCGCACGCCGGCCCCTGCCCCCGCCCGTACCGCCACGCCCGCCGCGGCCCCGGCCGGCGCCGCGGCGCCGCGGCTCTGGGCCGGGGATGGCGGGGCGGCAAAGCCGGAAGTGGGCTTCCTGGGCTTCGATGCCGGGCGCCCGGCAGGGGCCGGCCCGGCCCCGGCCGCCCCAGCGCCCCGGCGCGGCTGAAGCCAGGTCGCCCGCGCTATTCGGGCGTGATCCGTTCCTCGCGCACCAGCGCGGCGATAACCGGCCGGCGCGCCGCCAGGTAGGCGGCGAAGCTCGCCGGGTCGCTGCCCACCAGCACCGCGCCCATGCTGGCGATGCGGGACTTCACCGTCTCATCCGCCACCGCGTGGCGCACCGCCGCGTGCAGCGCCGCCATGGCCGGCGCCGGGGTGCCGGCCGGCAGTAGCAGGCCGTTCCATTCATTCATCTCGAAGCCCGGGAAGCCCTGTTCGGCCACCGTGCCCAGTTGCGGCGCCGCCGGCACCCGCTCCAGCGCGGAAACCGCGATGCCGCGCGCGGTGCCGGCCCGCACCAGCGGCATGGCGGAAGCCACCGTGGCGAACACGAAGGCCAGCCGCCCCGCGATCAGGTCCTGCAAGGCCGGGCCGATGCCGCGATACGGCGCGTTCAGCACCTGCACCCCGGCCCGCCGCGCCAGGATGACGGAGGCCAGGTGCCCGGCGGTGCCGTTGCCGCTGGTGCCGAAGGCCAGTTGCCCCGGCCTGGCGCGCAGTTCCGCCAGCAGCCCGGCCAGGTCCTGCGCCGGGCTGGTGTTGGGCACCAGCAGCACATGCGGCAGTTCCGTCACCAGGGACAGCGGCGCGAAGGCGGTGGCGTAGTCCAACGGCAGCCGCAGCATGGCCGGGGTGACCAGGTGGGCCATGGCGTCCATCATCAGCGTATGGCCGTCGGGCGCCGCGCGGGCCACCTCGGCCGCGCCGATGCTGGCACCGGCGCCCTGGCGGTTCTCCACCACCACGGTTTGCCCGAGCACGGTGCCCATCGGGCCGGCCAGCAGCCGGGCGGTGGTATCGGCACCGCCGCCGGGGCCATAGGGCACCAGCAGGCGAATGCTGTGGCTGGGCGCCCAGCCCGGCTGGGCATGCGCGAGCGCAGGCATGGCCAGCGCCGCCAGCAAGCTCCGGCGGGGGATCATTCCGGCTTCATCCCGGCGCTGCGCACCACCACGGCCCATTTGTCGATCTCCCGCGAGATGAAGGCGGCTGAGTCCTCGGGGTTCAGGTTCAGCACCCGCTGGCCCTGTTCCACATAGCTGCGCAGCGTGGCCGGCCGGGCCAGGGCGGTGGAGAGCGCGCCATGGATGCGGGCCACCCGGTCCCGCGGCGTGCCGGCCGGGGCCAGCAGGGCGTACCAGTTCTCCACCTCCACCCCGGGCAGGCCGCTTTCCACCAGCGTCGGATAGTCCGGCAGCGCCGCCAGCCGCTGCGGGCCGGTCACGGCCAGGGCGCGCATCCGGCCGTCCCGCACATGCGGCATCAGCACCGCGGGGTCGAGGAAGGTGGTGTCCACCTCCTGCGCGATGATCGCCGTCATCGCCGGGGCGGCACCGCGATACGCCACCATGGTCAGGTGGACATTGCCGCGTTGGCGCAGCAACTCCCCGGCCAGGTGCGGCGCGCCGCCGGGGCCGGAGGTGGCGTAGGTGATGCTGTTGGGGGTGGCGCGGGACTGCGCCACCACATCGGCCACGCTGCGCACGGCCAGGCCGGTGCGGGCCACCATCAGCATCGGCACCGCGCTGACCACGCTGATGGCCACCAGGTCGCGGCGGGTGTCGTAGCTCAGGTTCGGCACCAGGGTCTGGTTCACCGCCAGGCTGCCGGTGCTGCCGAAATGCAGGGTGTAGCCATCCGGCGCCGCCTTGGCCGCGGCCTCGGTGCCGATGGAGCCGCCGGCGCCCGAGCGGTTGTCGATGACCACCGGCTGGCCCAGCTGTTCCTGCAGCACCTGGGCCACCACCCGGGCGCCGCCATCCACCGGCCCGCCCGGCGGGAACGGCACGATGATGCGCAGCGGGCGTTCCGGCCAGGACTGCGCCAGCGCCGGCGCGGCCAGCAGCGGCAGGGTGAGGATGGCGCGGCGGCCCAGCCGCCCGGCGGTGGCATCACGCATCGGGATGTTCCATTCGGGTCGGGGTCGGGGTGGCGCGGGCCGGCACGAACAGCATGTTCCGGGTCTGGTAGGCCGAGCCCCAGGTGGTGTTGGTGTTCAGCACCCGCAGCACCTCGGCCGCCGGGTGCAGCGCATTGGCGTGGAAGACGAAGGCTTCGTAGTTGAAGCGGGAGCAGATCCGCTCCATCTCGGCGCCCGGGTCGGCATGGGTGCCGGAAAGCAGTTCCAGAATCAGGTAGGGCCGGCAGCTGGCGATCAGCCGGCGGGCGCCCAGCAGCACATCCAGTTCATGGCCCTCGGCATCCACCTTGATGAGCGACACGTCGCCATAGCCGAAGCTGTCCAGTTCCACCGCCTGCACCAGGTATTCCAACTGGTTGGGGAACTGGGCATGGGTGCCGTCCAGGTTGCCGCCGAAATGCAGCGCCTCGCCCTGTTCCGAAAGCGGCACGCGAAACCGCCGCTGCCCGCTGGAACTGGAGGCCGCCAGTTCATGCAGCGTGGCACGCGTCCCCAGCATGCGGCGGGCCAGCGCGGCCACGGCGGGGTTGGGCTCGAAGGCTTCCACCCGCGCCGCCCACTTCGCCAGGGCATAGGCGTAGATGCCCAGGTTGGCGCCCACATCCAGCGCCAGGCTGCCGCGCGCCACCAGGGCGGGCAGCAGGCCCAGCTCGGTCTCGCCATTGACGATTTCCTCCACCAGCCGGTTTTCGTACCAGGCGGCGGGGTCGGCGGCGGCCAGTTCCGCCTCCGGCATCAGGATGCCGCTCATATCGCCTGGGCCTGGCGCAGCGCCGAAATCGCCGCCGGGTCCAGCCCCAGCACCTCGCGCAGCACGTCCTCGGTATGTTCGCCCAGGTCCGGCGGGCGGCCGCCGGGGGTGGGGGGCGTGGCGCTCATCTCAATCGGCACGTTGCACAGCCGCAGCGTGCCGCCACGGCCGTCCGGCACTTCCTGCACCATGCCCAGCGCCTGCACCTGCGGGTGGGCCAGGGCCTCCTCCACATCCTGCACCGGGCTGCACGGCACCTTCGCGGCGTCGAAGCGCGCCACCCATTCGGCGGTGGGGCGGGTGCGGAAACAGGGCTCCAGCAGCGCCACCAGTTCCAGCCGGGCCTGGCTGCGGCCCAGGTTGGTGGCATAGGCCGGGTTGGCGGCCAGGTCCGGCGCTTCCAGCGCGGCGGCCATGCGCTGCCAGGCGGCGTCGTTGGTGGCACCGGCCAGGATCCAGCCATCCGCGGTCTGGAAGCACTGGTACGGCACGATGTGCCACACCGCGCTGCCGGTACGGGCCGGCACCACGCCGGCCATGGTGAGGGCGGTGAAGTGGTAGCCCAGCTGGCTCAGCGCGGTCTGCAACAGGGAGCATTCGACATGCTGGCCCTTGGCCCGGCCTTCGTTGCGCGCCAGCAGCGCGGCGCAGGCGGCGGCGAAGGCCAGCGCGCCGGTGCCCAGGTCGATGACGGAAGGGCCGAGCCGGGCCGGGCCGCGGTCGGGCTCGCCGGTCATCGCCATCATGCCGCTGAACGCCTGCAGCATGTTGTCGTAGCCCGGGCGGTCCTTCAGCGGGCCGCGGCTGCCGTAGCCGGTGATGGAGACATGCACCAGGTTCTCGTTGATGGCCTGCAGCGTCGGCCAGTCCAGTCCCAGGCGCCTGGCCGTCTCGGGTGGGAAGTTCTCGATCAGCACGTCGCTGCGCCGCACCAGCGCGGCCAGCAATTCCTGCCCCTGCGGCGACTTCAGGTTCAGGGTGATGCCGCGCTTGCCGCGATTGACGCTCATGTAGTTCGCGCCGCGCCCGTCCACCACCGGCAGCCAGTTGCGGTTCTCATCGCCGCCGCGGTCCTCCACCTTGATGACCTCGGCCCCCATGTCGGCGAAGAGCTGCCCACAGGAGGGCCCCGCCAGCACCCGGCTGAGATCGAGAACCTTCACCCCGGCCAATGCCGACATGCCCATGTTTCCTTGCCCGATTTACCGCTGAGCACTAGAGCAAACGCGGTTCGGATGAAATCATCCGCGCCGCGTTCGTGCGTTCAAACAACAGCTTGGGCGCCGGCGCGCCACCCGACCGAAGGGAAGCACGCAGGACATGGCACCGCAGGACATGGCACCGCTGGGCATGGCACCGCAGGGCATGGAACCGCTGGCCTTTGGCACCCTGCCGTCCCGCCTGCCGCGCATCGGCGGCATGGCCACCATGCCCAGCCGGCACCAGAGCCTGTTGCTGGCGCTGCCCCACATCCTGCCGCAGCTCGACCGGCTGTACCTGTACCTGGACCAGCACAGCGAAGTGCCGGCGGCGCTGGCCGGCCACCCGAAGCTGGTGCCGTTGCTGCCCAGCGCCGAGGAACGCCCGCTGCGCGGTTCCGGCAAGTTCCTCGGGCTGCTGCACCACCCGGCGCCCTGCCTGTATTTCGGCTTCGACGACGACATCATCTATGGCGACGGCTATGTGTCCACGCTGGTGGCGGCACTGCGGCGCCACCAGTATCGCAGCCTGGTCGGCCTGCATGCGGCGGCGCTGCGGGTGCCCTGCGCTTCCTACATCCGCGGCAAGGCGGTGACCAACTTCGCCGACGCGGTGCCCTGCGACAGCTACATGGACGAGCTGGGCACCGGCACCATGGGCTTCCATTCCCGCTGCATCCGGCTGAACCCGCGGCACTGGGCGCACAACCACATGGACGACCTGATGGTGATGCTGGCGGCGCTGCACCAGGGCGTGCCCCGGGTGATGGTGCGGCGCGAAGCCGGGCTGGCACGGCCGATCGAGGAGAACCAGGCCGATTCCATCTTCACCCGCACCATGCAGGACGACAGCGAGCAAACCCGGCTGGTGCAGGCCGCCATGGCGCACTACCCCGGCGCCTGGTGCCTGGGCGACTGAGCCACCGGCCGCCAGGGCCGCCTCAGGGAGCAGCCGGCGGGTCCAGCGTCCACACCGCCTCATGCGGCGGCGCGCCGGCCTCCACCGCCGGGGCATAGGCGCCGATCTGGTTGATCTGCGGCGTCATCTGGCTGGCATAGAGCCGCACCAGCCGCAGCTTTTCCGTCTGCTGCGCGGCATTCAGCGCCCAGGCCTGGCGCCGCGCGGCGCGGCCCTGCAGCAGGGCGGCGAATTGCTGCAACCCGCGGCCACGCCGGCCCGGGTCACTGGCATAGTGCAGGTCCTCATAGAAGCCGAGGCGATAGTGCTGCGCCAGCAAGGGGTAGTGCCGCAACACCACCAGCAGCACCGCCAGGTGGTCCACATGCCCGCCGATGCCCATGGGGCAGAACAGCCGGCGCCGCGGCTGCGGTATCTGCCCCAGGGTCGGGCCCATCAGCGCCCGCATCAACTCCAGCTCGATGCTGTCCGCCACCGCCGCGGCCGGCCCGGCGTCGAAGGAGGCATCGCCGCGGGCCAGGGCGCAAGTGAAGCGCAGAGCCCGCGTCTCCAGCCCGCAGGCGGTGGCGAAGGCCAGGTCCTCGGCCAGCCGCAGCTGGGTGATGTATTCGGTATGGGCCGGCTGGCTGCCCAGCCCGGCGGCGATGTAGTTGGCGACCGGGAAAATCGTCAGCAGCGTACCGGCCCGGCGATGCGCCGCCAGCAGGCCCAGCGAAAAACAGATGTCGTCCGAATGCGGTTGCAGCCAGATGTCGTCGGCATCGCCGGCCTCGGCCTCCACCTGCTGCTGCTGCGCCATGCCCGGCCCCCGCCCCACCCTTGCCCCTGCCCCTGCCCCTGCCCTTTGGAACACGAGGGATTGTCGATCCGCCCCCTTGGACCAGAGCGTGATCGCCGTTCGGTGAAATCACTGAACGGCGTGAATCACCCGGCCAAACAACAAGCCGGAGCCTGGTCGGCGCTTCAGTCAGCGCCGATCAGGCTCTAGCATGCGGGCCAGATGACCGAAACCGCGCCCGCCTTCACCAAGCCCCAGATCCGCAGCATCATGACCGGCCTGATGCTGGCCCTGTTCCTGGCCAGCCTGGACCAGACCATCGTC
Source organism: Acetobacteraceae bacterium (assembly GCA_947373495.1). Taxonomy (GTDB): domain Bacteria; phylum Pseudomonadota; class Alphaproteobacteria; order Acetobacterales; family Acetobacteraceae; genus CAIMOR01. The sequence goes on from CANBXZ010000076.1 coordinate 6,306, forward strand.
GCCACCGCGCTGAGTTCCATCGCCACCGACCTGGGCGGCTGGGAAAGCCTGAGCTGGGTGGTCTCGGCCTATCTCATCGCCAGCACCGTCACCACGCCCATCTATGGCCGACTGAGCGACCTGTATGGCCGCCGGCCGGTGCTGCTGGTTTCGGTCACCGGCTTCGTCTTCGGCGCGCTGCTCTGCGCTGCCTCGCAGGACATGACGCAGCTGATATTGGCCCGCGTGGTGCAGGGCCTGGGCGGCGGCGGGCTGCGCAGCGTTTCGGTGGCGGTGGTGGGGGACATCTTCCCGCCGCGCGACCGTGCCCGGGTGCAGGGCTACCTTTCCAGCGTCTTCGCCACCGCCAGCATAGGCGGGCCGATACTGGGCGGACTGTTCGCCGACTACCTGACCTGGCACTGGATTTTCCTGATCGACGCGCCGCTCGGCGCCGCCGCCTTCGCGCTGACCTATTTCCAGCTGCGCCGCCTGCCCAAGCCGGGGCGGCGGCCGGTGATCGACTGGCTGGGCGCGCTGTTCATCCTGCTCTCCGCCACGCCACTGCTGTTCGGCATTACCGCGGCGCAGCGTTCCGGCAGCTTCCTGGCGCCGTTGCCGCTGGGCTGCTTCGCCATGGGGCTGGTGTTCCTGGTGGCGCTGGCGAAGACCGAAAGCGTGGCGGTGGAGCCGATGCTGCCGCCACGGCTGTTCCGCAACCGGGAGTTCGTGCTCTCCAACGTGGTCACCTGCACCGCCAGCATGGCCAATATCGGGCTGGTCATCCACATCCCGCTGGCCTTCCAGCTGATGGCCGGGCTTACCGCCAACCAGGCCGGGCTGCGGATGATCGCCATCACGCTCGGCAGCGTCAGCGGCAGTTTCATCGGTGGGCAGCTGGTGGGGCGGTTGGGGCGCTACCGCTTCGCCCCGGTCACCGGCGCGGGCGTGGCGGCGCTGATGTGCTTCGTCATCGCCTGGATGGGGCTGGGCCACAACCTGCTGCTGGACATGGGCGCCACCCTGCTGCTGGGGCTGGCCTTCGGCTGCAGCTTCGCGCCGATGACGGTGGCGATCCAGAACGCGCTGGAACCGCGGGATGGCGGCATCGGCGTCGGCTGCATGTTCTTCTTCCGCCTGCTGGGCGGTGCCTTCGGCGTGGCGGTGCTTTCCGGCCTGCTGTTCAGCTGGCTGCGCGCCACGGTGCCGGGCGGGCTGGCCGGGCGGGAGTTGTTTGCCGCCGCCGGCCCGGCCGCGCTGGAAGGCGCATTCTCCGCCGTGTTCGCCGCCGCCGGGCTGGTGATGCTGGTGAACCTGGCCGCCGCCCTGGCGCTGCGGGACCTGCCGCTGCGCGGGCGGTAGGGCGCGAATCACCCGACAGTTCAGCCGCCCGGCTACAGCGAATAGATATCCAGCATCGTCGGCAGCCGGTCGTTCAGCAGCAGCGCGTGGCGGTGGGCGATGCGCCAGCCCTCTGCCTCCCGCACCAGCAGGTGTTCCACCCGGCTGAAGAACACGTGCTGGTCCTGCCGCTTCACGTTGAACACATGGCTGGTCCACAGGCTCTTCACCCGCAGCGCCTCGCTGCTGGCGGCCACCACCTGGATGTTGCTGACCGCATGCGCGGTGCGCGGCGGCGGCAGGCTGGCCACGCTGCGCCCACCGGTGATGCGCTGCACCCGTTCCGCCAACGCGGCGCGGCCTTGGCAATGGATGATGGAAATCTCCGCCTGCGGGTCGCTGGTGGGCGTGGTCTCATCCCGCCAGGCCGGCACGTGATAAACCGCGTCCGCGCTGAACAGCGCCAGCCAGTCCGGCCAGCGGCGTTCGTCCAGCGCCGCGGCTTCCGCGAACAGCAGTGCGCTGGCCTGTTCCAGCGGGCTCATGCGCCGGCCATCAGGCGGTCGCGCCAATAGCGGTAGGGGCCGTGGAAAATCGTCTCGTCGCCCATCTCGAAGCCGCCATGCGCGCTGGTTTCCGGGGTAATGCCGAGTTCCGCCGCATACTGGTCCCCGCCCTGCCGTACCACCGCCATGCCGCGCATGTAGCCCTGGTGCCAATCCACCAGGCCGGCCTGCATGCCGGCCTGGCAATCCTCATAGGCGGTGGTGTCGTCCGGCGTCGCCAGGCCGGAGGGGTTGAAGAACTCCTCATACTGGCGAATGCGGCGGGTGCGGGCGGCGGCGTCCTCGCCCCGGGCCGCCAGGCAATAGCCGGTCATCTCGGTCAGCCCCGGCGCCAGCGGGCGGATGACGCGCATCTGCAGCGACGCATTCTCGGCGAACTGCACGTTGGGGAAGACGGTGATGTTGCGCACGTACAGCATCCAGCGCGCCCGCGCCTCGCCGACGCGCGCCGCCACTTCCTCCAGGCTGGCGAACAACGGCCGGGCTTCCGGCGTGGGGTTGCTGCCCCACATGGCGCTGTGGCCATGGGCGAAGCACATGCTGCCGCGCACCAGTTCCTTCTCGCGGAAGCGGGCATAGGTGGTGGTGTCCGCCGCCGCGCCGTCCTGCGCCCGCCGCCCCGCCAGCACGTCGATGTAGGAAGGATGCGTCGAGGTGAAGTGATAGACGTCCCCGGTATTCTCTACCTGGAACTTCCAGTTGGCCCTGTAGGTGTAGGTCACCGTGCCCGGCAGCAACTCCATGCCGGCGGGGGATTGGTCCGCCACCAGGTCGAGGAAGGTGGCCATGCCGCCCAGGTGCTGCGCCAATGGCGGCACGTCGTGGTTCAGGCTGGCGAAGACGAAGCCACGATGGCTCTCGCACCGCGCCTGCTTCAGGCCATGGTCCTCGGCATGGAAGGCGGCGCTGTATTCACCCTGCCGCAACAGCTTGATGCCGACATTGGCGCCGCTGCTGTCATAGGCCCAACCATGATACTGGCAGGTATGGCCGCGCGCATTGCCGCGCTGCAGGTGGCACACCAGCGCGCCCTTGTGGCGGCAGGCATTCAGGAAGCAGCGCACCACGCCATCCGCCCCGCGCTGCACCACCACCGGCTGGCGGCCGATGCGGGTGGTGACGAAGTCATGCGGGTTCGGCACCTGGCATTCCAGGCCGACGAAGCACCAGCCGGCCTCGAAGATCGTCCGCATCTCCAGGTCGAACACCGCCTGGGACCGGAAGGCATCGGCATGCACGCGGAACACGCCCTCGGCCGGGCGGTCGTCCACCAGGCGGGCGATATCCGCGCGCCGCATCACACCAGCCCTTCGTAGCTGCCGCCGTCCAGTTGCAGGTTCTGGCCCGAGATGAAGCCGGCCTGCGCGGCGCAGAGGAAGGCGCAGGCGTCGCCGAATTCACCCGGCAGGCCGAAGCGCCTGGCCGCCACCGTCTCGACGATCTGCTCCCGCGCCTGCTCGAAGGTGATGCCCTGCGCCGCCACCATGCGCTGCGCCATGAAGCGTTGGCGGTCGGTGTCGATGCGTTCGGGCAGCAGGTTGTTGATGGTGACGTTGTCGGCCGCCACTTCCTTGCTGATGCCCTTGCAGAAGGCGGTCAACGCCGAGCGTGCCGCCGTGCTCAGCCCCATATGCGGCCGCGGCGACTTCACCATGGCGGAGGTGATGTTGACGATGCGCCCGAAGCGCCGCGCCCGCATGCCCGGCATCACCGCGCGGATCAACAGGGCCGCCGGCAGCATGTTGGACTGGAAGGCGCCGATCCACGCCGCCTCGTCCCAGTCCGCCAGCTTGCCGGGCGGCGGGCCGGCATTGTTGTTCACCAGGATGTCGGGCTGCTCGCAGGCCGCCAGCAGCGCGGCGCGCCCCTCCGGCGTGGTGATGTCGGCCTGCACCGCCACCGGGCGCTGGCCGGTCGCGGCCTCGATCTCCGCCGCCGCCGCGGCCAGCCGTTCGGCGTTCAGCCCATTGATGACCACCAGGGCGCCTTCCCGCGCCAGCGCCGTGGCGCAGGCCTTGCCCAACCCGCGCGAGGAGGCGCAGACGATCGCCCGCCTGCCCTTCAGCCCCAGGTCCATGGCTTCAGGCCGCCTTGACGATGGGCTTGCCTTCCCAGCCGGCCGGCGCGGCCTCGCCCGGGGCGAAGTCCAGTTCCACTTCCTCGCCATTCGGGCCGGGGAAGAACATCTGCCAGATGTTGAACGGCTCCGGCGCGCGCTGCAGGCGGAACGGGATACCCTTGCTGCGGATCCAGTCCAGCGCGCGCTGCACATCGGTGGAGAAGAACGCCATGTGGTCCAGCACGCCGCGCCGGCTTTCCGGCAGCTTGTCCACCTCGATCACGTGCAGAATCGGCTTGCCCTCGGCGGCATAGAGCCACAACCCATCACGCGCGAAGGCCGGGCGCGGCCCCGGGGTCAGGCCGAGGTCGGCGTAGAACAGGCGGGTCGCCTCCACATCTTCGGAAACGATGGTGAAATGGTCCATGTGGCGGACCTGCGGCGCGTTGGACATGGGATGCTCCCTTGGACGATTGCGCGAAGGGTGGCGCGGAACGCGGCGCGGCGAAAGGGGGGCCGTTGCCGGCGGCGGCGGCGGCCCGTAAACCCGGTGCATGGCCCTGCCCTTCACCGTCATCGGCGGCTTCCTCGGCGCCGGCAAGACCACGCTGCTGAACCGCCTGCTGGCCCAGGGCCGCCGGCGCTATGCCGTGCTGGTGAACGACTTCGGCAGCATCAACGTGGATGCGGCGCTGATCGCCGGGCATGACGGCCAGACCCTGCAACTGACCAATGGCTGCGTCTGCTGCTCGCTCGGCGGCAGCATGCTGGACGGCCTGGGCGACCTGCTGGACAGCGGCCAGCCCTTCGACCAGGTGGTGGTGGAGGCCAGCGGCGTGGCCGACCCCTGGCGCATCGCCGAAGTGGCGCTGGTGGAACCCCGCCTGGTGCTGGACGCGGTGCTGGTGCTGGCCGACGCCGCCCGCCTGCCGGCGCAACTGGCGGACCGCTATGTGGGGGAGACGGTGCGGCGCCAATTGCTGGCCGCCGACCTGGTGCTGGTGAACAAGCGCGACGAAGCCGGCACCGCGGGGCTGGCCCTGGCCCAGGCGGCGGCGCTGGCGGTGAAGCCCGGCCTGCGCCTGCTGGCGACGCAACAGGCCGAGGTCCCCGACGACCTGCTGGACCTGCCGCTGCACACCGCGCCCAGCCGCTTCCGCGCCAGCCCGGCGGCGCATGAGGCCGATTTCCGCCGCTTCCTGTACCAGCGCGCCGCCCGCTTCCAGCCCGAGGCACTGGCCGCCGTACTGGCCGGGCTGCCGCCGGCGCTGCTGCGGCTGAAGGGCTTCTGCGCCACCACGGCCGGGCCGATGCTGGTGCAGATGGTCGGCGCCCGCTGGTCCCTGGCCCCGGCGCCCGGCGCCGCGCCGGGCATCGCCCTGGTCGGCATCGGCACGCCGGAACTGCCGGCCGAGGCGGCGCTGGCCGCGCTGCTGGATCAGGCGCTGGTGCCGGCGGGCGGCGCGGCCTCCGCCGCGGCGATGTAGTCCCGCGTCAGCGGCACCGCGTCCGGCCGGTGCGCCAGTTGCATCTGCCAGTTCATGTGGCCCATGCGGCGAAACGCCAACTCGCAGCCCGAGAGGTAGAACTCGAACATCCGGCAGAAGCGTTCATCGTACAGGCCGGCGATCGCGTTTCGGTTGGCGGCGAAGCGGTGGCGCCACTGGGCGATGGTCCGGGCATAGTGCAGCCGCAGCACCTCCACATCCGTCACCCACAGGCCGGAGCGTTCCACCGCCGGCAATACCTCCGACAAGGCGGGGGAATAGCCGCCGGGGAAGATGTACTTCGCCAGCCAGGCATTGGTGGCGCCGGGGCCATGGGCGCGACCGATGCTGTGCACCAGCGCCACGCCATCCGGCTTCAGCACCCGCGCCACCCCCTGGAAGAAGGCGCCGAAATGCGCCAGGCCCACCGCCTCGAACATCGCCACCGAAACCACGCGGTCCATCGGCCGTTGCCAGGCGCGATAGTCCATCAGTTCGAAGTTGACCTGCCCGGCCAGCCCGGCCGCCGCCGCGGCCGCCCGCGCCACCTGCAATTGCTCGGTGGAAAGGGTCAGCCCGGTCACGCGGGCGCCGTGTTCCCGCGCCAGGTGCAGCGCCAGCCCGCCCCAGCCGCAGCCAATCTCCAGCACCTCCAGCCCCGGCCGGTGCAGCCGCAGCTTGGCGGCGATGTGGCGCAGCTTCAGCGTCTGCGCCTGCTCCAGGCTTTCCTGGCCGGTCGGGAACAGGGCGCAGGAATATTGCATCTGCGGGTCCAGGAACAACCGGAACAGCCGCGCATCCAGGTCGTAGTGGTGTGCCGCGTTGCGCTGGGCACGACCGGCGGGGTTGAACTGGTCCAGCCGGCGCCGGGCCTGGCGCCACCAGTCCATGGCGCGCTCCGCCGGGTGGCTGCCGCCGGCCTCGCACAGGTTCAGCACCAGCAGGTCCAGCAACTGGTGCAGCGGGAACTCCAGCGGCTCCACCTCGCCGGCCATGTAGCCCTCGCCAAGGGCCAGCCCGGGGTCCAGCGCGAAGCGCCATTCGGCACCGCGGCTGCGGAAGGCCATGGCGGCGCTGGGGCCGGGCGTGCCCTGGTAGTGGCTCAGGCTGCCATCCGGGTGGCGGACGCGCAGGCTGCCCTGGCGCACCAGGCGGGAGAGCATGGCGTGCAGCAGCCACACCCCACCCTGGCGGCCTGGCAACAGGCCGGGTGACTGCACGGCTTCGGGGGAATGCTGCGACAACATCGGCCTGCTCCGCGCCCATGGCGGGGCAACGCGCCGACCGGGGCAAAGGCTGCGGGCCAGGGCGGGCACAACGCCATGAGGCGCAACAGCGATGCGGGAAGCGGGAGGTTGGCTGGGGCGCCAGGATTCGAACCTGGGAATGGCGGTACCAAAAACCGCTGCCTTACCACTTGGCGACGCCCCACCATGCAACATGGCGCGGGAGCGGCTGAATAGAGGCTACGCCCCCCCCTCGTAAAGCCCCCCACCGTCACGCCACCATTCGCCCGGCACCAGGCTGGCGGCGGCAGCGGCGGCAGCCGGGGATGGGAACAGGCCGAAGCAGGTGGCGCCGGAACCGCTCATCCGCGCCAGCAGGCAGCCGGGCAGCGCCCGCAACGCCGCCAGAACCGCCACGACCGGCGGGCAAAGCTGCATCGCCGGCGGTTCCAGGTCGTTGCGCAGCGCCGCCAGGTCCCGCGCCATGTCGGCCGCATTGGCCCAGGCCGGCGGCAGTTGCGCCGCGGGGGTGAAGCCCGGGCCGCGAGCCTTGAACACCGCCGGAGTCGCCAGCGCCACGCCGGGGTTCACCAGCAGCAGGCCGCATGCCGGCAGGCGTGGCGCCGGCAGCAATACCTCGCCCACGCCCTGCATCACCGCCGGGCGGCTGGCGACGCACACCGGAATATCGGCGCCCAGCGGCGCGGCCAGCGCAGCCAGGGCGGCCTCATCCAGCCCGCAGCCCCATAGCCGGTTCAGCGCCCGCAGCGCGGCGGCGGCATCGGCCGAACCGCCACCGATGCCGGAGGCCACCGGCAGCCGCTTGGTCAGGCGCAGCGCCGCCTGGGCCGGGTGGCCGGTGGCGGCGGCCAGGGCGCGGGCGGCGCGCAGCACCAGGTTGTCGGGCTCGGCGTGCAGCGCGGCGCCGAACGGCCCGTCCAGCGCCAGGTCCAGCCCGGCCGAGGGCGTTGCCACCACGCTGTCCCGCGCCGGGCCAAACACCGCCAGGCTGTCCAGCAGGTGGTAGCCATCGGCGCGGCGGCCGGTGACGTGCAGGTACAGGTTCACCTTGGCCGGCGCGGCCTCGCTTGCCGTCATCGGTTCAGCGCGCCGCCTGGCTGGCCGGCTGGCCAGGCAGGCCATCGCGCAGCTTGGCCTCGATCTTCGGCACCTCAGGGGCTTCCGGTTCGGTGGTCAGCGCGCGATGCCATTGGAAGCGGGCTTCCCGCTGCCGGCCGGTGGCCCAGTAGGCGTCGCCCAGGTGGTCGTTGACCACGCTGTTGCGCGGCTCCAGTTCCACCGCCTTTTCCAGCCAGGTCACCGCGCCGCGCAGATCCCCCAGGCGGAACAGCACCCAGCCCAGGCTGTCGGCGATGTTGCCATCCTGCGGGCGCAGTTCGGTGGCGCGCAGCAGCATGGCCTTGGCACGGTCGAGGTTCTTGTTCTGCTCGGCCCAGGTATAGCCCAGGTAGTTCAGCACCAGCGGCTGTTCCGGCGCCAGTTCCAGCGCCTTCAGCAGGTCGGCCTCGGCCCCCGGCCAGTTGCCGGAGCGTTCCCGGGCAATGCCGCGGGCGTACAGCAACGGCCAGTCCCGCGCCCGCAGCGTGCCGGTGCGCTGCACCGCGCGGTCATAGGCGCCGGCGGCATCGGCGTAGCGTTCGCGGCGCCGCAACAGGTCGCCCAGCCGAGCCAGCGGCTGCGGCTGCGCCGGATAGGCCTCGGCCAGGCGGCCCAGCAGGGCCACGCCCTCATCGGCACGGCTCAACTTGTCCAGCAGGGTGGCGCGGCGCAGCGCCACCACGC
>CANBXZ010000077.1 GCA_947373495.1 Acetobacteraceae bacterium
AAATGGCCGCGCTGCTGGTGGCCGCGACGCAAATGCCGGAAGCCGCCATCGGCCGCGCCGTCAGCCTGCGCAGCGCCCGCGCCCTGGTGAGCCTGTGCTGGCATGCCGGCTATGGCCCCGGGGTGGCGGTACTGGCGCAAAGCGTCATGGGGCAGATCGCGCCGAATGGCTGCCTCTACCCCGGGCCGCAGGACAGTTGGCCGCTGGCGGAGGACGAGATGAACTGGCAACTGGAACTGCTCACCAGCATGTAGCCGGCGTCAGTCCATCATCAGGTTGAATTCCTCGCCAATGCGGCGATAGCGGCTGAATTCGCGGGCGATGAAGGCGCTGAACTGCGCGGCGGTGCCGCCCACCGGCTCCAGCCCCACCACGTCCAGCCGGGCCCGCACCTCGGGGTCGGCAATGGCCAGTTGGGCGGCGGCGTTGAGCCGGGCGATGATGGCCGGCGGCGTGCCCTTGGGCGCCACCAGGCCGTTCCAGCCCACCAGGTCGGTGTCGCGGTAGCCCAGTTCCAGCAGCGTCGGCGCGTTGGGGAAGACGCTCCAGCGGCGGGCACCGGTGGTGGCCAGCACTTCCTGAATGGCCGGGGCATCGCCGGGGAAGTGGATCGGCTCGAAGGTCAGGCCGGTGGCCTTGCTCAGCAGCAGCGCCAGAATGTGGCCGGTGCCGCCCGGGCCGGTGGTGCCGAAGGTCACCCGGCCTTCCCGCCGGGCCAGCGCCAGGAAATCCGCCCAGGTCGCCAGCCCACGGTCGGGTCGCACCACCAGCGCGAAGGGGGAGATCACCGCCTGCATGATGGCGGCGAAATCCTCCACCGGGTTGTAGCCGACATTGCGCCGCAGCGCCGGGGCCTGGGCGCTGCTGGCGGCATTGGCCTGCAACAGGGTGTAGCCATCGGCCGGGGCGGCCCGCACCACCTCGGCACCGATGGTGCCGGCCGCGCCGGCGCGGTTTTCCACCGCCACCGGCTGGCCCAGCGTGCGGGACATGTGCCCGGCCAGCAGCCGGGCCGGAATATCCGTGAGCCCGGCCGGTGCGAAGGGCACCACCAGGCGCAGCGGCTTGTCGGGGAAGCCGGGTTGCGCCTGCGCCACCGCGGGGGCAGCCAGCGCGGCCAGCAGCAAACGACGGCGGCGCAGCGGCATGGCGGGCTACCCCAGGGTGCGGTTTTTCTTGGTGCCCATGCCGCGCATGAAGCGGTCGCGGATCTGCGCCGGGTCACGTTCGGTCTGGGCGCGCGGCTTCTGCTCATCCAGCTTGCAGCCGATGAAGTGCGGGCCATCGGTCGCCAGCGCATTGTCCAGCAGGCGTTCGAAGTCGGCTTCATCGGCCGCCCAGGTGGCGGTGGCCAGGCCACAGCCGCGGGCGATGGCGACGTAGTCGGCATGCAGGCCCGGCGTCGGCTGGCCGCCGGTGATCTGGTAGATGCCGTTGTCGAACAGCACGATGATGAGGTTCTTCGGCGCCTGCGCTGCCACCGTGGCCAGGCAGCCCAACTCCATCAGCAGCGAGCCATCGCCTTCCAGCGCGAAGGTTTTCCGGGCCGGCTGCGCCATGGCCACGCCCATGGCGATCGGGATCGCCAGCCCCATGCTGCCCAACATGTAGAAGTTCTGCGGGCGATGGCCGACCGCCCACAGGTCGAAGTTGCTGTGGCCGATGCCGCCGATGACGGCTTCCTCCTGCTTCAGCTTCGCCACCAGCCGCTGGGTCAGGTCGAAGCGGTACATCCGCTTCAGGTTGTGCGTGGTCGCGCTCATGCCTGTGCTCCCGTGCCCTGTACGGCCTTGCCGCCGGTCAGCAGCGGGGAAAGGATCAGCGCCGCCGGCGCCTGGGTCAGGTGGGCCTGGCGGATGGTGCGGTCGACGATGAACTCGCATTCATCCAGGCGGGACACCGTGTGGTGCTCCATCGCCAGGCTGTCGAGGATCGGCCGCATGGTGCGGCAGACCGCGGCCTGGCCGACATTGAACTCGCCCAGCGTACCGCGTTCGCTGATCATCATCAGCACCGGGATCTGGAAGGCGCAGGGCAGGCTGGCCAGCACGTTGGGCAGCGTGGCGAAGCCGGAGGTCTGCATCAGCAGGATGCCCTTCAGCCCGGCCATCCAGGCACCGGAGAGGATGCCAACCGCCTCCTCCTCCCGCGCCGTGGCGAAGCAGGTGAAGTAGGGGTCGGCATGCAGCGCCTGGATCAACGGCTTCAGCACGTTGTCAGGCACGTAGGTGATGAGCTTCACCTCGTTGGCCTTGAACACGTTCAGCACGATCTCGTGCCATGGGGGCAAGCTGGTTGTCACGTTCTCAATCCACCGAAATTTTCGCGTCCTGGATGACCTTACGCCAGATCGGCACTTCGCGCGCCACCCGGGCACGCAGGCCGTCCGGGCCTTCCGCCACCACCGGCACGCCACCCTGGCGATAGCGCGCCGCCACATCCGGCCGGCGCAGCACCTGCAACGTGGCTTCCGCCATTTTCTGCACGATCGCGGCCGGCGTGGCCACCGGGGCGTACAGCGCGTTGAACGTCTCGCTCTCGGCATCCGCGATGCCAAGTTCGGTCAAGGTCGGAATGTCCTGCATGTCCGGGCCGCGGGTCGGGCCGGTCTGGGCCAAAATCTTGATCTGCCCGGCGCGGTAGGCAATCTCCACCTGGCCGCCCTGGCTGGCGATGATGCCTTCCGTGGTGCCGGACAGAATGGCCTGCACCGCGGGGCCGGCGCCGGCGAAGGGCACCACCGTATAGGTCATGCCGGTGCGCAGCTTCAGCACCTCGGCCGCCAGGTGCGGCGTGGTGCCGATGCCGGGCACGCCGAAATTGAACTTGTCCGGGTTGGCGCGCACCGCGGCCAGCAACTCGGCGAAGGTGTTGATGCCCAGCGCGCTGCGCACGGCGATGATGTTGGGCGAAGCGCCGAGCGTGGCGACATAGGCGAAGTCGCGGAACGGGTCGTAGGGCGCATTGCGGTACAGGCTGGCATTGACCACGAAGACCGAGGAGGCGACCAGGAAGGTGTAGCCATCCGGCGCCGCGCGGGCGACCACGCCAATGCCGATGTTGCCGCCGGCGCCGCCGCGGTTTTCCACCACCACCGGCTTGCCCAGCACTTCGGAAAGCCCCGGCGCCAGCATGCGGGCGGAGAAGTCGGTGGAGCCGCCAGGCGGGAAGCACACGGTCAGGTTGATGCCACGGTCGGGCCAGGTGGCCTGGGCCAGGGCCTGGCCAACCAGGCCAGGGGCCGCGAGACCGGCGGCCGCGGTACCCAGCAGGCTGCGGCGGCCGAAGCCGCCCCGTGAATTGTCCATCATCATTTCCTCCCGCCTGTAGCCGGCCGATACCGGTTTATAAACGCCGGCCGGCCGCACTGGCGAGAGGGTAAGGCACCAGCTTCAGGCCGCCTTGGCCGGGGTTTCGTGCGGCGGGAAATTCAGTTCAACGCCAACACCATCGGGGTCGAAGCAGAAGATCTGCGTGTTGCCGTCGCGCGGCAGCACCTGCTCCTTGAACTCGACGCCGGAAGCCTGCAGCCGGGCACGCACGCCCTTCAGGTCGGAACAGCCGAAGGCGATATGGTCGAACAGGCCGGTCGGGCCGGTCTTGCGGGTTGGCTTGTTCTCGTCGCCGGCGCGCGGGCCGATCAGGTGCACCGTCGGCGCGCCGGCCGACCAGAGCCAATAGCCGGGGAAGCTCAGCGGCGGGCGGTAGCCCACTTCCAGCCCCAGCGCGTTGACGTAGAAATCCTTGGTGGCTTCCAGGTCCACCGGGCAGATGGTGTAGTGTTGCAGACCGTGCAGCGGCATGGCGGTTTCCCCTTTTCCTGTTGGTTTCAGATGAAGCGGGCGGCGACGCCGAGGCCCAGGAAGTACTGGCCGCAGGTCTCGATATGGCCGGTGCGGCCCTGGATCTGCTGCGCCGAGGCGTGGATGTCGCGCATCCGCCGCTCGAACGGGTTGGTGGCGAAGATCGCGGTGGCGCCGGCCTCATGATAGGCGAACTCGGCCACTTCCTTGGCGCGCTTGATGGCGCTGGTGGTGGCCAGGCGCATCATCACCTTGCTGTCCAGGTCCAGGCGGCCGGTGCGGCGGATGCTCTCCTCGCCGTCGCGGATGGTTTCCAGCACGAAGGCGCGGGCGCTGCGCAGCTTGGCCTCGTTCTCCGCCACCAGGTGGTGCATCACCGGGCTGTCGCGCAGCGCGCGGGCGGTGCTGGAGGGGGTCTTGGTCTGCGCCAGGGCGCGCAGGTCGTCCAGCATGGCGCGGGCAATGCCCATGGAAACCGCGGCGAAGCCGGTGGAATAGGCCGAGGTGGTGGAGAACTGGAAGAACGGGTCGTGGATGGTGCGGTTCTCGTCCACGTCGCGCTGCACGCTGAAGGCTTCCGGCACGAACAGGTCGGTGACGCTGTAATGGTCGCTGCCGGTGGCGCGCAGGCCCACCACGTTCCAGTTGCTGGTCCAGTTCAGCTGCGCCTGCGGGATCAGCATGGTGCGTTCCACCAGCTTGCCAGTGGCGTCCTTCAGCAGCGAACCGTCGGGCAACTCCACATGGCAATGCCCGCCCATGTAGCTGGCATGGTGGCCGCCGCTGCCGAAGCCCCACTTGCCGGTAACCCGGTAGCCGCCCGGCACCACCCTGGCGCGGGCTTCCAGCAGGAAGCCCCAGGCCAGCACGCCGCGCAGGTCGTTGCCCCAGATCTGGCCGGCAACCTCGGGCGCCACATAGGCCGCGGCCATGGAACAGCCGCTGGCCTGGCCGACGCACCAGGCGGAGGAGGCATCGGCCGCGGCCAGGGTCTCCATGAAGCGAACGAAGGTGGTCAGGTCGGCGCCATAGCCGCCCAGCGAACGCGGCAGCAGCACCCGGTAAAGCCCGCGTTCATGCAGCGCTTCCAGCACCGTGGGGGTGAGTTGGCCCAGCGCCTCGTTCCTCGGTGCCTCGGCGCGCAGGATCGGGGCGATCTCATGCGCCAGGGCCACCGGGTCCGCGCTCAGGGGGGCCATGGCCCGGTTCAGGTCCAGCGCTGCGCTCATGCCTGAGCCTCCCTTTCTGCTTGCCCTATTTGGTCGTCTGACCAATCCTGTGGCCAGGGCCGGCGGCCTGTCAATGGGAGGCGCAATGAGCGCGGCGGAACAGGGCGTGGTGTTGAGTGTGCGGGAACGCATCCTGGCGGTGGCACAGGATCTGTTCGCCGAACTGGGCTATGCCGGCGCCGGCACCCGCGCCATTGCCCAGGCGGCCGGGGTGAACCTGGCGCTGATCCACTACCATTTCGGCGCCAAGCGGGACCTGTTCAAGGCCGCCTATCTGCGCGGCGCGGAGAAGGTGACCGAGGCCCGCACCCGGGCGCTGGCCGTGGCCCGGGCGCAATGGCCGCAGGGCGACATTCCGCTGGACGTGCTGGTGCATGCCTTCGTGGCGCCGTTCATGCTGAACGGCCAGACCGACGAAGGCCGCGCCACCATGCGCATGCACGCCCGGCTGCACACCGAGCCGGAAAAGCTGGGCGAGGAAGTGCTCAGCACGGTCTATGACGAGACCACCCTGGCCTATGTCGAAGCCTTCCAGCGCGCCCTGCCCGGCCTGAGCCGGGAGACGCTGTGCTGGCGGCTGTATTTCATGATGGGCGCCTATCGCTACACCCTGCTGCGCACCGGCCGGCTGGAGGCGATGAGCAGCGGCGCCTGCGACAGCGGCGACTTCGAACGCGCGGTGGCGGAGATCGTGCCCTTCCTGGTGGCCGGGCTGCGCGCGCCTTAGCCCGCGCCGGCATTGCCGGTATTGCGGGCAGCACCGGGCGCCACGTGCCCCGCATTCGCCCTGCCGCCGATGCGGCGCGGTTCAGGCCGGCCGGCAGGCGCTTGCCAGCCGCGGCCCAGCGGCCTCACACTCCCGACATGGGACTTTCGCTGGGTGTGGATATCGGCGGGACCTTCACCGACTTCGCGCTGTATGACCCGGCGCGGGGCGAGGTGTTCCTGCACAAGCGCCTGACCACGCCGGAAGCGCCCGGGCGCGCCGTGCTGGAAGGCGCCACCGCCCTGCTGGCCGAACACGGCCACGGGCTGGCGGCGCTGGATGTGCTGGTGCACGGCACCACCCTCATCACCAACGCCACCATCGAACGCAAGGGCGCCCGCACCGGCTTCCTGGTCACCGCCGGCTTCGGCGATGTCATCGAGATCGGCCGCGAGCAGCGCTACGACCTGTTCGACCTGCGCCTGCAATTCCCAGACCCGCTGGTGCCCCGCGCGCTGCGGCGGGAGGTGGCGGAGCGCGTGCTGGCCAACGGCACGGTGGAGCAACCGCTGGACGCAGCCGCGGTGCTGGCCGCGGTGGCGGAACTGGTCGCGGCGGGGGCGGAGGCGCTGGCCGTGGGCCTGCTGCACAGCTACGCCCACCCGGCGCATGAACAGCGCATCGGCGCCCTGGTGCGGCAGCATTTCCCGCAACTGGCGGTCTCGCTCTCGCATGAGGTTTCGCCCTTCATGCGGGAATACGAGCGATGGACCACCGCCATCGTCAACGCCTACACCCAGCCGCTGGCGGACCGCTACCTGGCCGCGCTGGAACAGGGGCTGGCGGCGGCGGGCTTCGCCGGCCGGCTGCTGGTGATGACAGCCAGCGGCGGCACCGCCACGCCCGGCATGGCGCGGCGCTTCCCGGTGCGGCTGATCGAGAGTGGCCCGGCCGCCGGCGCGCTGATGTCGGCCTGGCTGTCGCGCCGGCTGGAAGGCGCCGAGGACCTGCTCAGCTTCGACATGGGCGGCACCACGGCCAAGGGCGCCCTGGTGCGCGACCACCTGCCGCTGCGCCGGTTCGAGCTGGAAGTGGCGCGGGTGCATGCCTTCAAGAAGGGCAGCGGCCTGCCATTGAAGATCCCGGTGCTCGACATGATCGAGATCGGCTCCGGCGGCGGCAGCATCGCCAGCCTGGACAACCGCGGCCTCATCGCCGTGGGCCCGCACAGCGCCGGCGCCGCACCTGGCCCGGCCTGCTACGGGCTGGGCGGCACGGCGCCGACATTGACCGACGCCAACCTGGTGCTGGGCCACCTGAACCCGGACTTCTTCCTGGGCGGCAGGATGGCGCTGGACGCCACCGCCGCCCGCGCCGCGCTGGAAGCCCGCTTCGGCGGCCTGGGGCTGGACGCCGCCCGCGCCGCCTGGGGCGTGTACGAAACCGCCAACGAGGATGTCGCCCGCGCCTTCCGCGTGCACGCGGCCGAACGCGGCTTCGACTATCGCGGCTGCGCCATGGTGGCGTTCGGCGGCAGCGGGCCGTTGTGCGCCACCCGCATCGCCCGCAAGCTGCGGGTGCCGAAGCTGGTCTTCCCCGCCGGCGCCGGGGTGATGAGCGCGATCGGCCTGCTGGTGAGCCCGTTGCAGCATGAGGTGGTGAAGAGCGACCGGGTGCTGCTGGAGGAGTTGGACGCACCCGGCTTCGCGGCCCGCTTCGCCCGGCTGGAAGCCGAGGTCCACGCCCCACTGGCCGAGGCCGGCGTGGCCGCGCCGCGGCTGCATCGCGCGCTGGACATGCGCTATCGCGGCCAGGGCTATGAGATCGACGTCGCACTGCCCGCCGGCGCCGGCATCGCCGAGCTGCCGGCGCTGTTCGAGGCGGCGTACCGGCGGATCTTCAACATCACCTTCCCCGGCCAGGGGCTGGAGATCGTCAACTGGAAGGCCGCGGCCAGCGGGCCGCCACCGGCGGCGATGGACAGCCTGCGCATCATCACCCCCACGCAGGGCGCGGCGCTGAAGGGCGAACGCCAAGTGTACGACTTCGCCAGCAACGCCTATCGCGCCGTGCCGGTGTACAACCGCTACGCCCTCGGCCCCGGCCAGGCGCTGCACGGCCCGGCCCTGGTGGAGGAGAATGAGAGCACCTGCGTGCTCGGCGCCGGCGACAGCGCGGCACTGGACGCGGGCGGCAACCTGGTGGTCAGCGTGGGGCTTGGCGCATGAGCTATGATCCCGTCGAACTCGGCATCATGTGGGACCGGGTGGTTTCCATCGCCGATGAGATCGTCTCCGCCCTCATCACCACCTCGTTCTCCACCATCGTGCGCGAAAGCGGCGACCTTTCCTGCATGCTGTTCAACGGCGATGGCGCCTCGCTGGCGCAGGGCAACTTCTCGGTGCCCTCCTTCACCGGCACCGGGCCGCCCACGCTGCGCCACATGCTGAACCGCTTCCCGGCCGAAAGCCTGGAGCCGGGCGACGTGCTCATCACCAACGACCCCTGGATGGGCACCGGCCACACCTGGGACGTGAATGTCATGCGCCCGGTGTTCCGCCGTGGCCGCTTGGTGGCCTATACGCTCAGCGTCACCCACCTGCCGGATATCGGCGGGCTGGGCTATTCCACCAGCGGCACCGACATCTTCGCCGAGGGGCTGCGGCTGCCGATCCAGAAGCTGCTGAAGCGCGGCGAGATGAATGCCGAGCTGATGGAGATCATCCTCGGCAATGTCCGCTTCCCGGAGATGGTGCAGGGCGACATCCTGGCCAACATCGCCTGCAACGAGGTGGGTGGCCGGCTGCTGTGCGACTTCATGGATGAATACGCGCTGGACGACCTCGGCCCGCTGTCCCGCGCCATCATCGGCCGCACCGAAGCCGCGATGCGGGCGAAGATCGCGGCGATACCGGATGGCACCTACCGCAACAGCATTCCGGTGGAGGGCATCGACGCCGCGCTGCGGCTGGAATGCGCCGTGACCATTCGCGGCAGCGACGTGCTGATCGACCTGGCAGGCACCACGCCCAGCGTGCCGCGCGCCATCAACGTGCCGCTTTGCTACACCC
The DNA here is from genome assembly GCA_947373495.1 of Acetobacteraceae bacterium. Classification (GTDB taxonomy): domain Bacteria; phylum Pseudomonadota; class Alphaproteobacteria; order Acetobacterales; family Acetobacteraceae; genus CAIMOR01. Next base: position 8,810 of record CANBXZ010000077.1, read on the forward strand.
GCGCCTTCTGCAACTACGCGCTGAAGGTGGTGACGATCCCGGACCTGCCGAACAACGAAGGCGCCGCCAATCCCATCACCCTGCAGGCGCCGCCGGGCTGCGTGCTGAACGCGCTGTCGCCTGCCGCCACCGCCGGGCGGCATGTCATCGGCCATTTCGTCGCGCCGCTGATCTTCGGCGCCCTGGCCCCGGCGCTGCCGGACCAGGTGCAGGCCGACAGCGGCATGTTGAGCCAGACCAGTTGCCGCGGCACCAACCAGGCCGGGCGGCCGGTTTCCAGCCTGTTCTTCGCCGCCGGCGGCTTCGGCGCCCTCAAGGGCCAGGACGGCCGGGACGCCACCCCGGGGCCTTCCAACATGATCGGCAGTCCGATCGAGATCTGGGAGGACGAGACCAGCATCACCGTGCTGCACAAGCGCCTGGTGCCGGACAGCGGCGGCGCCGGCGAATGGCGCGGCGGCAACGCGCAGGAAATCGCGCTGCGCAACGACACCGGGCATGTGCTGGACGCGGCCTGCTTTTCCAGCCGCACCGAATACGCGGCGCAGGGCTACAATGGCGGCCAGCCCGGGGCGCTGCGCGAAACCCGGCTGAACGGCACCCCGGTACACCCGAAGGGCCGCTACCTGTTGGCGCCGGGCGACATCCTGGCCACGCGTGAAGCCGGTGGCGGCGGCTATGGCAGCCCGGCCCGGCGCCCACCGGCGCAATTGCTGGCGGATGCGGCGGCCGGGCGGGTAACCGCCGCCGGCGCGGCCCGCGACTACGGCGTAGAACTTGACCTGGCGCGCGGAACGGCGCGACGCCCCGTTGGAGGAAACCAGCCATGACCCAGCAGGAAAGCGGCGATTATGGCCGGCTGCGCGCAGCCGTGGACCGGCACCTGTTCCGCTACACCCCGGCCGGCTTCGCCAGCTACTTCGTCGGCCGCGCCAAGGGCAGCTACATCTACGACCATAACGGCCGCGCCATCCTGGATTTCTGCTCGGGCCAGATGTGCGCCACGCTGGGCCACAACCACCCGGCCGTCACCGCCGCCATTGAACAAAGCTGCCGCGAGGTGCTGCACCTGTTCAGCGGCTTGCTGTCCCCCAGCGTGGTGACGCTGGCCGAGGAGTTGGGCGCGCTGCTGCCGGACAGTTTGCAGAAGATGATGTTCGTCTCCACCGGCAGCGAAAGCAACGAGGCGGCGCTGCGCATGGCCAAGCTGCATACCGGCGGCTTCGAGGTCATCGGCCTCAGCGGGTCCTGGCATGGCGTGACGATGGGGGCGGTTTCCTCCACCTACAACGGCGCGCGGGCCGGCTATGGCCCGGCGGCGCCCGGCACCATGGCGATCCCGGGGCCGAACAGCTATCGCTGCCCGATCCAGCATTGCCGCGACAAGTGCGACATGACCTGCCTGGATGTCGGCTTCAGCATGTACGACGCGCAGAGCGTCGGCGCCCCGGCGGCGGTGATCGCGGAACCGATCCTGTCCAGCGCCGGCATCATCGTGCCGCCGGAGGGCTACTTCGTGAAGCTGAAGCAGAAGACCGACGAGCGCGGGATGAAGCTGATTCTGGACGAAGCCCAGACCGGGCTTGGCCGCACCGGCACCACCTTCCACTTCGAACAGCTCGGCATCGTGCCGGACATCGTCACCCTGTCCAAGACGCTGGGCGCCGGGCTGCCGATGGCGGCGGTGATCACCAGCGACGAGATCGAGGCCGACTGCCACGACAAGGGCTTCCTGTTCTACACCAGCCATGTCTCGGACCCGCTGCCCGCGGCGGTGGGCCTGGCCGTGCTGCGGGTGATGAAGGAGGAGAACCTGGCCGAACGCGCGGCCGAGATGGGCACCTACATGATGGACAGCCTGCGCGCCCTGCAGCAGCGCTACGAATGCATCGGCGACGTGCGCGGCAAGGGGCTGCTGGTAGGGCTGGAGATCGTGCAGGACCGCGAGGGCCGCAAGGCCGACCGCGGCCTGGCCGCGCGCATCCAGAAGGAATGCCTGGAAGCCGGCCTGGTGCTGCACGCGGTGCGGCAGGAAGCGCAAAGCGCCATTCGGCTGGCGCCGCCACTGAACGTGACCAAGGCGGAGATGGACACCGGCATCGCCATCATCGACCAGGCCATCAGGCGGGCGCTGGAGCCCGCCTGAGCCACGACCTGGCGTCTGCTCGTCGCCGGTGGAATCACCGGCGGCGTGAATCAGCCGCCCGAAGCTAGCGGTTCCTGAACACCGGCGGCCGCTTTTCCCGGAAGGCGGCCGAGCCTTCCTTGGCGTCCTCGCCGTAGCGAATGGCGTCCAGCCGCTGGCCGTGCAGCGCCCATTGCTCGGAAGGCCCGCGCGGCAAAATCTCGGTGGTGATGACCCGCTTCAGCATGCCCATCACCATGGGGGCGAAGCCGGCCATTTCCTTGCCCCAGGCGATGGCGGTCTCCAGTGCCTTGCCCTCGTCCACCACCTCGTTCACCAGCCCCACCTGGGCGGCGCGCTCGGCCGGGATCATGCGGCAGAGCAGGATGAGTTCCATGGCGATCTTGTGCGGAATCCGCCCGGGCAGCGCCGCGATCATGCCGCCGGTCAGCCCCAGCTTGGCTTCCGGGTAGTAGAACTTGCCGCCGCGGCCGGTGACGCACAGGTCCGCCATCATCGCCACCACCAGTGCGCCGCCGATGCACCAGCCCTCGACCGCCGCGATCACCGGCTTGTCGGTGGTGTAGCCAACGGTCGGGATGCAGCGCCACAGTTCCGGCAACTGGCTGACATCGGCGCCGAAGCTGAAGGACTTCAGCCCGGCCCCGGTGATGACCGCGCAGCGCAGGCTGTCGTCCTGGCCGAATTCCAGCATGGCGTTCTGGATGGCGATGGCGACATCGGCGGAAATGGCATTGCCCTTGTCCGCCCGGTTGATCTGCACGATGCGCACGGGACCATCGTCCCAAACCTTGACAACTTCGGTCATCTATTCCGCCTTTGCTCCGGTGCGACGCACCGCCTCGCCAAAAGTGGCGCGATCCTGTTCCACCCGGCGGGCGAAGGCCGCGCCGTGTTCTAGCTGGGGCCGCAGCCCCACCGGCGCCATGGCGCGGGCCACGATGGGGTCGGCCAGCACCACGCGCAGCGCCTCCACCATCTTGGCGGTGATCTCGGGCGGCAGGCCGGCCGGTGCCGCCAGGCCGAACCAGGAATAGGCACCGCCCTCGTACAGCCCCAGTTCCTTCAGCGTCGGCAGGTCCGGCAATTGGCTGCTGCGCTCCTCGCCCAGCGTCGCCAGGCCGCGCAGCCGGCCATCCTTCACCGCCGGTATCGCCACCGGGTCGAACTGCAATTCCACCTCGCCGCCCATCACCCCGGTCAGCGCCGGGGCGGAACCGCGATAGGGCACGTGTTCCAGGCGGATGCCGGCGTTGCTGGCGAAGATCTCCGGGATCAACTGGGTGATGGTGCCATTGCCGGCGCTGCTGAAGCGCAGCCTGCCGGGGTTGGCCTTGGCGTAGGCGATCAGCGCGCGAATGTCGTTCAGCGGCACCGAGGGATGCAGCGCCATCACCCCATCCGAAACCGACAGCATCGCCACCGGGGTCAGGTCGCGCTGCACGTCGTAGGGCAGGCGCATCATGTGCGGGCTGATGGTCAGCACCGCGGTCGGGAAGCACAGGAAGGTGTAGCCGTCGGGCCGGGCCTGGGCGACCATCGCGGCGCCGATGGAACCGCCAGCGCCGCCGCGGTTCTCGATGACGACGTTCTGCCCCAGCACCTCGCTCAACTTCTGCGACACCGGGCGGGCGGTATTGTCGGTGGAACCACCCGGCGGGTAGGGCACCATCAGCGAAATGGACCGCTGCGGCCACGGCGCCTGCGCCAATGCCGGCGCCGCCAGAACCGTGGAAAGCAGGGTGCGCCGCGCAAGGCGGCCTTGGTGCCCGAACATCATCGTTTTCTCCCGTGGCCGACGCTAGCGGCGGGTGGACCCTGCGGCAAGGCCATGCGAGGTTCCGCGCCATGAGGAATGCCCATCTCCGCCGTGGCCTGAACCATGCCGGCACCCGTTATGAAACGCTGGACCTGGCCGCCGCCGCCGGTGGCGCCGCCCGGCTGGCCGCCCTGCCCTTCAGCCTGCGCGTGGTGCTGGAAAACCTGCTGCGCCATCAGGACGAGGAGGTGGTGACCCAGGCCGATATCGACGCCGTGCTGGCCTGCGCCGAGGGCCCGACGCCCGACCGCAGCCTGGCCTTCCGCCCGGTGCGGGTGCTGATGCAGGATTTCACCGGCGTGCCCGGGCTGGTCGACCTGGCCGCGATGCGCGACGCCATGGCCGCCGCCGGCCACGACCCGGCCAAGGTGAACCCGCAGGTGCCGGTGGATGTCATCGTGGACCACTCGCTGCTGGTGGAACATGCCGGCAGCGCCGACGCCATGGCGAAGAACGTGGCCGCCGAATACGCCGACAACGTGGAACGCTATGGCTTCCTGCGCTGGGCCCAAGGGGCGTTCGGCGGTGGCAACATGCGCATCGCCCCGCCCGGCGCCGGCATCATGCACCAGGTCAACCTGGAACACCTGGCCAAGGTGGCCTGGAACCTGGATGGCCTGCTGGTGCCGGATACGCTGATCGGCACCGACAGCCACACCACCATGACCAACGCGCTCGGCGTGCTGGGCTGGGGCGTCGGCGGCATCGAGGCCGAGGCCGCCATGCTGGGCCAACCGCTGGTGATGCAGTTGCCGCCGGTGGTGGGGGTGCGCCTGCTGGGCGCGCTCCAGCCGGGCGTCACCGCCACCGACCTGGTGCTGACGCTGACGCAGCAATTGCGCCGCGCCGGGGTGGTGGAGCAGTTCGTGGAGTTCTGCGGCCCGGCGCTGGACGGGCTGAGCGTGGCGGACCGCGCCACCCTGGCCAACATGGCGCCGGAATACGGCAGCACCTGCGGCTTCTTCCCGGTGGATGCCGCCACGGTGGCCTACCTGAACCTGACCGGCCGGGATGGCGCGCTGGCCGAAGCGCATGCCCGCGCCAGCGGGTTGTGGCGCGACAGCGGCGCGGCGGAACCGCATTTCAGCCGGCTGCTGGAATTCGACCTTGCCGCGGTGCAGCCCAGCGCCGCCGGCCCCCGCCGGCCGCAGGACCACGTGCCGCTGGCCCAGGTGCCGGCCAGCTTCCGGGATGGCATGAAGGTGGCGCCGGCCGCACAGGGCTTCGGCCATGGCGCCGTGGCCATCGCCGCCATCACCAGTTGCACCAATACCTCCAACCCCGGGGTGATGCTGGCCGCCGGGCTGCTGGCGCGCAACGCGGTGGCGCGCGGGCTCAGCGTGGCACCCTGGGTGAAGACCTCGCTGACGCCGGGCTCACGCGTGGTGGCGCAGTACCTGGAAGCCGCCGGCCTGCAACAGCCGCTGGACGCGCTGGGCTTCAACCTCACCGGCTTCGGCTGCGGCACCTGCGCCGGCAATTCCGGCGCGCTGGCGGCGGATGTGGCGGCGCAGATCCGCGACGGCGACTTGACCGTCTGCGCCGTGCTGTCCGGCAACCGCAACTTCGAGGGTCGCATCCACCCGCAGGCCAAGGCGGCCTACCTGATGTCGCCGCCGCTGGTGGTGGCCTATGCGCTGGCCGGGCGCATCGATGTGGACCTGACCACCCAGCCGCTCGGCACCGGCCAGGACGGCGCGGCGGTGTACCTGCGCGACATCTGGCCCTCGGGCGAGGAGATCGCCGCCACCCAGCGCGCCGCGCTTTCGGCGGCAGGCTTCCGCCGCGCCTACGCCCCACTGTTCGAGGCCCCGGCCGAATGGGCCGCGCTGCCCGGCGCCGGGCAGGCGTTGTTCCGCTGGAACCCCGGCAGCACCTATATCCGCCGCCCGCCCT
>CANBXZ010000078.1 GCA_947373495.1 Acetobacteraceae bacterium
CTATTTCCTGCCCAGGAAGAAGCTCAGCACCGACGCAATCCCGGCTCAAGCGAAGCTTCTTCATGAAGGTTTATGTTGCGTTGCAGCACGAGCAGCGTCCACCATGCAGCCTTACAGGAGCGTTTGATGACCAACCTCGTGGTGATGCAGGTCCGTGAATACCGTCTGCACCGGATGGAAGTGCTGGACCAGGGCAAGGCCGGCTTCACCGTAACCATCATCCCCCCCGCCAACCGTGGCGGCGTGCCGCGCGAGGTGACGCGCGACAGCACCACCGTGACCCTGGCGGACACGCTGAACCGCGCCAAGGCCGAGATCGACGCCGTGATGGGCCCGAAGCCGGTGATGAAGCCGCGAGGCTACGGCCGCTAGCCCCACTGAACGCGGCCGTACGGCGCCGGTTGCGCGCCGAGGCATCTCCCTTGCCCCGCGTGCCACGCAGGGCAGCCTAGGCATTCCACGCCATCGCGGCGGCAGCGGCGCCGGCTAGCCTTGCGGCAACGCGAAGACGAGGAATGTCCATGCACCGGCTCGCCGGCCTCAGGCCCAGCCTGCCCATCCTGATCGGCGCCGCGGTGATGCTGAGCATCGCCATGGGGCTGCGGCAGAGCCTTGGGCTGTTCATGCAGCCGGCGGTGAAGGACCTGGGCATCCGGGTCAGCGACTTCACCCTGGCCATTGCCATCCAGAATCTCGCCTGGGGCTTCGTGCAGCCCTTCGCCGGCGCCATCGCCCAGCGCCGCGGCTTCGCCCCGGTGCTGATGGCCGGGGTGCTGATGTACATCGCCGGCCTGGGCGTGCTGGCCATGGCGCAGGGCACGCTTGGCGTCATCATCGGTGCCGGCGTGCTGATCGGCCTGGCGCTGGCCTGCTGCGCCTCGGCCATGGCCATGGCGGTGGCCTCCCGCCCGGTGCCGGCGGCGCTGCGCAGCACGGTGCTGGGGCTGGTTTCCGCCTTCGGCTCGCTGGGGGCCATGATCTCGGCGCCGCTCGGCCAGGTGCTGGCGGCGGGCTGGGGCTGGCGTGCCGGCGTGGTGGGCTTCGCGGTGCTGGCGCTGGCGATGATCCCGGCCGCCTGGTTCGCCGGCCGGGTGGACAAGGTGCCGCTGCCGGCGGCGGTGCGCGGCGAGACCGAGGCCGCTTCCGCCCTGGCGGTCACCCGGCAGGCGCTGGTGCACTGGCCGTTCATGGTGATGACCTGCGCCTACTTCATCTGCGGCCTGCAGCTGATGTTCCTGAGCACCCACCTGCCCAGCTACCTGGACCTGTGCGGCATGGACCCGATGCTGAGCGCCCAGGCGCTGGGGATGATCGGCGGCTTCAACGTGCTGGGCAGCCTGTTCTTCGGCTGGGCCGGCGGGCGCTGGAACAAGGCCGGGCTGCTCGGCGGGCTGTACCTGACCCGTTCCGTGGTGCTGGCCTGGTACTTCCTGGCGCCGCCCACCCCCACCACCACGCTGGTCTTCGCCGCGCTGATGGGCTTCCTCTGGCTCGGCGTGGCGCCGCTGATCGCCGGGCTGGTGGCGGAGATGTTCGGCCTGCGCTGGCAGGCCATGGTGCAGGGGCTGGCCTTCACCAGCCACCAGCTGGGCAGCTTCCTCGGGGCCTATGGCGCCGGGCTGCTGTTCGACGCCGCCGGGAATTACGACCTGGTGTGGAAGCTGGGGGTCGGCATCGGCCTGCTGGCCGGCACGGTGCAGTTGCTGGCCACCCTGCCGCGCTGGCCCACCGCGCCGCTGCGCGCCACCGCCTGAGGCCGCGGCCGGCGCAACGGCCTTGCCTTGCGCCGCCGCCGCCCGCAGGGTCGCGGCATGCTTCGCCTTCTTGGTTGCCGCCTGGTGCAGATGCTGGTCACGCTGACGCTGCTCTCGGCGGTGATATGGCTGTTGATCGGCCTGATGCCGGGCGACCCCGCCGAGTTGGCCATTGCCGCCGACCCGCGCCTGGGCCCCGAGGACGCCGCCCGGCTGCGCGCCCTGCATGGGCTGGATAAGCCGCTCAGCGAACGCTACCTGGCCTGGGCCGCCGCGGTGCTGCATGGCCAGTTCGGCTATTCCCGGCTGTTCGCCCAGCCGGTGGCGGCGCTGCTGTGGCCGGCGCTCGGCTCCTCCCTGGTGTTGCTGGGGCTGGCGCTGGGGTTGTCCGCCGGCATCGGCATCGCCCTGGGCGTGCTGGCGGCGGCCAGGCCGCGCTGGGCCCCGGCGGTGGAGACGCTGGCGGTGCTGGCGCAGTCCACCCCCAGCTTCTGGCTGGGCATGCTGTTCATCATCCTGTTCGCCGTCACGCTCGGCTGGCTGCCGGCCGGCGGGGCCGAGGAGTGGTCAGCCCTGGTGCTGCCGGTGGCGACGCTGGTGGTGGTGAACCTGGCCGCCTATGCCCGCCACGCCGCCAGCGCCATGGCCGGGGTGCTGGCGCTGCCCTACATCACCACCGCCCGCGCCAAGGGCCTGGCCGAGGCCACGGTGCTGTGGCGCCACGCCTTCCCCAACGCCGCCCTGCCGCTGCTGACCGTGGCGGCATTGGACGCCGGCAGCCTGGTTTCCGGCGCGCTGGTGACGGAGACGATCTTCGCCCGCCCCGGCATGGGCAAGCTGATCTACGACGCGGTGATGGGCAACGACTACAACCTGGCCCTGCTGGCGCTGCTGCTGGCCGCGGCGGTCACCATGCTGGCCACCCTGGCGGCGGACCTGGCCCAGCGCTGGCTGGACCCGAGGGTGGCGCCATGAAGCTGCGGCTCGGGCTCGGGCTGCTCGGCGCCATGGCGCTGGCGGCGTTGCTGGCGCCGGCGCTGGCCGGCCTGCTGGGGCACGACCCGGACCTGCCGGACCTGTTCAACCGCTTCGCCCCGCCCAGCGCCAGCCACCCGCTGGGCACCGACGACCTGGGGCGGGACATGCTGCTGCGGCTGCTGTTCGGCGCCCGGGTGTCGCTGGCCGTGGGGCTGGCGGTGGCGCTGGCGGCCACCGGGCTGGGGGTGGTGCTGGGGCTGCTGGCGGCCTGGCGCGGCGGCTGGGTGGACGCGCTGCTGATGCGGCTGGCGGATGGCCTGCTGGCGCTGCCGGCGCTGCCGCTGCTGGTGGTGCTGGCGGCGGTGGACCCCGGCAAGCTGGGCCTGCCGCGCGGCGCGGTGGGCACCGACATCCTGCGCATCGTGGTGATTTTGACGCTGTTCGGCTGGGTGGGCGTGGCCCGGCTGGCGCGCGCCGCGGCGCTGGGCGAACTGGCGCTGGACTATGTGGCCGCCGCCCGGGTTTCCGGCGCCAGCGAGGCGCGGGTGATGTGGCGCCATGTGCTGCCGAACATCAGCGGGCCCATCCTGGTGGCGGCGGCGCTGGCGGTGGCGGGGGCGATCCTGGCGGAAAGCACGCTGAGCTTCCTCGGCCTGGGCATTGCCCCGCCGGCGCCAAGCTGGGGCAACATGCTCTCCAACGCGCAGGAGCTGGTGTTCAGCGCCCCGCTCGGCGCGGTGTGGCCGGGGCTGGCGATACTGCTGACGGTGGCCGGCTGTTCACTGCTGGCCGATGGGCTGCGCCGGCGCTGAGCATTTGCCGCATACCCCCTCGATCTCCACCGTGGCCCGCGCCAGGGTGAAGCCGGCCCGCGCCGCGGCCTTTTCCAGCGCATGGGCCACCGCGTGGTCGCTGATCTCCAGCGTGGCGCCGCATTGCTTGCAGATCAGGAATTGGTGCGGGTGGTCGTGCTCGGCCTCGCAGTGGCAGTCGGCCGGGTGGTCCAGCGCGTCGGTGCAGCCGACGAAGGCGTTCAGCCGCTCCACCTTGTGGATCAGCCCCTGGTCCAGCAGGAAATCCAGCGCCCGGTACACCGTGGGCGGGGCGGCACCGGCGCGCTGGGCCTTCAGCCGGTCCAGCAGCACATAGGCCCCCACCGGCTGGTCGGCCGCCAGCACCAGCGCCAGCACCTGGCGGCGCAGCGCGGTCAGTTGGGCACCGCGCCGGCTGCACAGGGCCTCGGCGCGGTCCAGCAATTCGGGCGTGGCCATGCTCTCGTCCTCTACCGCCTTCCCACCCTATATAGGCGCATGACCGCGTTCCAAAGCATTGCCGACCCCGCCGCCCGCAGCGCCTTCGCCGACGCCGTGCGCTTCGACGCCCGCGGCCTGGTGCCGGTGGTGGCCCAGCAGCACGACACCGGGGAGGTGCTGATGCTGGCCTACATGAACCGCGACTCGCTGCTGGAAACGCTGGAGACCGGCCGGGTCTGCTACTTCTCCCGCAGCCGCGGCGGGCTGTGGCGCAAGGGTGAAACCTCCGGCCAGCAGCAGCACCTGGTGGACCTGCGGCTGGACTGCGACGGCGATACCCTGCTGGCCCTGGTGGAACAGCAGGGCGTGGCCTGCCACACCGGCCGGCGCAATTGCTTCTTCGTTGCCCTGCGCGACGGCAAGCTGGCGGAAATCGCCGCGCCCCGGATCTCGCCCGAGGAATTGTACCGCAAATGAAAACGCCCGTTCCCGTCACCGTGCTCACCGGCTTCCTCGGCGCCGGCAAGACCACGCTGCTGAACAAGCTGCTGAAGCGGCCTGAGTTGGCCGAAACCGCCGTTCTGGTGAACGAGTTCGGCGAGGTGGGGCTGGACCACCTGCTGGTGGAAAAGCTGGACGACGATACCGTGCTGCTGAACAGCGGCTGCCTGTGCTGCACCGTGCGCGGCGACCTGGTGCGGGCGCTGCGCGACCTGGCGGTGAAGATCGAGGCCGGCAAGGTCATCCGCCGTGTGGTGGTGGAGACCACCGGCCTGGCCGACCCGGCGCCCATTCTGCAAACCCTGATGAGCGACCCGCTGGTGCTGTACAGCTACCGGCTGGATGGCGTGGTGACGCTGGTGGACGCGGTGAACGCCGCCGCCACGCTGGACAGCCAGCCGGAAGCGGTGAAGCAGGTGGCGGTGGCGGACCGGCTGGTCATCACCAAGTCGGACCTCTCGAAGCCCGAACAGGTGGTGCCGCTGTGGCAGCGGCTGCGCGCGCTGAACCCCGGCGCGCCGCTGCTGAACATCCTGCATGGCGAGATCGAGCCCGACGCGCTGCTGAATTGCGGCCTGTACGACGCCACCCAGAAGCACCCCCAGGTGCAGAAGTGGCTGGACCACGAAGCCTTCGCCGCAACCCACCACCACCACGACCACGAACACGACCCCAACCGGCACGACGCCCGCATCCACAGCTTCTGCCTCACCTTCGACCAGCCCCTGCCGTGGGACGGCCTGGCCACCTGGCTGGAGGTGCTGGCCATGACCAAGGGCGAGAACCTGCTGCGGATGAAGGCCATCCTGAACCTCCAGGGCGAGGACCGGCCGGTGGCGATCCATGCCGTGCAGCACCTGTTCCACCCGCCGGTGAAGCTGGCGGCCTGGCCGGAAGGCGATAGCCGGCAGTCCCGCCTGGTGTTCATTTTGCGCGACCTGGACCGGGCCACGGTGGAAAACGGCCTGCGCGCCTTCGTGCAGGCCGCCGCCGAGGAAGCCCGCATCAGCGCCGGCACAACCGGCGTTTGACAGCGCCCCGCCCCGGCGGCGATGGTCCGGTTGCGAAACCGGAGCCTTGCCGCCCATGCCGCTGACCATGCCAGAAGAGCTGATTTTGCTGATGCTGGACGACGCCTCCGGCCGCCTGCTGGACCGGGCGATGCCGGCGGGCGACTACGCCCTGGCGGGCTCGCTGCTGTCGGAACTGGCGCTGGCCGGGCGGATCGACACCGACCTGCAGCGCCTCTACGTCACCAACCCGGCGCCGACCGGCGACGTGGTGCTGGACGCCACGCTGGAACAGCTGCGCGGCACCCAGCAACCGCAGGACACCCGCGGCTGGATCGAAACCCTGGCGATGAACGCCAGTGAGCTGCGGGAAGTGCTGTTTGCCCGGCTGGTCGCCTCCGGCGTGCTGCGCCAGGTGGACAGCCGCTTCCTCTGGGTCTTCGCCGAGCGCCGCTACCCGCCGGTGAGCGGCCGCGAGGAGCGCGAGGTCAAGGCCCGCCTGCTGGGCGTGCTGTTCAACGACGACATCCCCGACACCCGCGACGTGCTGCTGATCGGCCTGGCCCGCGCGGCCAACCTGTTCGCCGTCATCCTCTCCGAGGAGGAGTTGGAACGCGCCCAGCCGCGGATCGACCAGGTGGCGGACCTGGAGGAGATCAACCGCTCCCTCGCCGCCGCGGTGCGGGACATTCTGGGCCAGGTTTCGCGCTACGCCTTCCTGGCATGAGGCCGCTGCGACTGGGGCTGTTGCAGGGGGCGCTGGGCGGCATGGCCGGGCTGGAGGGCTGGTTGGCCCAGGCCGCCGGCAAGGCCGACCTGCTGGTGCTGCCGGAATACGCCTGCTGCGCGCCGCAGGATGAGGACGCCGCGACCCTGCTGCCCCTGCTGCGCGCCACGGTGCGCCGGCACGGCATGTGGCTGCTGGCCGGCAGCCTGCCCATGCTGGTAGCCGGCCAGCGCCGGCTGCGCGCGCCGCTGCTGAGCCCCTCGGGGCTTTGTGCCTTCCAGGACAAGCACCAGCCCAGCCGGCCGGAACGCGAGGAGCTGGGCATTGCCGGCGGCGCCGACCCGCTGGTGTTCGAAACCCCCTGGGGCCGCCTGGGCATTTCCCTGGGCTACGACCTGGAATTCCCCAAGCACGCCCGCGCCCAGGTGGAAGCCGGCGCCTGGCTGGTGCTGGCCCCGGCCAGCGGCACGGACGCCCAGGGCGCCAACCGCGCCCGTTTCGCCGCCCAGGCCCGGGCGCTGGAGAACCAGTGCTTCGTGGCGCTGGCCCCGGCGCCGGGGCCCGGCCGCGCCGCGGTGCTGGGCCCGGTGGACCAGGGCTTTCCCGACGACGGCGTGCTGGCCGAGGCCGCCCCCGGCCTGCATGGCTGGCTGTTCTGCACGCTGGACCCGGCCCGGCTGGCCGCGGTGCGCCAGCATGGCGCCGGGCTGCACCACCAGGACTGGCCCCGCGCCCCGGTGGCGGCGCCCCGACCGGCGGCGTTCTCATGACCCTGGTGTACCTGCTGGCCGGCGAAGCCTCCGGCGACCTGCTGGGCGGGCGGCTGATGGCGGCGCTGCAGCGACGCCGGCCCGAACTTGAATTCGCCGGCGTCGGCGGTGACCGCATGGCCGAGCAAGGGCTGGCCAGCCTGTTCCCGATGCATGAGCTGGCGCTGATGGGCTTTCTGGAGGTGCTGCCCCGGCTGCGCCGGCTGAAACGCCTGATGGCCATGGCCGAGGCCGATATCCTGGCCCGCAAGCCCGCCGTGCTGGTGACCATCGACGCCCCCGGCTTCACCCTGCGCCTGGCCGAGCGGGTGAAGCCCAGCGGGGTGAAGGTGGTGCACTACGTGGCACCGCAGCTCTGGGCCTGGCGGCCGGGCCGGGTGGAAAAGCTGAAGCGCCGGGTGGACGAGGTGCTGGCCCTGCTGCCGTTCGAGCCGGTGTTCTTCGAAAAGCACGGCATGGCGGTGCGCTTCGTCGGCCACCCGGTGCTGGAAGGCGGCGCCGACACGGGCGACGCCGCCCGCTTCCGCGCCAGCCATGGCCTGCGCGCCGACGAACCGGTGGTGCTGGTGATGCCGGGCAGCCGGCGCGGCGAAATCTCCCGCCTGCTGGGCATTTTCGGCGAGGCGCTGCGCCTGGTGGCGGCCGAGGTGCCCGGCATTCGCCCGGTGGTGCCGCTGGCCGGCGCGGTGGCGGAAGCGGTGCGCGCCGGCACCCGGGACTGGCCGGTGCCGCCCATCCTCGTCAGCACCACCGCGGAGAAGCACGACGCCTATGCCGCCGCCGCCGCCGGGCTGATCAAATCCGGCACCTCCTCGCTGGAGGTGGCGCTGGCCGGGGTGCCGCATGTGGTCGGCTACCGGCTGAACCCGATCACCTCGGCCATCATCCGCCGGCTGATCCAGGTGCCGTTCGTGTCCATCGTCAACCTGCTGGCGGAACGCGCCATCGCGCCGGAACTGCTGCTGGAACACTGCAACCCGCGCGAGTTGGCGGCGGCGCTGCTGCCGCTGCTGCGGGACCCGGCGGCGGCCGAGGCCCAGCGCGAAGGCTTCCGCCAGGTGATGGGCCAGTTGCGCCCCCCGGAAGGGCTGCCGAGCGAAGCCGCCGCGGCCGCCGTGCTGGAGATGCTGGACCGCGGCCAGGGCGTGGTCGCCTGAGGCCGAGGCTGCGAACGGCCGGACCTTGGGCGTTGCCGGCGGAGACGACCACGATCCGGCGCGGCAGCCCCGGCCGCGCCGCGTTCAGACCTTGGCCAGCGTGGCTTCCACCAGCGCGCTGCAATCGCCCAGCGCATCGGCGATGCGATTGCGCTCGCGGATCAACTGCACTTCCAGCATCCAGCGCTGCTCGCCCTGTTCCAGCTTGGCCAGCTTCGGCACCTCGAACAGCGCCGGAATCATGGTGCCTTGCGGGCCATAGCCATAGGGGTCGTGGCTGTAGGTGCCCTTGGCGGTGCTGGCCAGCGGCACCAGCGTGCGCGACAGCTTCTTGAACGCGGCGTTGAAGGCTGCCGCCGGGGCGTCATCCGTCACGCTGCCGTCGGCGTATTTCGCCCGCCAGGCGTTGGCACTGGCGTCCAGCCGCTGCGCCGCCAGCTTGAACGCCTCCGCCCGCGCCAGGGCGCCGGCCAGGCCGATGCTCTCGCCCTGCTGCGCCAGCCCGCCCAGGCGTTCGATGAACTGGTCGGCCACGCTGACGAACTCATAGGGCAGGATCGGCGCGGTACACAGCTCCCACAACCAGCCGGCATAGACCTGCAGGGAGGTCTGCATCTCCGCCCAGTCCAGCTTGTCGATCGTGTTCTCGATGCTGTGGTGCCACCAGCCCAGCGTGGCCATGGCGGTGTGCTTCAGTTCCTCATCCGTATAGGCGCCGTTGCCGGCCAGCATCGGCACGCCCAGGCCGAAGAAGCTGCTGTCCCCGGTCTTCACCGCGCGGCGCCAGTTGCGGGGGCGATTGCCCAGTACCTTGCCCTCCACATCCTGGTGGAAGCGCTTCAGTTCCACGTTGCTGCCGGTGGACCAGCGGGTCCAGCCGATGCAGCCGGGCTGGTCGATCTGCAGGTAGGCCACGGCGTGTTCGCGCAGCCGGTCCCAGTTGCGGTCCACGAAGGCGGACGAACCGATCATCGTGCCGGTCTCATGCGCGGTCCAGAAGCCCAGCACCAGGCCGCGGCGCAGCTTGTCCCGGTGCTGGTTGAACACCCGCGCCAGTTCCATGATGCAGGCATTGCCCGCGGCATTGTCGGTGGCCTGCGGCCCCGGCCAACTGTCCTGGTGGCCGCCCACCACCACGAAGTCGTCGGTCTGGCCCTTGATCTCGCCGGTGGTGATCTGCACCGGCTTCCAGCCGTTTTCCACATTGGCGCGCATGCGTACCCGCACCGGCCCGGCCTGGATCATCTCCCGCAGTTGCAGCCCGGCGGTACGGGCGATGCCGACGCAGGGCAGCGTCGGCATCTCGGTCCTGAACTGTTCCGGCGTCGGGTTGCCCCAGGCCGGCTTGACGCTGCCGAAGGGCACCGCGGTGTTGGTGTCGTGCCCCCAGTTCATCATGATGCAGCCAACACTGCCCATGATGCCGGCGATGCGCTGCTTTTCATGCCGCGCCGGGTGGTAGGACAGCTCGCTGAGCGTGATCTTGCCGGTGGCGTCCTGGCCTTCATAGGCCGCGAAGTCGCCGGAACGCACGTCGATCACCTCGGCGCTGATGCCATCCGCCAGCGTCGGCACCGAATGGCCGAGCGTATTGGCCTCTATCGCCACCTCGCGCGGCCATTGCACCAGCAACTCGCCCTTGTCCGGGAAGCTGACCAGGCCGGGCATCTCGGTCACCTGGGCGACGATGCCCTCGGCCAGCAGGGCGTCGCGGCTGTATTCGGCCATGCGCCGGGCGTTCACGCTGCCGGCGAGCCGGGACGGAATTTGGGTGGTGATGTGCTCGATGTGCTCGCGCACCTTGGCTGCGGAAACTTCGGCCTGCACGTCGGTCATCGGCGCTATCCCCTGGCTGCGCCGTGGCAGTAGAAACCCCCGCGGTCCTTGCGGCAATGGCCTGGGCATTGACGCCCGCCCCCGGCCGGGCGCACCCAGGCGGCATGGAACTGACCCCCGCCCTGCTGGAACACCAGGTTCGCGCCTTCTACACGGCGGCGCGGCAGGACCCGTTGCTGGGCACGGTGTTCGCCCGGGTGCAGGACTGGGAACACCATATCGGCCGCATCAGCGCCTTCTGGTCCAACGTGGCGCTGGGCACGCGCAGCTACCAGGGCAACCCGATGGCCGCGCACCTGCCGCTGGGGCTGGAGCCGGCGCATTTCGCCCGCTGGCTGGAATTGTGGGCGGCAACGGCACGGGCGGAACTGCCGCCCGCGGCCGCCGCGCTGGTGGTGGAACGCGCCGAGCGCATTGCCACCAGCCTGCAGCACGGCATCGCCTTCGCGGCGGGCCGGCTGCCGTAGCGGCGGGGGCCGAAGCCCCCGCCTTGCGGCCTCAGATCCCGGCCTGGGTGACGAACTTGGTGTTCAGGTAGGCCTCGATCGCCTCCGAACCACCTTCGCTGCCATAGCCACTGTCCTTCATGCCGCCGAACGGCACTTCCGGCAGCGCCAGGCCCAGGTGGTTGATGGTGACCATGCCGGACTCGATGCCGTTGCCCAGCGCATTGGCGGTCTTGGCGGACTTGGTGAAGGCATAGCTGGCCAGGCCGTAGGGCAGCCGATTGGCCTCGGTCAGCACCTCCTCCAGGTCCTTGAACGGGGAGATCATGGCCACCGGGCCGAACGGCTCCTCGTTCATCATGCGGGCGTCCTTGCTGACGCCGGTCAGCACCGTCGGCTCGTAGAAGTAGCCCTTGTTGCCGATGCGCTCGCCGCCGGTATGCACCTTGGCGCCGCGCTGGCGGGCGTCGGCCATCAGGCCCTCCACCCAGGGAATGCGGCGGTCATGCGCCAGCGGGCCCATCTGCACGCCGGCTTCCATGCCATTGCCCACCTTCACCGCCTGGGCCGTGGCCACGAAGGTCTCGACGAATTGCTCGAACTTGCTTTCCTGCACCAGGAAGCGCGTGGGCGAGACGCAGACCTGGCCGGCATTGCGGAACTTCGCCGCCGCCAGGGTCTTGGCCGCCACGTTGATGTCGGCGTCGTCGAACACGATGGCCGGGGCGTGGCCGCCCAGTTCCATGGTCACCCGCTTCATGTGCTGGCCAGCCAGCCCGGCCAGCAGCTTGCCCACCGGGGTGCTGCCGGTGAAGGTCACCTTGCGGATGACGGGATGGGCGATGAGGTATTCGCTGATCTCGGCCGGCACGCCATAGACCAGGCTGATGACATTGGCCGGCACGCCGGCGTCCAGGAAGCAGCGGATCAGCTCGGCCGGGCTGGCCGGGGTTTCCTCGGGCGCCTTGACGATGATGGAGCAACCGGTGGCGACCGCGCCGCACAGCTTGCGCACCACCTGGTTGATCGGGAAGTTCCACGGCGTGAACGCCGCCACCGGGCCGATCGGCTCCTTGATGACCAGCTGGTACACGCCCTCGGCACGGGCCGGGATCACCCGGCCATAGGCGCGGCGGCCTTCCTCGGCGAACCAGTCGATGATGTCGGCGGCGGCCAGCGTCTCCATCTTCGCCTCGCCGACCGGCTTGCCCTGCTCCTGGGTCATCAGCGGGGCGATCATGTCGGCGCGGGCGCGCACCAGGTCGGCGGCCTTGCGCATGATCTTGTAGCGGTCGAAGGCGGAGACCTTCTTCCACACCTTGAAGCCGGCATCGGCGGCGGCCAGCGCCTCGTCCAGGTCGGCGCGCTCGGCGTGGGCGACGGTGCCGATCACTTCCTCGGTGGCCGGGTTCAGCACCGCGATGGTCTTGCCGGAGCGCGCGGCGCGCCACTCACCATTGATATGCAGCAGGGTGTTCGGATAGCTCATGGCGCCGTGCTCCTCACGCAGATTGGCCGGGGTTGGTCCCGGCTGCGGGGCGGGAGTGTGCCGCCATGGCGCGGCACTGGCAACGCGGCCCCGCCTCAGTGCCGGCCTTCGCCCAGCGCATGCAACCGCCAGCCACGACCGAGCCCCAGGCCATGCGGCAGGGCGGCCTGCCAGGCTTCCCGGAACCGCATGCGAAGGCTCAGCCGGGCCGGCCGCTGCGGCCGCGGCGGAATCACCAGCCGCAGCGGCGGCGCCGGCCGCCGGAACGGCCGCGCCCCGGCCGGCACCATGGTTTGCCGCGTTTGCCGGAAGCCCGGCGGGCAGCGCACGAACTCCAGGTGCGGGGCAGACAGGCCTTCGGTCATCGGGGCATTCCCTCGTCGATCTCAGTGACGAGAACATAGAAGGAACTTTTAGTTACCCGCAACTGTTTTCGTGAACGTCCTGGCAACCTTTTCGGGTCAGCCTTCGCTCTGGCCGCGCTTATGCGCCACCAAAGCCATCAACCGGCGGTCGCGCCAGGCGCTGCGTTCCTCAATCCGCGTCACCGCCAGCGCCTCGCGCCGCGCCGCGGTCACCGCCACCACCGCCGGGCCGTTGAAGCCGAACGGCGCCTGTTCCTCGGTGATCGCGCCCATCAGCGGGCCGAAGCGGTCGCAATAATCGGCCACGCCGCCCGGGGCATTCAGGTCGATCGTCTCGAACGGGCCCATGAAGCTCCAGCGCAGGCCCAGGCCATCCTTGACGCAGGCGTCCACATCCGCGGCGCTCATCACCCCGTCGCGCACCAGGCGGAAGGCTTCCGCCACCAGCGCCGCCTGCAGCCGGTTCAGCACGAAGCCGCGGGTTTCCTTCAGCGCCACCACCGGCACCTGGCCCACGCGGTCCATCAGCGCGCGGGTCCGGGCCACCACCTCCGGGCTGGTCCAGGGGGCGCCGACAATCTCCACCAGCGGCACCAGGTAGGGCGGGTTCACCGGGTGGGCCACCAGGCAGCGGGACCGGCCGCGCAGGTTGCCGGTGAAATCGCTGGCCGGAATGCCGCTGGTGGAGGACGCCAGCACCACATCCGGCGGGCACAACCGGTCCAGCTCGGCGAACAGCTCCTGCTTCGGGGTCAGCCGTTCCGGGCCGTTTTCCTGCACATGCACGGCGCCCGCCACGCATTCGGCCAGCGTGGCGGCGGCGCTGATGCGCGCCAGCACCGTGGCCGGTTCCTCGGTGATGAGCCCGGCGGCGCGCAGGTCCGCCAGCCGCTCCCCGATCAACCCCAGCGCCGCCTCGGCCACGCCCGGCACCACATCCCACAGCCGCACGGTGCAGCCCGAACGGGCGAACACCATGGCCCAGGCCCGGCCGATCAGCCCGGCGCCCACCACCGCTATCTGCTCCATGGTCGCTTCCTTCCCGTTGCGCGTTGTTACACGGAGGCGCTTGATCCGCGCCGTCCCCAAGCCGATGTAACGGTCCGCAATGCCCTGGCGCAACGTCATCCGTCCCCGTCCGAACCCCGTGCCGCTGGCCACGCCCCTCACCTGGGTGGGCGGCGGCGCCTTGCTGATGCTCAGCCTCTGGCTCACCGGGGTCATTGCCCTGGTGCGCGCCTTCGCCCGGCTGGTGGGTTGATGCTGCAGGCCCTGGTGCAGGCCGGCATCGGCGTGCGCGCGCGCTTCCGCGGGCTGGCGCTGCCGTTCTTCGCGTTGCCGCTGGTGCCGGCGGCGCTGGTGTTCGCGCTGGCCGGGCAGTCCCGCGGCGTCACCGGCTGCCTGCTGGGCTTGGGCTTCACCGCGCTGGCGGTGCGGCAGATGCGCCGCGGCCGGCAGGGCGATGCGCGCCGGGCCGGCTGGCTGATGGCGGTGGGCACCGGGCTGGCGGCCGGGCTGGCGGCGCGGCTGGCGTTTCCCATGCCGCTGGTGATGGCCGGGCTGGCGCTGCTCGGCACCCGCTTGCTCTACGCCGAAATCCCCGAGCTGGCGCCGCCGCCCCCACCGCCCGCGCCGCCACCACCACCCGGCCCGATCGAGGCAGCCCGCGCCCGGCTGGACCGCATCCTGGACGCCGCCCGCTGGCGCCAGGACAGCCACCTGCTGGCCACCGCCGAGGCGATGACCGGCGTGCTGGAAGACCTGGTCGCCCGGCCGGAACGCCTGCCCCTGGCGCGCCGCTTCCTGGCGGTGCACCTGGACGGGCTGGAACGCATCACCGCCCGCCTGCAGGCCGGCGCCACGCCGCCGGCCACGCTGGCGCCGCTGCTGGACGACCTGGCCCGCACCGCCACCGAACTGCGCGACAAGGTGCGGCGCGAGGAAAGCGAAGCCCTTGAGATCCAGGTCAAAGTCCTGGCTGATCGATTGAAACAGGAGGGTTTCGCGTGAGCGAGCAGCTTCCCGCCAGCACCGCCGCCCCCGAGGAGATCCAGGCCCTGGCCCGGCAGATCGACCTGGGTGACCCGGCCAGCATCCTGCGCTTCGGCGCCGCCACCCAGTCCCGCGCGGCAGCGGCGGCGGATGCCATGCTGGAAGGCGCCCGCAACCAGGAAACCGGCGCGGCGGGGCAGACCCTGTCGGGCCTGCTC
>CANBXZ010000079.1 GCA_947373495.1 Acetobacteraceae bacterium
GAGCTGCATGATTTCTACGTGCCCGCCGGCGGCGACGTGGCCGACCGCACGGTGAACGAGAAGTTCGCCCACAAGCTGGACTTCGTCGCCGAGGCCACCGCCTGGTCCGCCACCCGCGCCACCGCGCCGCGCCGGGTGATGGTGGGGGACCTGAACATCGCCCCGCTGGAACATGACGTCTGGTCGCACAAGCAGCTGCTGGACGTGGTCAGCCACACCCCGGTGGAAGTCGCGGCGATGGCGGCCTGGATGGCGGCGGGCCAGTGGCACGACGCGCTGCGCCACTTCGTCCCGGCCGACCAGAAGCTGTACACGTGGTGGAGCTACCGGGCGAAGGACTGGCGCGCGGCGGACCGCGGCCGCCGGCTGGACCATGTGTGGTGCAGCCCCGACCTGGCCGGCAAGCTGGTGCGGCACGACGTGCTGAAGGACGCCCGCGGCTGGGAAAAGGCCAGCGACCACGTGCCGGTGATGGTGGAACTGGCGCTGTAGCGCAGCAGCCGCCGACCAGCGGAGCCCGCGCGCTGCAGGCGCAGGCCGACGCCCTACATCGGCCCATCCGGCACCGCGCTGGCGGTCAGCGCCGGGTAGCGGCGCGGCTCGAACAATTGGTAGTGCCACCACTCCAGCAGGTAGCAGTCCCAGCCGGCGGCGGTCATCAGCCCCAGCAGCAGCGCGCGGTGGCGTTGCGCCGCCAGCGGAATCTCCAGGCTGCCATGCGCCGACCAGGGGGAGATGGCGTCGAAGCCGGTGCCCATCTCCAGCGGCACGCCGCCCTCGGTCAGCGTCAGGTCCACCGCCACGCCGCGCGGGTGAACGCCACCGCGGCGCGGGTCGCTGACGAAGCGCTTGTCTTCCACCGCATGCCACAGCGCCCATTGCGCCTCGATCGGCCGGAAGGCATCGAAGATGCACAGGCCGAAGCCCAGCGCCGCGGCCAGGTCGCGGGCGCGGAACAGCTTGTCGCGCGCCTCCGGCACCAGCAGCGCCACGGGGCGGCGGTAGATCGGCCGGCCCGCCAGGTTGTCGGCGGTGGCATAGCGAATGTCGAAGGTCAGGCCATCGGCCTCGGTCACGGGCAGCAGCATGCCGCCAGCATGGCGGCGCGGCGCGCAACGGGATAGGGATGAACCATGCTGATCCTTGCCATTGATGCCGCGCTGGCCCGCTGTTCCGTTGCCCTGGTGCTGAATGGGGTGGTGCTGGCCGAACGCCGGCAGGACGCCTCGCGCGGGCATGCCGCCCTGCTGCCGCCGATGGCGGCGGAGGTGCTGGCCGAAGCCGGGCTGGCCGCCACCGCGCTGGGCGCCCTGGCGGCCGTGGTGGGGCCGGGCGGCTTCACCGGCATCCGCACCGCGCTGGCGCTGGCGGAAGGGCTGGCGCTGGGCGCCGGCGTGGCGGTGGTGGGCGTGACCACCGGCGAAGCCCTGGCCGAGGCGGTGCCGGCGGAACAGCGCGCCGGGCGGGAGGTTTGGACCGCCATCGACAATCGGCGCGGCCGGGTGGTGCTGGAACGCTTCGCCGCCGGCAGCCTGGTGGCGCTGGCGCCGCCCGAGGTTCTGGCCGAAGCCGACCTGCCCCGCCCCACCGGCCCGGTGGCCGTGGCCGGGGATGCGGCGCTGCCGGTGGCCGCCCGGCTGGCGGCGCGGGGCGCGAATGCGCTGCTGGCCGCGCCGCGCCTGCCGGAAGCGGCCGCGGTGGCCCGGGTGGCGCAGCGCCGCCTGGCCGGGGCATTGCCGCCCTTGGCCGCACAGCCGCTGTACGTGGAACCGCCGGCGGTGCGCCAGCCGTGATCCAGCCCACCACGGCGGCCGAGGCCCCGGCCCTGGCGGCGCTGCATGCCAGCGCCTTCCCGCCCGAGGAAGCCTGGAGCGCCGATGCCCTGGTGCTGATGCTGGAGATGCCCGGCGCCTATGGCTTCTGGCAGCCCGGGGCCGGCCTGGTGCTGGCGCGGGTGGCGGCGGATGAGGCCGAGATCCTGACCATCGGCGTGGCGCCGGCGGCCCGGCGGCAGGGCCTGGGCGCGGTGCTGCTGCGGGCGGCGCTGACCCGGGCGCTGGCCCAGGGTGCCAGCACGATGTTCCTGGAAGTGGCGGCCGACAACATCGCCGCACTGGCGCTGTATACTGGGCTTGGCTTTACCGCGGCGGGGCGGCGCCGGCATTACTACGGCCAGGGGCGGGACGCGCTGGTGCTGCGCTGGCCGGCAAGCTGAAGCGCCGCGCTATGCTGTGCGCTGCTGTTGCTTCGCAGTGCACAACATCACCCGGGCTTGCTTCAAGGTTGTACCTTGCGGATCAGTACATGGGTGGTCCCATCCGCCTGGTCCTGCGTTGAAAGCACCGTATGTCCCTGTTCTGCCGCGGTTTTCGGCACGTTCAACCGGGGCTCGGCCCCGCGCAGCCTTACCCGCAGCAGTTGTCCCGGCGCCATGCGGTCCAGGGCCAGGCGGGTACGAACAAAGGTCATCGGGCAAGTCTCGGCCGTTATATCAAGGTCCCGGTCGGTTTGCTGTTCTTCCATATCCACAAGAATCACCATGGGTTGTTCAAAAATCAGTTGCACGCATTGCCAAACGGGATTTGATGGCAATATACGACGCGAATCGAGGGGACACAGTCTTCCATGGCCGACCAATCTGCAAATGCCGACCTGTTGGGACTGACCGCTGAAATCGTCGCAGCGCATGTTTCCAACAATCCCGTGGCGTTGACCGACCTGCCGCACCTGATCCAGGAAGTTTATCGCACGCTGTCGAATGTTGGTGCGCCGCAAGTCAAGCCGGAACCGGAGCGGCCGCAGCCGGCGGTGCCGATCAAGAAGTCGATCACCCCGGGCTATCTGATCTGCCTGGAGGACGGCAAGAAGCTGAAGATGCTGAAGCGGCATCTGCAAACCTCCTACAGCATGACGCCGGAGCAGTACCGGGAACGTTGGGGCCTGTCCTCCGACTACCCGATGGTGGCGCCGGACTATGCCAAGCATCGTTCCTCGCTGGCCAAGAAGATCGGCCTGGGCACCAAGCCGCGCGGCCGCCCGCCGGGCCGCCCGCGGCGTGACGCCGCCGTGGTGCCGGCCAAGACCCCCTGAACCAACGCCGCCCGCCCCGGCGGGCAGCCGTCGGAGCAGGTTCTGGCCCTGGCGGGCCACTCCGGTGAAACGGGGTGCCCGCCGTACCGCCATGTGACGGTTGCGCTCCGCGATGGCCGCCGGCCCCGAGGCCGGCTATGGTCGCCCCAACGACATCACGGGCGGGCAACGGGCCCGCCTTCCGGAGAGCTTGCGCCCCCTGCATGCAGACCAGCGCGCCCACGGCCACCCAGGACCCGACCCGCATCGAACGCCTGTGCGTGGAGCGCGGGCTGAAGATGACCGGCCAACGCCGGCTGATCGCGCGCGTGCTGTCCGAAGCCGAAGACCACCCCGATGTGGAGGAACTGTATCGCCGCGCGGTGATGCATGACGCCCGCATCTCCATCGCCACCGTCTACCGCACCGTGCGGCTGCTGGAGGAAAAGGGCATTCTGGAGCGGCATGACTTCGGCGGTGGCCGCGCCCGCTATGAGCCGGCCGAGCATGGCCAGCACCACCACCACCTGATCGACATCGAGACCGGCCGGGTGACCGAGTTCGCCGACCCGCGGCATGAGGCCCTGGCCCAGGAAATCGCCGCCCGGCTCGGCTTCCAGCTGGTCGGGCACCGGCTGGAATTGTTCGGCCGCAAATTCCCCGAAGCCAAGCCGGAAGTCCGCGCACCGCGCCGCCGCCAACGGGAACCCAGCGCATGAGCGCCACCCCCGCCGCCCTGCCTGCCGCGACCGATGCCGCGTTCGCCGAGTTGCGGTCGAACAACCTCGGCGTCCGCCTCGCCACCTCGGCGGCGGAGCTGGATGCGGTGCAGGCGCTGCGCTACCGGGTGTTCTACGACGAGATGGGCGCCCGGGCGGATGCCGCCACCGCCGCCAGCCTGCGCGACGTGGACGCCTATGACGCCGTGGCCGACCACCTGGTGGTGGTGGACCACGACCGTGGCGCCGGGCCGGAAGCCATCGTGGGGTGCTACCGGCTGATCCGCCGGGCCGCCGCGGCGAAGATCGGCCGGTTCTATTCCTCGGCCGAATACGATGTCTCCAGCCTGGTGAACCTGCCCGGCGAGATCATGGAACTCGGCCGGTCCTGCGTGGCCACCGAATACCGTACCCGCGGCACCATGCAGCTGCTGTGGCGCGGCATCGCCGCCTATGTGCTGCTGCACCGGGTGGACCTGATGTTCGGCTGCGCCAGCCTGCCCGGCACCGACCTTGCCGTGCTGGCGCCGCAGTTGACCTATCTGTGGCGCAACCACCTGGCGCCGGCGGAGATCCGCCCGCGGGCGCTGCCGGAACGCTATGTGGCGATGGACCGCCTGGCACCGGACGCGGTGAATGCCGGCCGCGCGCTGAACGAGCTGCCACCGCTGGTGAAGGGCTACCTGCGGCTGGGCGGCTTCATCGGCGATGGCGCGGTGCTGGATGAACAGTTCAACACCACGGATGTCTGCATCGTGGTCAAGACCGACCTGATCAACGCCAAGTATTCCAAGCACTATGAACGCCGGGTCGGCTGGAGTTCGGACACCGAGGAGTAGTCCCGGCCTTTCGCGGCACGGGGTGGCTTCAGGCGGCGGCGCCCTTCAGCAGTTGCCGCGCCAGGGTCTTCGGGTCCAGTTCGGCCAGAATGGCGTTGCCGCGCAGCGGGCGGCCGCTCAACACCTCCAGCAGGGTCAGCGTCGCCTCCGCCACCGGCATCGGCACCTGGGTGGCGCGGCCCAGCGCCAGCAGGAAGCTCAGCGCATGCGGGGCTTCGGCCAGGGCGCGTTCGGGGTCGGGCGCGGCCAGGCCGCCCAACTCCTCCAGGAAGCTGTCGACAGTCGGCAGGCGATGCCCGAAGGCGGCGGCCAGCGCATCCCGTTCCGCGGTCAGCGCCGCCAGCAGCCGGCCCAGCGCCGCCGGGTCGGCGCTGCCGCCGGGGGCCGGGGCCAGCGCCTGAGCGGCATGCAGCAGCGGCATCAGGTCGGCCAGCGCCGCGGCCAGCGCATCGGCCAGCGGCGTGGTGGGAATGCCGAACAGCGCCTCCACCAGCGGTGCCAGCCGGGCGGTGGCGGCGGCCGGCACCGCGCCCAGCCACAACCGCCGCCGCACCGCCCCTACCCAGACCCGGTCGCCGCCGATGCGCCGCGCGGTGACCGGCGGGGCAGCCAGGGCGCCGATCGGAGCGCGGATGCCGCGCGCCACCAGCAGGCGGTCCAGCAACAGCGGGGAAAGCGAGGTGGCCGGCGCCACCAGCACGGTGGGTGCGCCCTGCACCACGGCGGCGATGCGGCGCATCACCTGGCCCTGGGCATGGCCTGGCACCGCCAGCAACAGCACCTCGGCATCGGCCAGGGCGCGGCCGAGGTCGGCGGCGACACGCACCGGAAAGCGGCCACTCACCTGGCCTTCGGCCAGCACGGCGTCGAGGATGCCGCGGGTGCCCCCGCCGCGCGGCGACCACAGGGTAACGCCATGGCCACGCGATGCCGCCAGGGCGGCCGAGGCCAGGCCGACCGGGCCGGCACCGAGGATGGTCAGGCGCATCAGGCTTCCTTAGGCATCGCGGCGGGCCGCGTGGGAGAGGTACGCAGCGGACCACGTGGGAGAGGCGGGCGGCCTGCCGCATCGAAATAGCCACACGGCGGGCCGAGTGGAAGTAAGGCATCAGGCCGGCCGCGCCCAATGCGGCACGCCGCGCGCCGTATCGGTCTGCCGGGTGTGGCCGCGGCGGGGGCTGGGCGTCAACCTGTCATCCCGTTTCCGCCCGGCCACCATACCAACCACACGACGGTCAGACCTGCGGCCCGCCCGGCGATCGAGGCGCACGAAGGTTCATCCTTCGGGCGCTCGGTATCATTGCCCTGGCGGCGCGGGCGCGCTACCGCACGGGCATGGAAGCTGCCGAACCCACACCGCCGGATAGCCCGGAACCGCGCCGCCTGCGCCGCAATGGCCCGTTGAGCTTCAGCCGCAAGCTGCCGGAAGCCGGACTGGGCCGGGTTTTCGTCGACCGCCCGCTGGGCGGCCGGCTGCGCGCGGTGCGGCGGCTGGTGCTGGTGCTGCTGTGGACCCTGGCCTCGCTGCCGGTGCAGGCGGTGCTGCTGCTGCTGCCGGGGCGGGCCAAGGCGCGGTTTCCCAAGCTGTACCACGCCACGCTGTGCCGGCTGATCGGCCTGCAGGTGCAGGTGGTGGGGGAGATCTGCCACGACCGGCCGGTGCTGTATGTCGGCAACCATGCCTCCTGGCTGGATATCCTGGTGCTGGGCGGCGTGCTGGAAGCCCGCTTCGTCGCCAAGGCGGAGGTGAATGGCTACCCGCTGGTCAACCTCATCGCCCGGGTTGGCCGCACCATCTTCGTCAGCCGCAACCGCGGCACCACGGGGCGGGAAGCGGATGCGATGAAGTCGTTGATGCAGGCAGGCGACAGCCTGATCCTGTTCCCCGAAGGCACCAGCAACGACGGCACCCGGGTGCTGCCGTTCCGCAGCGCCTTCCTGGGCGTGGCGCGGGAAGCCCGGCAGGTGCAGCCGGTCTCGGTGGTGTATGACCGGGTGGGCGGGCTGCCGGCGCGGCGGCGCGACCGCCCGCTGTTCGCCTGGTATGGCGACATGGAACTGGGCAGCCACGCCTGGTGGCTGCTGCGCCACGGCACCAGCCGCGCCACCGTGCTGATGCACCAGCCCTTCGCCCCGGCGGAGATGCCGGACCGCAAGGCGATGGCGCGGGAATGCGGCAAGCTGGTCAGCGCCGGCGCCGCCGACCTGCGGCAGAACCGCCCGGCCCGGCCGCGCGCCATGCCTGCCACGGCGCTGTCATCTCACCACGCTTGACCCGGTGGGCCGGCATCCGCGAGGCTGGCCGCATGGCCCGAATCGCTCCCGTTCCGCGTTGGTGGCGCTGAAGCCCACCCCACGCTTGACCCCGCCCGTTCCGGCGCGCATTGGCGCCGGCATTCCCGGCCTTGTCCTGGCCGGGCGGCGGAGCCTGCGATGACGACACCCCCCAGCCAGCCGAAGCGGCGCGTGCATATCCGCACCTATGGCTGCCAGATGAACGTCTATGACAGCGACCGCATGGCCGATGTGCTGGCTCCGCTGGGCTACGCCCCCACCGACGACGTGGCGCTGGCGGACATGGTCATCCTCAACACCTGCCACATCCGGGAAAAGGCCGCCGAGAAGGTGTTCTCGGAACTCGGCCGCCTACGCAACCTGAAGCAGGAAAAGGCGGCGCGCGGCGAACAGCTTACCCTGGCCGTGGCCGGCTGCGTCGCCCAGGCCGAGGGCGCCGAGATCACCGCCCGCGCGCCCTGGGTGGATATCGTGCTGGGGCCGCAGAGCTATCATCGCCTGCCGGAGCTGGTGGCCCGCGTCGCCCGCGCCGGGGCGCTGCCCGCCAACCCGCAGACCGGGGCGCCCGGCGGCAACAAGCTGCTGGAAACCGACTTCCCGGTGGAAAGCAAGTTCGACCACCTGCCCGAAGCCACCCAGGGCCAGGGCATTGCCGCCTTCCTGACCATCCAGGAAGGCTGCGACAAGTTCTGTTCCTTCTGCGTGGTGCCCTATACCCGCGGCTCGGAATACTCCCGCCCCGTCGCCGCCGTGCTGGCCGAGGCGCGTCGCCTGGTGGCGCTGGGCACGCGGGAGATTTCCGTGCTGGGCCAGAACGTCAACGCCTATCATGGCGAGGGCGACAACGGGCCGGTCGGCCTGGCCCGGTTGCTGCGGACGCTGGCGGAGATCCCCGGGCTGGACCGGCTGCGCTACACCACCAGCCACCCGCGGGACATGGACGACGACCTGGTGGCCGCGCATGCCGAGTTGCCGCAACTGATGCCGCTGCTGCACCTGCCGGTGCAGTCCGGCAGCGACCGCATGCTGGCGGCGATGAACCGTGGCCACACCGCGGATGCCTTCCGCCGCATCGTCGACCGGCTGCGGGCGGCGCAGCCCGGGCTGGCGCTGTCCTCGGATTTCATCGTCGGCCACCCCGGCGAGACGGCGGCGGACCATGCCGCGACCCTGGCGCTGATCCGGGATGTTGGCTTCGCCATGGCCTACAGCTTCAAGTACTCCGCCCGCCCGGGCACCCCCGCCGCCGGCGCGCCGCTGCAGGTGGCGGAGGCGCTGCGGGATGAACGCCTGGCCGAGATCCAGGCGCTGCTGCGGGACCAGCAGCAGGCGTTCAACCGGTCCCGCATCGGCATGACCATGGAGGTGCTGTTCACCGGCCCCGGGCGCCACCCCGGCCAGGTCGCCGGCCGCACCCCCTGGCTGCAGCCCATCCATCTGCTCGGCCCCGCCAGCCTGATCGGCCGGATCGCCCCGGTGCGGGTGGTGGGGACGCAGCCGAACTCCCTCTCCGGCATGCTGGTAGCCGGGGCCGGGCAGTCCCACCTCACACCAGCCGCCCAGGAGCCAGCGCCCGTTTGACCACCGCCAGCCTTGCGCTCCAGCCGGAGCGCAGCCCCGCCGCCGGCACCGCCGCCGATCCCCGCAGCGTGACGCTGCTGTTCGACGACAAGGCCCGGCTTCCGCTGCTGTATGGCGACTTCAATCGCCATCTGGTGAAGGTGGAGCAGTGGCTGGGGGTTCGCTGCGCCGACCGCGGCAACAAGCTGACCATCACCGGCCCGGCGGAACGGGTGGAGATGGCCGAGGCGGCGCTGCGGGCACTGTGGAAACAGCTGGAGGTCGGCCAGAAGGTGGCCGGCGCCGAGGTGGATGCGGCGCTGCGCATGGCGGAAGGCGAGGCCGGCAACGACCCGCGCCTGCCGTTGCAGGACATTCCGCAGATCCGCACCCGCAAGGGGGTGATCGCGCCGCGCAGCCCGGCCCAGGCCGCCTACATGGATACGCTGGCCCGCGCCGACATGGTGTTCGGCATCGGCCCCGCCGGCACCGGCAAGACCTACCTGGCGGTGGCCCAGGGCGTGGCGCTGCTGCTGGCCGGCCGGGTCGACCGCATCGTGCTGTCCCGCCCGGCGGTGGAGGCCGGGGAGCGCCTGGGCTTCCTGCCCGGCGACATGAAGGAGAAGGTGGACCCCTATCTCCGCCCGCTCTACGACGCCTTGAACGACATGATGGCCGCCGACCAGGTGGCCAAGCGGATCGAGCGCGGCGAGATCGAGATCGCCCCCCTGGCCTTCATGCGCGGCCGCACCCTGGCGCATTCCTACTGCATCCTGGACGAAGCCCAGAACACCACGCCCGCACAGATCAAGATGTTCCTGACCCGGATGGGCGAGGGCAGCCGCATGGTCATCACCGGCGACCCGACCCAGGTGGACCTGCCGCCGCACCAGCCCAGCGGGCTGGTGGACGCGTTGAAGGTGCTGGAAGGGGTGCAGGGCATTGCTGTAACGCGATTTGACGAACGGGATGTGGTAAGACACCCGCTGGTTGCGCGGATTGTTTCTGCCTATGGCCGCGCGGATGCGGCCCGGCAGCGGAAGAAGGACCCAGATGGAACCGGGAAGTAGTCGTCCCGACGGGATGGAGGCATGGTCGCCCCCGACCGGCGGGACTGAAGTCATCATCGCCGATGCCGGTTGGCGTCGGTTGCTGCCGCGGGCCGAAGCCCTGGCCCGCCGTGTTGTCGCCGCCACCCTGGCGGCCGAGGGCTACGAAGGCGCCGTGACGGTGCTGCTGACCGACGACCGCGCGTTGAAGCGGTTGAACGGCGAGCATCGCGGCAAGGAAAAGCCCACCAACGTGCTGAGCTTCCCGAACGAGATGGGCGACCATCTGGGCGACATCGCCCTGGCGCTCGGCGTGGTACGGCGCGAGGCGCTGGCCGGCGGCAAGCGGGCCGAGGCGCATTTCGCCCATCTGGTCGCGCATGGCACCCTGCACCTGCTGGGCCACGACCACCTGCTGGCCGGCGAGGCCCGGCTGATGGAACGCGCCGAGGCACGCATCCTCGGCCGGCTGGGCCTGCCCAACCCGTGGAAGAACCCGCTCGGGCGGCTGGCGGCATGAGCAGTTCCGCCGAACGCGGCCGCCTGCTGTGGCGCCTGCAGGGGCTGATGCGCCGGCGTGAGGCCGAGAGCGTCCGCGACCGCATGGAGGAGTTGATCGAGGAGCCGGACGGCCCGTTGCGCGCCGGCGCGGCGCTGGGCGATGCCTCCGGCCTGGACGACCAGGAACGCGCGCTGCTGGGCAATGTGCTGAAGCTGCGCGGCAAGACCGCCTACGACGTGATGGTGCCGCGCGCCGACATCGTGGCCATGCCGCAGGACTTCACCCTGGAACAGGCTACCCAGCTGATCCAGCGCGAAGGCCATAGCCGCTACCCGATCTACAGCGGCCAGTTGGACGACATGGTGGGCATGGTCCACATCAAGGACGTGTTCGCCAGCATCGGCCGCGAGGGCAGCTTCGACCTGAAGGCGATATTGCGGAAGCCGCTGTTCGTCGTCACCGCCGTGCCGGTGCTGGACCTGCTGCTGCAGATGCGCCAGGCGCGCATGCACATGGCGCTGGTGGTGGACGAATACGGCGGCATCGATGGCCTCATCACCATCGAGGACCTGGTCGAGACCATCGTTGGCGACATTGCCGACGAGCATGACGAACCGGGCCCGCCGCAGATGGTGGAAAAGCCGGACGGCACGATAGAGCTGGACGCCCGCACCCCGGTCGAGGACTTCGAGGCGCTGCTCGGCCCGGTGTTGAGCGAGGAGGAGCGCGCCGCCGATATCGACACCGTCGGCGGCCTGGTCTTCACCCTGGCCGGCCGGGTGCCGGCGAAGGGGGAGTTGGTCAGCCACCCCTCCGGCCTGGAATTCCGCGTGCTGGAAGCCGACCCGCGCCGCATCCGCCGGCTGCGCATCCGCAAGCCCGGAACGCTGCCGGCCAAGCAGGTGGCGGCGGAATAGGGCGGGCTTGGCGCAGGGGCGTTTCCGCTTGAACCGCCCACGCTCCGGCCATGCCAACCGCGCGCCTGCGGCACGGCGCTGGGCCCGCGCATTGCAGGCAGCCAGGCCCTACCGCTCCAGCAGCGGCCGCAGCGTCTCCAGCGGCATCGGACCGCCGGCGGCATTGCCGAGGGCAAGGCCGAAGCGCAGCCGGTCCTGCGCCAGCTCGGTGACCGAAATCCGGCCGTCACCGTCGTAGTCCAGGCTGTCCACCAGCAGGCGGGCCTGGGCGCGGGCCTGCTCGGCGGCGCGCGGGGCGGCGGCCAGCAGCGCCCGGGCGTCGGCGCCGCGCAGCACCGCCAGCGCCCAGCCGGCACCGCGCAGCAGCCGGGCCAGTTCCGCCGGGCTCAGCAGGCCGTCGTCGCTGACATCGGCCTGGCGGCGCAACGCTTCCAGGCAACCCGGCACCGCCCCGGCACAGGCGGCTTCCAACTGCTCCAGCGCGGCCAGGAAGGCCACGCCCTCGCCATGCAGCAAGGCCAGCCCGGTGGGCTGCTGCGCACAGCGATGCCAGGCCAGCGGCGGCGTGTCGCCGGGTAGCCGGTCGTCCCGCAGCTTGGTTTCCGGCTCGGCGGTCTCCAGCGCATCGCGCACGCCGCGCAGCAGCAGCCGCGGCGTATCGGGCCCGGCGGCGGCGCCCAGCAGCCAATCCCCCAGCGGGCGAAAGCCGCCGAAGCGATACAGCCGGCCATTGCCGCTTTCCGGCACCCGGGCGGCGCTGCGCGGGGTCAGGTGCAGCATCTGGTCCGGCCGGTCGCATTCACCGCGATACCAGGTGCCGCGCAGGGCTTCGGGCACGGTGGCCGGCGGCACCAGGGGTTGCGCCCCGGCGGGCGTGGCCAACGGCGCCGCCAACAGCAGCAAGCAGGCCAGCAGCAGCGCCTTCATTGCAGCGGAACCTCCTCGCCGGAACACAGGTCGAAGTTCGGCAGGCGCAGCGCCCGGCCGTCGCGGAACACCGCGGTCAGGTCGGCGCGGCAGCGGTCCGCGCCCTGGCCCAGTTCGGTCGGTGGGGCGAAGTCCATCACGCTGCCGGCGGCCAGCACGTTGCGGCCCAGCCGGTCGGCGCCCTGCGGGCTGCCCGGGCGGTCCACATACAACTCCACGATCGGCAGGGCGGAGCGGTTGCGCAGCCGCACCCCGCCCACCAGCGGGCCGCCGCCGGGCGGCGCCACCACCGGGGCCTCGGCGTCCAGCCGTTCCGCCAGCGTCCAGCCCGGCCGCAGCAGCACCATGGTGGTGGCGCAGAGGTCGATGCCGCGGCGTTCCTCGGCCGCATCGGTGTCGAACACCACGCGCAGGTCGGCCAGACAGCCGCTGGTGATGCTCACCTCCTGCCGGGCACCGGGGGCCAGCACCGCATCGCCCAACTGGTCCTCGCCCCAATCGTCGGGGTCGGGCGTGATGAGGTAGAGCTGGCTGACGGTGCGATGGTAGCCGTTCACCACCAGCACCCGGCGCAACTCCCCGGGCACCGCCGGCGCCGGGCCGGCCAACTCCACCGCCTGGTCGCGGCACAGGTCCAGGCCCGGCTGCGTCTCCTCGCGGTCGTTTTCGTACACCGCGCGCAGGTCGTAGCGGCAATCCCGCGAGCGGATGCGCAGCGCGACCTCGGCCCGTGCCTCCAGCGTCGCGGCACCCAGCCGGTCGGCGCCCCAGGCTTCCTGGCCCATGCCGCGGACATACAGTTCCCGCACCACGAAGCGGCTGCGATTGCTCACCGTGGCGGCGCGTACCGGCAGGCTGGGGTCGCCGAAGCCGAGCCGGGGGCTGCGGCACAGGTCCAGGCGCTGGCGCTTTTCCTCGCTGAGGTCGGCGAAGACGGCGCGCAGGTCGAACAGGCATTCGGCGCTGCCGCGCAGCCGCAGCGGCAGGCTTTCCCCCGGCGGCACGGTGCGGGCGCCCAGCCGGTCCCGGCCCTGGTCGCCAGGGCGGGCATTGGCACTGGGCCACAGGTAAAGCTCGCGCAGCTCGGCATCGCTGTCATTGGCCACCACCAGGTCGCGGCGCGGACCACTGTCGGTGAAGGCCACGCGGGCGGTGCGGCACACGTCCAGCCGGCGGCGTTCCTCGATGCCGTCGTCGAACAGCACCTTCACCTCCCAGCCGCAGGCCGCGTTGCGCGGCAGGGCGATGCGCAGGCTGGCGCGCGGCGGCAGCACGGCGCTGCCCAGCCGGTCGCGCCCCGGCTCGGCGGCACCGACGAGGTAGAGGTAGATCTCGCTCATCAGCCGTTCGGTGTCGTTGGCCACCACGGCTTCCCGCGCCGGGGCGGCTTCCTGGGCCGCGACAGGCCAGGCGGTGGCCAGGGCCAGCAGCAGCGCGGCGAGGATCAGGCGCGGCATGGGCTTCTCCGGCTTTGGCGGCGCTGGTGCTGGCTCTGGCGGGTCATGGCGCGGGCAGCAGCACCACGGTCACGCTGCGCCCGGCGGGAATGCCGGTGCCGCGGGCGAAGGCGGCCACCCGCACCTCGGCGCGCAACCTGTCGCGCGGCAGGCCCTGGCGGGCCAGGTAGTCCGCCACCACGCCGGCGCGACGTGCCGCCAGCCGGGCATTGGTGGCGGCGCCGCCTTCCTGCGGGCCGGCATGGCCCAGGATGCACAAGGGGCGTTCGGCTTCCTGCCGGGCGCGGGCCAGCAGGGCTTCCAGCGGGCCGGCCGCCGCCGGGGCCAGCCCGTCGGCGGCGCGGGCGAAGGGAATGGCGAAGGCGTCATCCTCCAGGTGCTCGGCACCGATGCAGTCGAAGGCGGGGATGGGGGCGGCCGGGGCGGATGCAGGGGCGGATGGCGCCACGGGCTGGGCCAGCGCCGGGGCCAGGTTCGCGGCCAGCGCCAGCAGGGCGGCGCCCAAGGCCAGGGCGGCGCCCAGAGTCGTGGTGACGCCCCTGGTCACGGCGGCGCCAAATGTCAGGGTGGCGCCCAGGGCCGGGCGCTTCATGCCACCACCAGCAGGCCGGCGCCCAGCAGCCGCCCCAGCAGCGCAGCGGCATCCACCGCCGGGTGGGCCTGGCGCAACTCGGCCTCGGCCACATCCGGGCGGGCCAGCAGCCAGGCGGCGGCCTCGGCTTCGGTGGCGGCCAGCGGCAGGGTGCCGGTCGCGGTCTTCAGCGCCCATTCGGCGCCGCGCCGCACCGGCTTCAGCCCAGGCGCCAGCACCCGGAAGGTGGGCGCCTCGGCATCCGCCGCGCCGGCATTGGCGCCGGCCAGGCCGCGCGCTGCCAGCACATCCACCCCGCCGCGCTGGAAGCGATAGCCGGCGACGAAGCCTTCCAGCACCTCCATCACCTTGGGGTCGCGCGCCAGTTCCGCCAGCTTCTGGCCCAGTTGCCCGGCGCGGGTGGTCAGCGCGAAGCGGGCGGCGGCGCTGCCATCCTGCCGGGGCAGCGGCTGGCGGAACAGCGGTTCATACAGCGCGCGTTCCATCAGCATGTTCATCACGTCCATGCCCAGCGGGGCATGCACGCCAAAGGCGACGTGCAT
>CANBXZ010000080.1 GCA_947373495.1 Acetobacteraceae bacterium
AGTTGCCGAAGCCGCCGATCAGGGCCGGCATGACCACGAAGAACACCATGATCAGGCCGTGGGCGCTGATCATGCTGTTCCACATCTGCCCGTCGGAGAAGTACTGCAGGCCCGGCTGCTGCAATTCCATGCGCATCAGCACGGAAATGCCGGCGCCGATCAGCGAGGCGAAGATCGAGAATATCAGGTAGAGCGTCCCGATATCCTTATGGTTGGTGGAGAAGAACCACCGCGCCACGAAACCAGGCGCGTGATCGCCGTGGTGGTCGTCGTGGCCGTGATGCGCGTCGGTCGCGTGCGCCATGGTGTGCTTCCGGTCGTTCTGTTGCTGCCAGGGGGTCCGCCGGGGTTACCGGCGGGCCTCCGCGATCTGCAAGGTGGAGGCGGCCGGCGTTTCCGCAACGGCAACGGGGGCGGATGTTTCGGCGGCGGCGAAGCGCTTCTTCGCGTCCTCGACCCAGGCATTGAACTGCTCACGCGGCACCGCCCGCACGGCGATGGGCATGTAGGCGTGGTTGGTGCCGCAGATCTGGTTGCACTGGCCGTAGAACACGCCCTCGCGGTCGGCGCGGAACCAGGTTTCCAGCGCACGGCCCGGAATGGTGTACTTCTGCACGCCCAGCGACGGGATGAAGAAGCTGTGGATCACGTCCTGCCCCGTGGTCAGCACCCGCACCGTGGCACCCACCGGCACCACCAGCGGCTCATCCACGCTCAGGTTGCGCAGCTGCCCGGCGGCCAGGTTGATCTCCTCGGCCGGGATCATCCGGCTGTCGAAGGCGAAGCCACCCTGGTCGGGATATTCATAGTGCCAGTACCACTGGCGGCCCTGCACGTTGATCGTCAGGTCGGCCTCGCGCGCCCGGTCCTCATAGTAGACCAGCCGGAAGGACGGAATGGCGATCACCACCAGGATCAGCACCGGCAGCACCGTCCAGGCAATCTCAAGCCCGGTGTGGTGGCTGGTCTTCGACGGCACCGGGTTGGCCCGGGCGTTGAACTTCACCACCACCAGCGCCAGCAGGATGAAGACGAAGATGGTGATGGCGATGATGATCCACAGCACCAGCGAATTGAAGTCGTGGATGCGTTCCTTCAGCAGGCCACCAGCCTCCTGCAGGCCGAAGCCCCAGGCAACCGGCGCGCCGGTCATCGGCTCAGCCGCCGCGGTGCCCATCCAGAAGGCCAGTGCCGCCAGGGAGGCCATCGCCACCCCCGAAAGCCTGTTCCAGCGCCCGATCACACGTTGCATCGCGTGTCCCGTCCCCAAGCGGCGTCCGCCGATCGTCCAAAGAAAACCGCCGCCACGCCACGCGCAACCGACGGGCCACCCCCGGAGAACCGGCGGCAGCGTCGCCGGACCATAGTCGCGCCCGCCGGGGGCCACAAGTGAGGGCGGGTTATTCCTCGGCCGCTTCCTCCGAAACATGGTCCACCATGTCCGACAGCATGGATCGGATATGCTCATCCCCCACCACGTAGAACACCTGCCGGCCGCGCCGTTCGGCCTGCAACAGCCGCGCCGCGCGCAGCAGCCGCAGATGGTGGGACACCAGGCTGGCGGAAATGCCCAGCCGGTCCGCCATCTCCCCCACCGCCGCCGGCGCATCCAGACAGGCCAGGATGATCTTCAGCCGGGTCGGGTCGCTCATCAGGCGGAACATCTCGGCCAGTTCCACCACCTGGTCGTCGCCGATCCGGCTTCGCATCCGCATGCAGATCATCCTTCCCGCCGCCACCGGGCACGCCTGGCCAGAGGATGCTTGCAGCCGGGCCCGGTGGCTGCAACGGTCTTGACAGGCGGCAGCGGCATGCGCAACTGCCAAGCCCTCAGCTAACCTGCTGAAATGACAAGGGAAGCTCTGTAGAATTGAAGACCTGTTCATCCCTTGGCGCCAGCCGCCCATGCTGACCCGGCCCCAGCCCACGCCGGCGGCACCGCCCGAGGCAGTAAGCCTGCCGGAGATGCATCGCAGTGTCGCGGTGCCCGCCGCGGCCAGTCGGCTGCGCCGGCTGCTCGCCTTCGTCGGCCCCGGCTACCTGGTGGCGGTGGGCTACATGGACCCGGGCAACTGGGCCACCGCGCTGGCTGGTGGGTCGGCCTTTGGCTACACGCTGCTGTTCGTGGCGCTGCTGTCCTCGCTGATGGCCATGCTGCTGCAGGGGCTCTGCGCGCGAATCGGCATCGCCACCGGGCGGGACCTGGCCCAGCTCTGCCGGGAGAGGTTTCCCCAGCCGGTGAACCTGGCGCTGTGGTTCCTGGCCGAGATCGCGATCTGCGCCACCGACCTGGCCGAGTTGATCGGCACCGCCATCGCGCTGGAATTGCTGTTCGGCATTCCCCTGCTGCTGGGCGTGGTGCTGACCGCGGCCGACGCGCTGCTGGTGCTGTGGCTGCAGCACAAGGGGGTGCGCTGGCTGGAGGCGCTGGTGGCGGGGCTGATCTTCGCCGTGTTCGGCTGCTTCGCCGCCCAGTTGGCCATGGCCCAGCCGATCTGGTCCGAGGTGCTGGCCGGCTACTTCCCCAGCAGCGAGATCCTGACCAACGACGCCATGCTGTACATCGCCATCGGCATTCTGGGTGCCACGGTGATGCCGCACAACCTGTACCTGCACACCGCCGTGGTGCAGTCCCGCGCCTATGCGCCGGAACGCCGGCGAGAGGCGATCCGCTTCGCCAGCATCGACAGCACGGTGGCGCTGTGCCTGGCGCTGCTGGTCAACTCCGCCATCCTCATCACCGCCGCCGCGGTGTTCCACGCCGGCGGCCGCACCGAGGTGGCGGAGATCCAGGAGGCGCATGTGCTGCTGGCCCCGATGGTGGGCAGTGCCATGGCGGCCACGCTGTTCGCGGTGGCGCTGCTGCTGTGCGGGCTGAACGCCACGGTCACCGCCACCCTGGCCGGGCAGGTGGTGATGGAGGGCTTCCTGGGGCTACGGCTGCCGCCGCCGCTGCGCCGGCTGGTTACCCGGGGGGTGGCGATCGTGCCGGCGGTGATCGTCACCGCGCTGCATGGCGCCAGCGGCACGGCGCAATTGCTGATCTTGTCCCAGGTGGTGCTGTCGCTGCAGCTGCCCTTCGCGGTGGTGCCGCTGATGCTCTTCGCCGGGGACAAGGCGCGGCTGGGGGCGCTGGTGGCGCCGCTGTGGCAGCGGGTGCTGGGCTGGGCGGCCGCGGCGCTGATCATCGCGCTGAACGTGAAGCTGCTGGCCGGGATGGTGGGGCTGTAGGCCCCACCGCGCTGTCAGCCGTTCGGCACCTGCACCAGGGTGAAGATGCCGAAGGGCGGGCATTCCTCGATGCTGGTGGCCTCGGCGGCGCTGGAAAGCAGGTCGGTCAGCGCGAAATCCGGGTGCCAGCCCAGCTTGCGGGCCAGCGGCGCCATGCTGCGTTCCACCCACCAGCGCACGCCCTTTTCGGCGCGGAAATGGTTGACGAACAGCAAGTGGCCGCCCGGCTTCACCACCCGGCGCATCTCCGCCAGCAACTGGCGGGCATTGGGCACCACCGTCGCGGTGAACATCGCCACGGCAATGTCGAAGCTGGCATCGGCGAAGGTCATCGCCTCGGCGTCCATCTCCAGCAGCGATTCGACGTTGCTGAGGCCCTGGGCGGCCACCCGGCGGCGGGCATGGGCCAGCATCTCGCTGGACAGGTCGATGCCCACCACCTGCTTGTCGGGCTGGTACAGCGGCAGGGCCAGGCCGGTGCCCACCCCCACTTCCAGCACCCGGGTGCCGGACAGGCGGTTCACCGCCGCCACCGCGCGTTGCCGCGCCGGGGAGGATACGGCGCCGAAAACCGCGTCATAGACGCCGGCCCAACGGCGATAGGCTTCCCGCACCGCTTCCGCGTCAAGCGCGGCGCGGCGGTGGCTGGGCTGGTCCTGCAAGGGGCGTGCGGCGTGGATGGTGGAAGGTCCTGTCATCGCTGCCCCATCGCTAGGCCAGCCGGAAGCGAGACGCAAGCGTGCCGCTAACCGGAACGCCTCCGTTCCGGTATCGCCACAAGAATGCCGCCACCCACGATAATGGCCATGCCCAGCAAGGCCAAG
This sequence comes from Acetobacteraceae bacterium, assembly GCA_947373495.1. GTDB lineage: Bacteria > Pseudomonadota > Alphaproteobacteria > Acetobacterales > Acetobacteraceae > CAIMOR01. Next base: position 4,056 of record CANBXZ010000080.1, read on the forward strand.
GGCTGCGGCCAGTCCCCGAACACCACAACGCCGGCCAGCATGGCCCACACCAATTGCGTATATGACAACGGGGAGAGCAGGCTGGCCGGCGCCCGGGCGAAGGCCAGCACCAGCAGCCCATGCCCCATGCCGCCCAGCGCCCCCAGCCCCACCAGCAGCAGCCAGTCGGTGCCGCTCGGCCAGGCCCAGACCAGGGGCTGCACCAGGCTGGTCACCAGCGTGGCGGCCAGGCCGGTGTGCAAAATGGTGGTGTGCGGGTTGTCCACCGCGGCCAGCCGGCGGGTGAGGACCTGGTACACCGCGAACAGCACCGCGGTGCCCAGCGGCAACAGCGCCGCGGCCGGCGGCGGCTCACCGCCGAACAGGAAGCTGGGGCGCAGCGCGATGAACACGCCGACCAGCCCGATGCACACCCCGGCCCAGCGGCGCGGGCTGACCTTTTCCTTCAGCCAGAACCGCGCCAGCGCCACGGTGAACAGCGGCGAGGCGAAGCCGATGGCGGTGCAGTCGGCCAGCGGCACCTCGGCCAGCGCGGTGGAGAACATCAGGTTGCAGCCGGCCAGCAGCAGGCTGCGGATGGCCTGCACCCCCGGCGCCCGGCTGCGCCAGGGCAGGTGCCCGGTGGTGAGCCGGATGAACAGCGCCGCCGCCAGCAGGCTGAACAGGAAGCGCGCCCACATCAGCTGCGGCACCGCGAATTGCGCGGTCAGCGCCTTCACCAGGCTGTCCATGCAGACAAACAACGCCAGCGCCGAAAGCTGGAGCAGGACACCGATGAGGGTTGCGGGCATGCGCGAGGGAATCACGCCACCGCCCGCCGGTGCAAGCCGATAAGGGCGCGGACCTCCCCCGCGCCCAACGCTGCCCGGCGCCCCCGCTGCCCGGTCGCCCCCGCTGCCCGGTCGCCCCGCTGCCCGGGCGCCCCACTGCCTGGCGGCCGCTACTCGGCCGCGGCCAGGCCGGCGCCGGCCGGCTGAGCCTTGGCCCACAGCTCCGGCCGCAACTCCTCCGGCCGGTTGGGGAAGGCCAGGGCGCAGATGAAGGTGACGGCACCGAAGCCGGCCAGCACCAGCATGCCGGTGGCCAGGGACCCCGTCGCCTCATGCAGGTAGCCCACCAACGGGGAAGCCGCGGCGGCGCCCAGGAAGCCGACGGTGAAGCGAATGCTGTACAGCTTGGCCCGCAGCGCCGGCGCCACGTAGCGCGCCGTCATCGTCTCGTTCACCGTCACCTGGCCGAAGATGCTGGCCGCCATCAGCGCCGAGAGCGGCAGCACCAGCCAGCCCTGCACGAAGGCCAGCGCCACCAGGCAGGGCAGTTGCACCACGGCCAGCGGCAGGAACACGCCCTTCAGCGTGCGCCGGTCGATCATCCGCCCCACGGTGAACTGCGTCAGCCCGCCGCACAGCGTGGCCAGGAAGGCCAGCATGCCCACCACCGGCAACAGGTCGGGGTTGGAAGCCAGGCGTTCCTGCATCAGCTTGGGCAGCAGCAGGGAAAAGGCGTTGAACACCAGGCCGGAGACACTGGCGATCGCCATCAGCACCACCACCGCGCGCCGCACCACCGCGGGCGGGATCGGCGGGAAGGGCTTTTGCGGCCCGGCCGCCTTGGTCATGTCATAGGGTTCCTCGCGCAGCCACAGCAGCCCGATGCCCAGGCACACCAGCCCCGGCACCAGGAAGGCGACATGCCAGCCGGCCTTGGCCGCCAGCAGCGCCGTCACCACCGGGGCGCAGGCCACGCCGATATTGCCGAAGGCGCCGTTGATGCCCATCGAGCGGCCAACCTTGTCGCCGGCGGCCTCCACCAGCATGGCGGTGCCGATGGGGTGGTAGATGGCGGCGCAGGCACCCATGAAGGCCAGCGCCAGGGCCAGCACCAGCGGCGTGGTGGCCACGCCCGCCACCAGCAGCCCGGCGCCGGTGCCGAAGTAGAACACCGCCATCATCGCCTTGCGGCCAAAGCGGTCCTGCAGCCAGCCCATCGGCAGCGCGCCCAGGCCGTACAGCACGAACATGCCGGTGCCGAGCGCCAGGATCGGCCCGTAGTCCCGCCCGAACGCCTCGGGCGCCTGGCCCACCATGCCCAGCACCGCGGTGGCCAGGATCAGCAGGATGTAGTGGTTGAGGAAGTGCGCCGTGTTGATGAACACGATCTGCCGCTTCGCCTGGTTGCGCATGGTTCGCCTGTTCATTTCCTGGCGGGCAGCCTAGCCTGGCCGGAAATAGACGTCAGGCCATATGATGTCGCCCATCGGCCAACCCCTCGCCCCGCTGCGCGGCTTTCCGCAGGAAGTGGTGGACCGCCCGCTGGCCGGCTTCGCCCGCGACTATGCCGATGGCCACGCCACCGGCCGGCACAGCCATGCCCGGGCGCAGTTGCTCTATGCCACCGCCGGGGTGATGCGGATCGCCACCGATGCCATGGCCTATGTGGTGCCGCCGGGCCGGGCGCTGTGGGTGCCGGCCGCCCTGCCCCATGCCGTTTCCATGCAGGGCCCGGTGGCGATGCGGGCGCTGTTCCTGCGCGCCGACGCCGCCGTGGCCGGCCCGGCCGGCAGCGCGGTGATGGCGGTCTCCCCGCTGCTGCGCGCCCTGATCCTGGCCGCCTGCGCGGAACCGCTGGAATGGGACCCGGCCGGCCGCGCCGGGCATGTGGCGGCGCTGATCCTGCACGAGATCGCCCGCGCCCCCGCCCTGCCGCTGGGTGTGCCGGCGGTGCGGGACCCGCGCCTGGCCCGGCTGGCGGCGGCCTTGCAGGCCAACCCGGCCAGCCCGCTGACGGTGGATGCCTGGGCCGAGCGCAGCGGCGCCAGCCCGCGCACCCTCGCCCGGCTGTTCCAGCGCGAAACCGGCATGAGCTTCGGCCGCTGGCGCCAGTTGTTGCGGCTTTCGGAGGCAGCGGCGCTGCTGGCGCGGGGCGTGGCGCCGGCCCGGGCGGCCGCGGCGGTGGGCTATGCCAGCGCCCCGGCCTTCGGCGCCGCCTTTCGCGCGGCCTTCGGTGTAACCCCGGGGGCTGCGTCAAGTGCCCTGGCCGATTCGGCTTGAATCAAATCGGCGTGCAGAATACAATCTTCTCGTTATCGTCGATCGTTGAACAGTGAGAGCGTCCGATTTCAGAGGCGCCTCGGGAAACGGCCATGCGTCATTCGGTGCTGGAACATCTCATCCTGGGGTTGGTCGTGCTGACCAGCCTGATCTGGCTTGACCTGCTGCCCTTGTCTCGGCTCGGCCACGCCGCCCGGCTGTTGCTGGCCTGGGGGCTGTTGAGCACCGCCCTGGTGGCCACCGGCGGCGCCTGGGTGGCGCTGGGCCGCAGCCGTCGGCGCTGGCCACAGCGCGGCCTGTAACCAGGCCGGGCTTGCCCGCCCGGCGCCGCGCCGCTACGCGCAACGGGTGAGCCAATCCCTGCCCTTCCGCGCCCAGGCCTGGGCCGCGCGCCACCCCCGCTGCGCGGCGCTGCCGCTGGGCCTGCTGGCCACCCTGGCCCTGCCACCGCTGCACTTGGTGCCGGCGCTGCTGCTGGCGATTCCGGGCCTGCTCTGGCTGCTGGGCCGGGCGCCGGGCTGGCGCCGGGCGGCGGTGCTCGGCTTCCTGTTCGCCTGGGCACATCATGTGGCCGGGGTGTACTGGGTCACCTCCGCCATTCTGAAGGACGTGGCCAATTTCTGGTGGCTGGTGCCGCTGGCGGCGCCGGCGCTGGCCATTCCCATGGCGCTGTTCGCCGTGCCGGCCGCGGTGCTGGCCTGGTGGCTGCCGCCGGGCTGGCGCCGGGTGGCCGGGTTCGCCGCCGCCTTCGTGCTGGGGGAATTGCTGCGCGGCTGGGCCTTCACCGGCTTTCCCTGGAACCTCATCGGCTCGGTCTGGGCATTCGGCGCGCTGCCGGTGCAGGCCGCTTCCCTGGTGGGGGTACATGGGCTTTCGCTGCTGACGCTGCTGCTGGCCGGGCTGCCGCTGCTCGGGCGGCGCTGCTGGGCCGCTGGCGGCGTGGCGGTGCTGGTGCTGGCCGGCTTCGGCTGGTGGCGGCTTTCGGGCGCCGAGCCCGCCCCGCCGGGCGTGCGCCTGCTGCTGGTGCAGGGCAACATCGCCCAGGAGATGAAGTGGGAACCGGCCCAGCGCATGGCCAATTTCCGCCGCTACCTGGACCTGACGGCCGCCGCCGCGGCGCAGCAGGCCGCCGCCCACCCCGGCCAGCCGCTGGCGGTGATCTGGCCGGAAACCGCCAGCCCCTTCCTGCTGGCCCAGGACCCGGAGGCGATTCGCCTGGCCGCCACCACCCTGCCGCCGAACGCCCTGCTGCTGGGTGGCACGGTGCGGGCGGAATGGGCGGCCGACGGCCGGCTGACCCAGGTGTGGAACAGCCTGGCGGTGCTGAACCCGGCCGGCGCCGTGCTGGCGGTGTATGACAAGGCGCACCTGGTGCCCTTTGGCGAATACAGCCCCTTGGCCGGGCTGCTGCCGGTGCGGCTGGCGGCCGGCGGCGCCGGGGGCGCGGATTTCGGCGCCGGACCCGGCCCGGTGCGGCTGGACGTGCCCGGCCTGCCCGGCTTCGGCGCACTGATCTGCTACGAGGTGATCTTCCCCGGCGCCGTGGTGCCGGCGGCCCGGCCGGCCTGGCTGGTGAACATCACCAACGACAGTTGGTTCGGCGAATCAGCCGGGCCCTGGCAGCACTTGGCCGCCGCCCGGCTGCGCGCGGTGGAGGAAGGCCTGCCCCTGGCCCGCGCCGCGCAGTCCGGCATTTCCGCGGTGTTCGACGCCCGCGGCCAAAGGCTGGCAATGCTGGGGCTGGGCCAGGCCGGCACGGTAGCGGCGGCGCTGCCGGGGCCCGGGGCACCAACGCTGTTCAGCCGGCTCGGGCTTTGGCTGCCATTCGGGCTGGCAATGTTAATACTTTCGTTCGCTTTTGTCGCTCGCCTGCCACGCGAGTCCAGAGATACGGATTGAACCGACGCGGGAGCAATCTTTTTTGAGAATTCTCAAAAGTATTGACGCTTCCCTACCAACCCCTTAAATCTTCGCGTCACAAGGCCAAGACAGCCGACTGGCGGCTGCCAACTCTGGCTGAACAGCGATGGATGGGCCCTAGAGCATGGCGAAGACCGAGGCCCGGGAGTGGGATGGACGCGTGATGCCGAGCGAAGAGCCGATCGAGCGCGCTGACCGTGAACACCGCCCCAGCCCGATTGACGTGCATGTGGGCAGCCGGGTGCGCCTGCGCCGCACGCTGCTCGGCATGTCTCAGGAAAAGCTTGGCGAGGCGCTGGGCCTGACCTTCCAGCAGGTGCAGAAGTACGAACGCGGCGTCAACCGCATCGGCGCCAGCCGGCTGTTCGACCTGGCCCGCGTGCTGGATGTGCCGATCGGCTTCTTCTTCGACGACATGCCCGACGCGATGGGCGGCACGGTCAATGGCCGCAGCCGCGTCGCTGGCTTCGCCGAGAACCAGGACGGCTTCGAGGAAGACACGCTGCACCGCCGGGAAACCCTGGAACTGGTGCGCGCCTACTACCGCATCACCGACCCCTCGGTGCGCAAGCGGGTGTTCGAACTCATCAAGAGCCTGACGCCGACCGACTGAGGCAGTCCAGCCTGCATCACCTGAAAAGGCGGCCTTGCGGCCGCCTTTCGTGTTTCCGGCGCCTGTTGGTGGCAGCGCCGAACGGCGCCGATCCGCCTCTCCGGCAACAGCCGCAGCATGCGCGTTCCGGGCGGCGGCGATGACGGCCTACGGGATTTCGCCGGCAGTCTTCCAGGCCTGCAACTTGCGATACACCGTGCTGGGGTTGATCTCCAGCAACGCCGCGGCGCGGGCCACATCCTGGCTGGTTTCGGCCAGCGCGGCCAGGATCAGTCGCTTCTCCATCACCGCCAGCGGCTCGATCACCGGCACCGAGGGCAGCGGCGGCGGCAAGGGCGGCAGCGCCAAGGCAGGCGGCGAGGGCGGCACGGGCACGAAGATGGGTTCCGGCAGCGGCACCGGCAGCGCCTGAACCGGCACCGGTTCGGCCACCGCAGGCTCGGCCATCGCAGGCGCCGCAACCACGGGCGCCGCAGCAACCACGGGCGCAACCACGGGGGCGGCCATCGGCGTGAGGTGCGGCGCGGTTGGCCTGATGGCGGCGCGCAGCAGCATCGGCGGCAACATCGCCGGCTCCACCACCTCGGCGTCGTGCAGCACCACCACGTTGCGCACCACGTTCTGCAACTGGCGCACATTGCCCGGCCAGGCATAGGCCATGATGGCGCGCTCGGCTTCCGGGGAGAAACCGCGGAAGTGCTTGCCTTCCTCCCGGCTCAGCGTGGCCAGCAAGGCGCGGGCGATCAGCACGGAATCGGTCCCCCGCTCCCGCAGCGGCGGCAATTCCACCGGCACCACGTACAGCCGATAGTACAGGTCCTCGCGGAAGCGCCCGGCTTCCACCTCGGCCAGCGGGTCGCGGTTGGTGGCACAGACGAAGCGCACATCCACCTTTTCCGGCCGGCTGGCGCCCACGGGCTGGAAGCTGCCGGTCTGCACGAAGCGCAGCAGCTTCACCTGCATCTCAAGCGGCATCTCGCCGATTTCATCGAGGAACAGCGTGCCGCCATCGGCCTGCTTGGCGGCGCCGACGCGGTTGTCGGTGGCGCCGGTGAAGGCGCCCTTCACATGGCCGAAGACCTCGCTTTCCAGCAGGTCCCGCGGGATGGCGCCGCAGTTCAGCGCCACGAAGGGCTTGGCGGCCCGCGGGCTGGCCTTGTGCACGGCCTCGGCGGCCAGTTCCTTGCCGGTGCCGCTTTCCCCGGTGATGAACACGCTGGCACGGGAAGCAGCCACGCCTTCGATGGTGCGGTACACCGCCTGCATCGCGGCCGAGGCACCGATGAAGCCGAAGAACCGGTCGCGCGACAGTTGCGCCTTGACCGTCTTCAGTTCCTGCGTCAGGGCGCGCTTTTCCAGCGCGTTGTTCAGCGTGACGGTCAGCCGCGCCTTGGCGTAGGGCTTCACGATGAAGTCCATGGCGCCCTGGCGCATGGCCTCCACCGCGGTGTTCACGCTGGCATTGGCGGTCACCACGATGATCGCCGCCTCCACGCCTTCGGCGCGCAGCTTCTGCATCAACTCGAAGCCGCCGAAATCCGGCAGTTCCAGGTCCAGCAGAATGGCGTCGGGCGGGTTGGCCAGGGCATCCGCCAGGGCGCGCCCGGCGGTTTCCGCGTGGCGGATCTCCAGCCCCATGTCGCGCAGCAGCGCCTTCGCCACCTCCGCCTGGGTGGGGGTGTCCTCCACCAGCAGGATGCGCGGCGGCGGGCGGGTCATTTATCCCGGCCCCTGGGCCAGGGCTGCCAGCGCCGCCAGCGCGGCCTGGGCTTCGGTGGCGATGCGGGCGCTGAGCCCGGGCGGCGGCGGGGCGGTGCTGGCTTCATCCGCCATGCCCAGCCGGGCACTGGCTTCCAGCCGCAGCGCGCCCACCGCGGCGGCAGCGCCGGCCAGGCTGTGGGCGGCACGATGAAAGCTGTGGTGGTCCCCAGTCGCCGCGGCGGCGGTCAGTTCCTGGGTCAACCTGGCCAGGTCATCGCGAAAGGTATTGATGATGAGCAGGAAATCCGCCCGGGGCAGATCCTCGGCAAGTTGGCCGGCAATGCTGGGGTCAAGCACAGTCACGTGACAGTGGTGCCACCGGCTGGCGAGCCGGTCAACCTTCGGTTCAACCCAAACGCCCAGACGGTGGCACAACCCCAGTGGCTGCAACCTGAGCGCGTGCATTGATCATCAAAAAAGAGATGAAACCTCGGTTTTTGTCTTTTTCCCTGGACATGTCCTGACACCACCCGTTAAAGGTGCATTAACAGTTGTCTCTTCTCGTGAAGAATGGTGCCGATGTCCAGCACACCACCCATGCCGCGAAACGCTTGCGCCCCGCGCACTGCCGCCCGCCTGGCCTTGAGGTTGCTGGCAATGCCGCGGAGCCCAGCCTGATGCGTTGGAGCATGCCCATTTTCGCCTTGGCCCTGGCCATTGCGCTAGGGGCGCTGAGCCCCATGCCCGGCCAGCACGGGCGTTCTCACGCCAACGTGACCCTGGCTTCGTTGGGCGCTGCCCTGGGTATTTCCCATCCCGCCGAGGCCGCCACCCTGGTCGCCTCGCCGGCCATCGCCACCGCCTGCCAGCCTGGTGCGCTGGCCCGCCAGGCGCGGCCGGAAACCGACAACGCCCTGTTGTGGGCCGCCAGCCTGCGCGGCTGGCCCGAAGGCCCGACAGTGCAGGCCTGGCGCCAGTTCGTCGCCTGGACCAAGCAGGGCTGGCGCCCGTCGCCGGCCTGCGCCACCACCGCCCACGCCAACCTGGGCTGACCAGGGACGACATTTCCGCGCCCTCCACCAGCGCGGCATCGCCTGCCTGATGCCTGACGCACAAAGGATGAACCTGCGTGCCCCTCAGTCGCCGGGCGGGCCGCCTCCGCGGCGCTTGGCTTCGCGGCGGCCACCATGCGGCGGCTGGGCCCGCAGGATGCGGGCCGCGGGGCGGAACCTCGTGCGCCTGGTATTCGCCTCAGCGCGGCATTGCCGCGACGATCTGCCCTTCCAGCACGCCCAGCGCCTGCGCCAGCGCCGCCGTCATGGCCGCCGCCGCCAGCGCCGCATCCTCGCCCGCTGGCAGTGGCGCAGCGCCCTCGGCCTGGAACTGGCCCAGAATGCGCGGCGCGGTGCCGCTTTCCGGCGCTTCCAGCAACAACAACCCGGCCAATCCGGCTCGTGCCCGGCCGCCTGCCGGTTCCGTGTGCAGCCGGGTCAATTCGGCTTCCAGCACCAGGCCGGTGCGCAACCGGGAACCCGGCGCGGCGATGGCGGCAAACCGCCCACTGGCAGCCAGCCAGCGGCGCGTGGCTTCCTCCGCCAACTCGGCCGGCGGCGCCGCCCATTCGGCCCAGAAATCCAGGCTCACCTGGCCATTGGCATCCAGCCGGCGCAGCCCGCGCTGGTCCAGCCCCGGGGCGGCGCGCAGGCCGCGCAGCAGCAGCGCCGGCCCGCGCGGCGCCGGCGGCAGCGGCCCCGGGCGTTCCGGCGCCAGGGTGAAGCGCCGCACCTCGCGATAAGGCCGGTCCGGCAATACCGAACAGCCGGCCAGCAGCACGGGCAGCGCAAGCAGCAGGGGGCGGCGGTGCATGGTCATCGTCCGGTCGGCGGCGGCGCGCCGAAGATTGCCTGGGAAGGATAGCGGCGCAGCAATTCCGTGGTGTCACGCAGGTTGGCCACGGTGCTGCGCAGGTCGCGCAGAATCGGCTCCAGGTCTGAAACCAGGTCTCCGGTGGCGCCGCGGGCGCTGCGCAGCGTGGTCTCCAGCGCCGCCAGGCTGGCCGGCAGCCGGGCGGCGGCGTTGCGGATTTCCACCATGGCCTGGTTGGCGCTGGCCAGGGTGCCGCGCACCTCCCGGCTGCTGAGCAGGGACCGCGCCTCGGCCGCCACGGCACGGATATCGGCCACCGCGCCGGGCAGGTCGCCCTCGCTGCCGGCCTGGTTCAGCCGCTTCAGCAGTTGCGCCGCCTCGTGCAGGGCTTCGCCGAAATCGCCCTCGTTGGTTTCCCGCCGCAGGTCGGTCAGCAGGCCGGAGAGATTGTCGATGAGGCCGGCCAGGTCCACCCGTTCCAGCCGTTGCAGCAGCATCTGCGCCGCGCTCTGCACCTGGGCCACGGTGGAAGGCGCGGCGGGAATGAACGGGTAGCGCGGTTCCCAGGGCGGCTGTTCGGCCGGGAAGCGGTCCGCCGCCAGGAAGTCCATCTCCAGGTAGGCCAGCCCGGTCAGCCCCTGGCTGGCCAGCCGGACCCGAAAGCCCTGCTGCACCGCCTGGTCCAGTTCCGGCGCGGTTTCGCCCACGCTGCCCAGGTTCACCTCGAACCGCAGCAGCACCATCTGGAAGGCGCCGGCGAAGGGCTCGCCCTGCGGGGCGCGGTAGGTGGCGGAAACCAGGCCGATCTCGGTCACCCGGCCCAGCGAGACGCCGCGATATTTCACTGGCGCGCCCACATCAAGCCCCTGCACCGATTCACGCACATAGGTCTCGTAGATCACCACCTGGGTGCCGAAGCGGTTGCCGGCCAGGAACACCAGGAAGCCGGCGGCCAGCGCCAGCCCGGCTACCACCAGCAGCCCAACCCGGAAGTACAGCGCGCGTTGCTGCGGCATCTCAGTTCCCGTCCCGGTGGGTTGGCCGGCGGCTCATGCCAGCACTTCGCGGCGGAAGAAGGCGCGCACGGTGGGGTTTTCGCTGTGGTCGCGCAGCGCGCGGGGGTCACCCTCGGCGATCATGCCCTTCGCTTCCTTGTCCAACAT
>CANBXZ010000081.1 GCA_947373495.1 Acetobacteraceae bacterium
GTCCGAGGGCGGGCCCGAGGCGAGCGCCCGGCCGGGAGACCCAGGCGCGGCCGAGAGATAGGGGGGGGCCGGCCCCAGGTCAACGGAGACGCCGCCCCCTGGGCACAAACGGCCGCCCCGCCTTGCCCGGCGCTGGCGCTTCGGCCATTGTCCCGGCCCGTTTTCCGGAGCCACCGAATGCGCTGCCGCCCTGCTGTCCTGGCCGCCCTGATGCTCGCCCCCTTCGGGGCCCTGGCCCAGGTGCCCGCCCAGGCGCCCCGCCCGGCAGCCCCCGCGGCCCCGACCGCCGCCCCCGCCGGACCGGCGGAGGAAGACACCATCCTGGCCCGGATCGACGGCGAGCCGCTGCGCCTTTCGGACGTGATCGCCACCGCCGAGGAAGTGCTGCCGGCCGAATTGCGCGCCATGCCGCCGGCCATGCTGATGCAGATGCTGCCGCCGGAGGTGAAGCGCCAGCTGCTGGAACGCGCCATCACCGAACGCGCCCTGGTGCAGGCCGCCCGCCGCCAGGGGCTGGACAAGGAACCCGACATTGCCCGCCGGCTGCGCCGCGCCGAGGACCAGGAATTGCAGCAGGCGCTGCTGAGCCGCGAAGTACAGGGCCGGGTAACGGAAGCCGCCGTGCGCGCCCGCTACGACCAGAACGCCGGCAACCAGCAGGCCGACGAGGAAGTGCGCGCCCGCCATATCCTGGTGGCGACCGAAACCGAGGCGCGGCAGATCCTGACCGAATTGCAGAATGGCGGTGACTTCGCCGCCCTGGCCCGCAGCAAGAGCCAGGACCCCGGCTCCCGCGATGGCGGCGACCTGGGCTTCTTCAAGCAGGGCGACATGGTGCCGGAATTCGCCGCCGCCGCCTTCGCGCTGCAGGCCGGCCAGCTTTCCCCGGCGCCGGTGCGCTCGCCCTTCGGCTGGCACGTCATCAAGGTGGAGGAGCGCCGCCGCGCCACCGCCCGGCCGTTCGACGAGGTGAAGCAGGAACTGCGCGAGGCCATGCTGCAGGAGGAGGTGACCGCCGCGGTGCAGCGGATTCGCACCGCCGCCAGCGTGGAACGGCTGGACCAGCCGCCGGCCCCGCCGGCCGGTTCGCTGCTGAACCAGGCCGCGCCGCCGCCGCCCGCCCAGTCCAGCCCGGTGGCGCCGCAACGCCGGCGCTGAGCGACATCCACCCCGGCCCCCGAACGGGCCGGGAACGGTCCCTGAAAGGAAGAAGAAATGGCCCTGCCCGTCTCCCCGCTCGCCGTTCCGCTGCCCGAGATGCCGGCCATTGCCGGCGTGCGCCTGGGCGTCATCGAGGCCGGCATCCGCTACAAGGGCCGTGCCGACCTGACGATGATGGAATTCCCCGCCGGCACCACGGTGGCGGGCGTGTTCACCCGCAACAAATGCCCCGGCGCCCCGGTGGACTGGTGCCGTGCGGCGCTGAAGTCCGGCCGCGCCCGTGCCCTGGTGGTGAATGCCGGCAACGCCAATGTCTTCACCGGCAAGGCGGGGCGCGAGGCCACCAAGGCCACCGCCGATGCCGCCGCCAAGCTGGTGGGCTGCAAGCCGACCGAGGTGTTCCTGGCCTCCACCGGCGTGATCGGCGAGACCCTGCCGCATGACCGGCTGACCGCCGCGCTGCCGGCACTGTTCGCGGCGCTGACACCGGACCGCTGGGCCGAGGCCGCCCGCGGCATCATGACCACCGACACCTTCCCCAAGGGCGCGGTGCGCACGGCGCGGATCGGCGAGGCCACGGTCACCATCGCCGGCATCGCCAAGGGCAGCGGCATGATCGCGCCCGACATGGCGACGATGCTGAGCTTCATCGCCACCGACGCCAAGGTGCCGGCCGCGGCGATGCAGAAGCTGCTGGGCAAGGGCTGCGACAAGACCTTCAACTGCGTCACGGTGGACAGCGACACCAGCACCAGCGACTGCGTGATGGTCTTCGCCACCGGCCAGGTGAAGCACCCGCGCGTGCCGGCCGAGGGCGGCGCGATGCTGAAGGACTTCGCCCGCGCGCTGAACGAGGTGCTGCACGACCTGGCGCTGCAGGTGGCGCGCGACGGCGAGGGCGCGCAGAAGCTGGTCACCATCAACGTGACCGGCGCGGTTTCCGCCAAGTCCGCGCATCGCATCGCCATGAGCATCGCCAACAGCCCGCTGGTGAAGACCGCCATCGCCGGCGAGGACGCCAATTGGGGCCGCATCGTCATGGCCGTGGGCAAGGCCGGCGAACCGGCCGACCGCGACAAGCTCAGCGTGGCCGTGGGCGGCACCTGGATGGCGCGGGAAGGCGGCGTGGTGCCCGGCTATGACGAGACCCCGGTGGTGGCCCACATGAAGGGCCATGAGGTCGAGATCACGGTGGATATCGGCCTGGGTCGCGGCAAGGCCACGGCGTGGACCTGCGACCTGACGCACGGCTACATCGACATCAACGGCAGCTACCGCAGCTAGGCGGCGCGCACCGGGCGCCGGCATGGCCATGGGCCTCGCCTGGCCAATGCTGGCCTCCGTTGTGCTGGCCGGCGTCGTGCTGGCCGGGGCGCTGGCGCTGCTGGCCGGCAACGCCTTCTTCCTGCTGCTGTGGCGGCCGGTGGCAGCGCAGGCCCAACTACGCCCCACCCTGGTGCTGGCGGTGACCGGCGGCACCACCCTGCCCCGGCTGTTCGCCGGGCTGGCGGCGCAGCGGCTGCGGCCGCGCCGCCTGCTGGTGGTGCTGGAAGCCGCCTCGGACCCGGCCGCCGCGGTGGTGGCCCGCCTGGCGCCCAGCCTGCCCTTCCCGGTTGAGGTGCTGACCTGCGGCACCAACGACGGCCGCGGCCAGAAATCCACCGCGCTGATCGCCGCCGCCGGCCATATCGGCCCGGCGGATGCAGCCGTGGTGCTGCTGGACGCCGATATCGCGCCGCCGCCGGACTGGCTCGGCCTGTTGCTGGCGCCGCTGGAAAACGGCCGCGCCGATGTGGTGACCGGTGGCCGTTGGCATGGCCTGGCCAGCCCGGGCCGCCCCGCCGGTTGGCGCCGCCATGTCATGGTGTGGCTGGAACGCAGCATCGCGCTCGGGCCGCGACTGGGCGCGCGGCGGGTGTTCTGGGGCGGCTCCACCGCCATGCTGGCGGCCAGTTTCCGGGCGCTGGACCTGCCCCGCACGCTGGACCGGGCGCTGGCCGACGACCTGGCGCTGAGCGCCGCCGGCCAGCGCCTGGGCCTGCGGGTGCTGGTGCGCCGCGCCCTGCTGCTGCCCACGCCGCCGGAGGGGGACGAGGCCGGCGTGGCGGCGTTCGAGAAGCGGCAGATGCAGTTGCTGCGGCTGTATTGCCCCTGGCTGTGGCTGGCGCTGGCCGGGCTGCTGCTGGCGGAGATGGCCGGGCTGCCGCTGCTGGCCCTGGCGCTGGCCGGGCTGGCGCCGCCACTGGCCTGGGCCGCGCTGGCGGCGCAATGCCTGGCCGGGCTGGCCCGGGCCCTGGCGCATGACGGCGTAACCCGCCGCCTGGGCCTGCGGGACCCGCCGGCCGCCCGGCTGGTGCAACTGGCGCTGGGGGCGCTGCGGCCGCTGGCGGCGCCACTGGCGCTGCCGATGCTGCTGGGCAGCGCCGTTGGGCGTCGCGTCCGCTGGCGGCATGTGGAATACGAGGTGGCGGCCGATGGCCGGCCCCGCGTGCTGCGCCGCGCCGCGCCGGGCCAGGAGATTGCATGAACCAACCGCTGGACCCGGCCCGCCCACCGCCCTGCCCGATCACCGGCGCGCCTGGCTCCGTGCTGCTGGAGGACCTTTCGCCCAAGCTGTTGAGCGACCTGTGGCGCTGGTATTTCCGCACCGACCCGGCCCCGCTGCACCGTGGCTCGCCGCGCATCGGGCTGTGGCGCTCGCCGGCCGGGCTGTACTTCTTCCACCCGGCCGAGCCTGGCTCCGCCCGGTTCTATGAGGATTTCTACCGCAGCTTCGGCGCCTATGAGCTGTTTGCCGAACAGGACCACCTGCGGCCGGACTTCCTGGCCGGCGCCCGCCATGTGCGGCCGGGCGACCGGGTGCTGGACGTGGGCTGCGGCCAGGCGCGCTTCGCCCTGCGGGTGCCCGAGGCCCGATACACCGGCCTGGACCCGCACGCGCCGCAGCCCCCCGCCGGCCCCACCCTGTGCCGCGACTCGCTGGACCAGCACGCCGCCCGCTGCCCGGAAGCCTATGACGTGGTCTGCGCCTTCCAGGTGGTGGAACACGTGACCGACCCGCTGGGCCTGGTGGCCAGCATGCTGCGCTGCCTGCGCCCCGGCGGGCTGCTGGTGCTGGCCATGCCGTTCTTCGGTTCCGCCATCACCGGCTTTCCCAACAACCTCATCAACCTGCCGCCGCACCACCTGAGCTGGTGGACCGACGAGGCGGCGCTGGCGCTGGTGGCCCGGCTGGGGCTGCAGCCGGTACAGGTGGGCCCGCTGGCCGGGCAGGATGGCGGCTACAGCTGGCTGGCCCGGCTCTGCCCGCCGCGCTACCGGCCCGGGCGCTACCTGCAGGGCCGGCTGGGGGCACATCTGTCGCTGGCGCTGGGCTATTTCCTGGTGCGTTACTTCGGCCGCTGGCTGGGCAGCCCCAAGGGCGCCGCGCCGGTTGACATGGTACTGGTGGCGCGCAAGCCGGAAAGACCAGCCCCAATCGAAAGACCAGCCCCTGTCGGTTGACAGCCGCCTTGCGCTGACTGTCCATGCCCGCCCCACCCCACCAGCCCGAGAGCACCCCTTGCCCGCCTCCTCCTTCACGCCGCTTCGCACCGAACGCCTGACGCTGCGCCCGTTCCGCGCCTCGGATGCTGCCGCGCTGCACCGCCTGGTGAATGACTGGGAGGTGGTGAAGTATCTCGCCCGCGTGCCCTTTCCCTATCCGCGCGACCTGGCGGATGAATGGATCTCCAGCACCTGGCCGCGCATTGCCGCCGGGGATGCCTGGGACCTGGCGATCGTGGGGGAGGAAAAGGGCCAGGAGGTGCTGGTGGGCTGCATCGGCCTGACCATGCATCGCGGCACCCGGGAAGCGGAGCTGGGCTACTGGGTCGGGCGCAAGTCCTGGGGCCATGGCGTGGCACCGGAAGCGGCGGCGCGGCTGCTGAACTGGGCCTTCGCCAACCTGGCGCTGGACAGCGTGGTGGCCAGCGCGCTGCACGACAACGACCGTTCCTGCGGCGTGCTGCGCCGGCTGGGCTTCCGCGAAACCGGCCAGGGCATGCGCGAATTCCTCTGCCGTGGCGGGCCGATGCCGGTGCGGCTGTTCGCCGGCAACCGCGAACAGCTGACCGTGGCCGCGGCGCCGCCCGAAGCGGTGGCCCCGGCGGGTGGCGGCAAGCCGGTACTGCTGGTGGCGGCCTGCGCCCTGGTGGACCCGGAAAACCGCGTGCTGCTGGCACGCCGGCCGGAAGGCAAGCCGCTGGCCGGGCTGTGGGAGTTTCCCGGCGGCAAGGTGAACCCGGGTGAAACCCCCGAAGCCGCGCTGATCCGCGAGTTGAAGGAGGAACTGGCGATCGACGTCGCCACCGCCTGCCTCGGCCCCTTCACCTTCGCCAGCCATACCTATGAGAAATTCCACCTGCTGATGCCGTTGTTCCTGTGCCGCCGCTGGCAGGGCCAGGTGACCGCGGTGGAGGGCCAGGCGCTGGCCTGGGTGAAGCCGGCCCGGCTGGGCGACTATGAGGTGCCGCCGGCGGACATTCCGCTGGTGGCCATGTTGCGGGATTTCCTGTGAAGATGGGTTCCGGGAGGACCCGCCAGCCATGACCAAGAACCCTACCGCCTGCCTGCTCATCATCGGCAATGAGGTGCTTTCCGGCCGCACCCGGGACGCCAACCTGCAATTCCTCGCCACCCGGCTGGGCGACCTGGGCATTCCGCTGCGGGAAGTGCGCGTGATCCCGGATGTGGAGGCGACCATCATCGCCACGGTGAACGAGGTGCGGGCCAAGTTCGACCATGTGTTCACCACCGGCGGCATCGGCCCGACGCATGACGACATCACCAGCGAATGCGTCGCCAAGGCGTTCGGCGTGCCGTGGGAACCGCAGCCGGTGGCCTGGGAACGCCTGGCCGGCCACTACGCCCGGCAGACCCCGCCCGGTGATTTCAACGCCGCCCGCCAGCGCATGGCCACCATGCCGCGCGGCTGCGTGCTGATCGACAACGGCATCTCCATCGCCCCCGGCTTCAGCATGGAGAATGTGCATGTCATGGCCGGCGTGCCGCGCATCATGCAGGCGATGTTCGAGATCTTGGCGCCCACGCTGCAAGGCGGCGTGCCGGTGAAGTCCCACACCGTCTGGGCCACCGGCCTGCAGGAAGGCGCCATCGCGGCGGGGCTGGAGGCGATCCAGAAGCGCTTCCCGCACCTGGATGTGGGCAGCTACCCGTTCTACCGCAGCACCGGCAACGGCGTGGCGCTGGTGGCCAAGGGCACCGAGGCGGCCGACGTGGCCGCGGCCGGCGAGGCGATCACCGGCTTCATCGCCAGCATGGGCCACACCCCGATCCAGGGTGAGCCGGACTGAGGGCCGCGGCGCGAAGGTTGCACCTTCGCGCGCCCTAAGGGCCGGGCGGGCCGCCCTTGCGGCCCCGGGCTTCGCGGCATGAGCCGCGGGCCGCGGGCGGGAACTGCGGGCAGTCGGCATGGGGGCCGGAGCGCGCCAGCCGCGCGCCCGTGGCCTACAGGGCGCGGAAGAAGTAGTCGCCCAGCGTCTTCAGCCCGATATGCATCAGGATCTGGGTGTTCATCGGGTAGGCCAGGTTCGTGGTCAGGTCGCGGTTGAAGCGGCGCAGCACCCGGGCCTCGATGATGACGCACTCATCCTCATAGCCGGCGCCGCCCTGGATGACGGCGAAGCGGCCATTGCTGATGTCGTACTTGGCCGTGGCGTTCACCCGCCAACTGCCCAGCCGCGCGCTGGCGCCCAGCGCCGCTTCCTCGCGGGAGCGGATCGGCAGCAGGTAGGGCAGCGCGGTGGCGTAGAGGTAGCCGGCATGCAGCGACATCGACGGCCCGAGGTCGAGCCGCGCCACGCCATCCACCAGGTGGCGCTGCGCCAGGTCCACGCCATCGGTACGGATGCGCGCCATGGTCTCGAACCAGGGCACCGGTGAGACCCGGACCCGCGAAACCCAGTCGGAGGCGCGGCGCTGCAAGCCATCCAGCCCGTATTGGGTGGAGGTGCTGTGGTCGTCCTGCAGGGTGTAGGAGCGGCCGACCATGCCTTCCACCTGGCCGCCATTGGGGAACACCCAGGCGGCACGCATCGCGCTGTCCACCCGGCTGCCGCCTTCCATGCGGTCCCGCCCGGTGAAGCGGTTGAGCGCGAACAGGTTGGCGTCGGTGAACTCGAAGTCCACGCTGTCCTCGTTCGGCAGGCGGCCCTGGCGGCCCAGGCGCGGGCCGGCCACCAGTTGCACCCGCGGCTCCAGGATCTGGTGGCCCCAGGTGTCGCCGTAGCGCACGAAGGGCATGCGCCAGTCCACCGCGGCGCGGAAGTTGGCGTTTTCGTTCAGGCCATTGGCGTTGGGCAGGTTCACCGGGTTCAACTGCTGGCCGCCGGCCCAATAGCCATTGGCATCGCCCTGCATGCGGAAGGTCCACATGCCGCCCAGCGAATCGAAGTCGTGCCGGGTCCAGTTGGCGCGGCTGGTCACCCGCTGGGTATGGGTGCCGGTGACGCGGAAGATGCTGAGCAGCCCGGTGTCCAGGGTCAGGTGGCCACCGGCCACGGTGTGCTTGGGCGCGTATTCGTACACCGCGTTGGGCAGCACGTAGGGCAGGTTGTCGTTGTTGTAGTTGAGCTGGAGGCTCTGGTAGCCGCGCACATCCACCCGGGCATATTGCTCGGTGCCCCAGAAGCCCTCGACGAAGGCGGAGGAGGCATAGACCGGGCGCGACCAGGTGCGGATGGTCTGCAGGTAGGTGTCGCTGGTGGCGCGGTTGATCTCGAAGCCGGCGCGCCAGTTCTCGTCCAGCACGAAGCGGCCGCGGACGAAGATGTGGCCGCCCAGCATTTCCTTGGTGCGGTTGGTGCCGTTCAGCCCGCCGAGCGAGGCATTGCCCTCGATCTCGCCGAAATTCATCTTGTTGCGGTACTCGCCCAGCAGGAACGGATACTGGGTGGAGGAGAACAGCGGCGTCACCGTCACGTCCGACTGGCTGTCGATGACGTGGTAGTACGGCACCATGGCGAAGGCGCCGAGGTAGCGGGTGACGCCCATCTGCGGGAACAGGAAGCCCGAGGCGCGCTGCGCCGTGGGGTCCGGGTGCGACATGTACGGGGTGTAGAACACCGGCACGCCGTGCACCTGCAGCACCGCGTCGCGGTAGGTCAGGCGCTGCAATTCCTTGTCCTGCGTGGCGATGCGCGCGCGCACCTGCCAGGCCGGCGGTGCCAGCGGGTCGGTCGGGCACAGGTCGCAGGAGGAATAGACCACGCGCGACAGTTCATTGATGGTGCCGCCGGTGCGCCGCACGCCATTGGCGGCAATGCGGACATTCTGCGCCAGCAGGGCGCGCACCTCGCGCAGCACGCCTTCCTTGAACTGGTCCTTCAGCTCGGCCTGGTCGGCGAACATCACCTGGCCATCGGCTTCGAGCAGTTGGACATTGCCGCGCGCGGTGGCCAGCCCGGTTTCGCGGTTGTAGGTGAACTCGTCCGCCCGCAGCACCCGCTCACCCTGCCAGGCTTCCACATGGCCGCGCGCGGTGACCAGCCCGGCCTCGCGGTCGTATTCCACCTCGTCGGCGGTGAAGGTCACCGGGGCGTTGCTGTCGGTGGTCGGGGCGCCACTGCCCGCGCCGCGCAACGGGGAACCGCCGGCGCGCGGCGGCTGGCCGCCCTCGCCCGGGCGGTTCGCCTGGATATTGGTGGACGGCATCAGGCTCAGCACATCGGTGCCGCCCGTGGTCTGGGCGCCCGGCTGGTGCGCCAGCGCCAGGGCCAGCCCCGCCGCCAGCCCGCCGGTGGCCAGCCGCCGCCAGCCCGGGCCCGCGAAACACGCCAGCACGGCACGGCCGGCATCGCGCCCAAGGTGGTGCCCGGCCCGCAACAGGTCCCGCCCGGCCTGGCGCAGGCTCACCGCCTCGCAGCGCCATTGCCGCCACAGCAGGCCGGCCCCGGTGCGCGCCTGGCCGGCCACGGCCGCGGCCGCCCGTCGAATCCGCCCCACGCCGTGCCGGCCGCAGGCGGCACACAGCCGCAGCGGGGCGCGGAAATCCGTGGCCATCACCCGCTGCCGCAGCCGGGCGGCCGGGCGCAGCACCAGCGCCCCGGCGGCCAGGTGCAGCCCAGCGCCGGCCCCGGCGCCAACCCGGCGCCACAGCCCGGCGAGTTGCGCCGGCGCCGCCGCGCCCAGCGCCCGGGCCGCGTCACGGCCACGCCGCAGGGCGGGGCCGAAGAAGCCCACGAGGTCGAAGCCAGGACGGTCCGGCTGGGCCCGGAAGCGCACCAGCTGGCCATCCTGCCGAGGCGCGGCGGGGCCGCGAGAGGGCGCGCTGCGGCTCATCCATCCTCCAGGTGCAGCAGCAGCGCCAGCGCC
This sequence comes from Acetobacteraceae bacterium, assembly GCA_947373495.1. GTDB lineage: Bacteria > Pseudomonadota > Alphaproteobacteria > Acetobacterales > Acetobacteraceae > CAIMOR01. The sequence goes on from CANBXZ010000081.1 coordinate 9,535, forward strand.
AGCAACAGGCCGGCCAGGGTGGGTGCCCAGGCCGCCAATGCCACCGGCAGCGCGCCGGATTCACCGAACTCGTTGGTTATCTTGTCCAGCACGAACAGGGCGAAGCCAGCGGAAACGCCGGCCCCGATCATCTGCGCCACGCCGCCACGGCGCGACGGCCGCATGGAAAACCCCGCCGCCAGCAGCGCCATCACCGCCGCCAGCACCGGCAGGGAAAGCAGGGTCTGGAAGTGCAGCCGGTGCCGCAGCGCCGAGAACCCGGCCTGTTCCAGCACGCCGATGAAGCCCGGCAGCGCCCAGAAGCTCAGGGTGTCCGGCGTGGCGAAGCTGCTCTCGATCCGGTCCGGCGTCAGTTCGGTGGGGAAGGAGACCGCCTGTGGCGCGCTGGCGATGCGTTCACTGTTGAACACCACGGCGTCGTTCAGCACCCAGCGGCCGGGCAGCAGTTGCGCCTGCGGCGCCTCGATCCGCGCCAGCGGCCGGTCATCGGCGGAAAGCCGCCAGATCGAGACATCGGTGAGGATGAAGGTGGCGGCGGCGCGCGGCCCGCCCTCGGTCACCGGCCGGCCGGAGAGGATGGCCACGCCCTGCGCTTCCAGCCCGCGGTCGGACTGGCGCAGCCATAGCCGGCCGCCGGCCAGGGCGGAAAGCCCGGCGCTGTTGCGCAGGTAGGCGTTGTCCATCCGCTCCGCCCTGGCCAGCATGGCCGAGGACAGCGGCGAGATGCCGATAGTGCCGAGGATGCCGATGACCAGCGCCACCGCCACCGGGCCGGAGAGGAAGCCCCAGGCGGAAATGCCGGCGGCGCGGGCCACGATCAACTCGGAAGACCGGGTCAGCCGCCAGAACGCCACGATGCCGCCCAGCAGGATGGCGAAGGGCAGGATCTGCAGCATCACGAAGGGCAGCCGCAGCCCGGCGATGCTGGCCACCACGCCGAAGCCGGCATCCTGCCGGGTGGCGGCGCGGCGCAGCAACTCGATGAAGTCGAACAGCGAGATCAGCAGCGTCAGCGCCAGCAGCATGGCCAGGGTGGCGGCGGTGAAGCGCCGCGCCACATAGGCCGTCAGGGTCATCGCCAGGGTCATGGGGTATCCTGGGCCGAACGGCGGCCCGCCATGAAGGGCAGCCGCAGGGTGGCGGTGGTCTTGCGCGACAGCACCCACAGCGTCACCGCCATGGGCAGCGCGGTGTTCAGCCACACCAGCGGCAGCAGCGCATTGTCGCGGGCGCCCAGGTTGTTCGCCATCAGCCCCAGCGCCAGCAGCGCCACCACGATGGCAATGCCGACGAACAGGTGGAAGCCGCCGCCATGGCGGCGGAACTGGCCGCTCAGCACCGTGGCCAGCGCCACCAGGCAGAAGCCGATGACGTTCAGCGGGTTGACCAGCCGCTGCGTCGCCTCGGCCCGGAAGCGCCGCAGGTCGCGCTCGGGGATGTTCTCGGCCGGGTCGGGGTCCAGCAACTCGGCCAGGGAACGTTCCTGGGCGTTGCGATAGCGGCCATCGGCGGGGCGGGCGGAACGGGTCAGGTCCACGCTGTTCTCGGCGAAGCTCAGCACGTTCAGCCGCTCCACCCCCAGCGTGCCGGGGGGCGAGCCGGCCGGCGGCGGGGTGCGTTCCACCTGCTGGCGCACGCCGTTCAGCAGCGTCACCCGCGGGCCGTTGGGCGTGCTGGTGATGCGCCCGGCCTCGGCCAGCACCGTCACCGGGGTGCCGCGCTCCCGCGCGTCGTGCACCAGGATGCCGCGCAGCGTGCCATCGGCGTCGCGGTAGCGGGCATAGACGGTCAGGTCGTCCCCAACCGAGGCGAAGACGCCTTCCTGCACCAGAATGGCGGCCAGCTGGTTGCGGATTTCAAACTGCCAGCCGCGGAAGGCGGCCTGGCTGGCCGGCACCAGCCACAGGTTCAGCGCGTAGCAGGCCAGCATGGCCAGGGCGGCCAGCGCCAGGGCCGGCCGCGCCAATTGCCACTGGGAAAGCCCGGCGGCGCGCATCACCACCAATTCCCGGTCCGAGGCCAGCCGCACATAGATGAACAGCGTGACCACGAAGCTGGTGATGGGAATGATGACGGCGAAGAACCCCGGCAGCAGCAGCCCGGTCAATTGCAGGAAGACCCAGAAGGAAAGCCCCCGGTCCAGCACCAGTTCGATGAAGCGGAGCGATTGCGTCAGCCACACCAACGCCGCCAGGCCGATGGTCACGGCCAGCAAGGCGCCCGCAAGCTGGCGAAACAGGTAACGGTCCAGGAGGGTAATCATCGGTGGCCCCACCCTACCGAAACGGGGCCGGCGGGGAAAGGCGGCTAACGTCGGCCCGCAGCATTGGCCCGCAGGCGCCTATTCCCCCGCGAGGAAGGCGCGGATCACCGCCGCCCGCACCAGCCAGCTGCGGTCCGGCGCGGCCGGGTCCCGCATGCTGACAATGCCCAGCAGGCAGCCGCTGGCAGCGTCGAACACCCCGCCGCCCGACTCGCCCTGTTCCAGCCGCAGCGCCAGCACGGCGTAGCGGCCATTGGCCTGGTCGGCCTCCGCCACCTCCCCGGCCAGTTGGCCCAGCACCACCCGCCCGGCGCTGGCGGCGCGCACCCACTGGCCGGGCAGCGGGTCGGTGGCGCAGACCCGCGCCGGCACCTGGCCCGGCAGCGCCGCCGCCAGCCGCAGCAAGGCCAGGTCCTGGCCAGCCCGATAGGCCAGGTCGCAGCCAGCGGCACCCATGGCGCCAGTGGGAGAGCCAGCGGGGGAGCCAGCGGGCGTAAAGGTGCTGCGGCCCAGCCGTTGCCGGGTGGCCGGCACCGCCGCGCCGCCGGCGCCGCGCAGCGTCAGTGCGGCCAAATACGGCGCGTCCTCGGCCGGCCAGCGGCCCTGGCGGCAGAGTTCCTCGCGCAGGCTGGCCTCGTCCACCACATGAGCCGCGGTCAGCGCCAACCCGCCCGGCAGCAGCACGGCGCTGCCCCGCGCCCGCGCCATGGCGCCGAACCGGGCTTCCAGCGCCACCACCGCGCCGGGGCCGCCCGAGGGTTCCCCCAAGGGGCCGCCCAAGGGGCCGGCCAAGGGGCCGGCCAGGGAGGCACCTGATGGGCCACCCGCCGGTTCCGGCGTGGCGCAACCCGCCAACAGCGCCAGGGCGCACAAGAATATCCGCATCGGCCTAGCCCTACGGTTGCCGGGCGGGTAAAGACCGCTGCATGCGCCCTGCTGCTCCCCTGCTCTCCGGCCCGCGGGCCCTGCTCCTCGCCACCCTGCTGGCCGTGCCGCCCTGGGGCGGTGACGCCTGGGCACAGCCTGTCCGGGCGGCTACCCCGGCACCGGCGGCCCAGCCGGCCAGCCAGTCGGCCGCCCTGGCCCAGGCCAACACCATCGTGGCGGTGGTGAACGGCGATGTCATCAGTCGCGCCGACGTGACCGCCCGGTCCCGCCTGCTGGCGATGAATGTCGGCATGCAGGTGGCCCCCGACCAGTTGGTTCGGCTGGCCCCGCAGGTGACCCGCCTGCTGGTGGACGAAAAGCTGCGCAACCAGGAAGTGCGCCGCCGCCGCATTCCGGTGACGGATGAGGATGTCAGCGGCGCGGTGGCCGATATTGAAAAGCGCAACGGCCTGGCCGCCGGCGCCCTGGCCGCCCAGTTGCGCCGCGGCGGCATTCAGCCGCGCGTGCTGTTCGACCAGTTGCGCAGCCAGATCGGCTGGGCCCGGCTGATCCGCATCACCCTGGGTGACAGCGCCGAGCCTTCGGACGCCGACGTGCAGGAGTTCCTGCGCACCGCCCAGGCCCGCACCGGGGAGCCGGAATACCTCGCCTCCGAGATCTTCATCCCGGTGGAGAATCCGTCCCAGGAAGCCGAAGTCCGCCGCTTCGTCGAGGAAATCTCCCGCCAGTTGCGCTCCGGCACGCCGTTCCAGGTGGCCGCCACCCAGTTCAGCCAGGCACAGACCGCGTTGCAGGGCGGCGACCTCGGCTGGGTCCACAAGGACCAGCTGGACCCCGAGGTGGCGGTGCTGGTGGAACGCATGCCGCCCGGCGCGGTCAGCAACCCGGTGCGCGTCGCCGGTGGCTTCCAGATCCTGGCGCTGCGCAGCCGGCGTGAAACCGGCCGCGACCTGGCCACGCTGTTGAACATCCGCCAGGTCTTCCTGCCGTTCAGCAGCCCGCTGAGCCGCGAAACCCCGCCGACCGACCAGCAGCGCAGCCAGGTGGAACGCGCCACCCGGCTTTCCGAATCGGCCCGCAGCTGCGAGGCGATGGACCAGGCCCAGCGCGCCGCCAGCCCGGAACGCAACGCCGACCCGGGGCCGATCCGGCTGGAGACGGTGAACCCGCCGCAGTTGCGCAGCCTGCTGGCCGGCCTCAGCCCGGGCCGCGCCTCGCAGCCGCTGCTGTCGAATGACGGCATCATGGTGTTCATGGTGTGCGGCCGGGAACAGCGCAACCTGGCGGAAACCTCCCCCGACCAGGCCAAGCAGCTGATGCTGCGCGACCGCATCGAAAGCCAGTCCCGCCAGTTGCAGCGCGACCTGCGCCGCCGCGCCAACATCGAAAACCGGGACCCGGCGTGACGCTGCCATCGCTGCGCGAC
>CANBXZ010000082.1 GCA_947373495.1 Acetobacteraceae bacterium
GATATCGCCCGCGGTGGGCGCCGCCAGGTCCACGCCATGGATGGTGGCGCCCACATGGGTGCCCACCGGTTCAACGCTCAGATGATTGGACATGTCCCCTGCCTTCGCCTTGTTGCCGGCAGGCTAGGGCCTGATCGCCCACGGTGGAAACACCGAAAGGCGTGCGGCAGGCAAAAACAGGCCGGCCTTCAGCCCCGGCCGGCGAACTGCGCGGCATATACCTCGGGCTTGAAGCCCACCAGCAAGGCGCCACCCACCGCCAGCACCGGGCGCTTCACCATGGAGGGCTGCGCCAGCATCAGCCGGATGGCGCGGGCTTCGTCCAGCCCCTCGCGCTCGGCCTCGGGCAGTTTGCGGAAGGTGGTGCCGCCGCGGTTCAGCAGCACTTCCCACCCCAGTTGCGCCACCCAGCCGCGCAGCGTCGCCTCGGCCAGGCCCTGGGTCTTGTAGTCATGGAAGGCGTGGTCGATGCCGGCGGCTTCCAGCCAGGCCCGCGCCTTCTTCATGGTGTCGCAGGCCTTGATGCCGTGAATGGTCACTCCCATTCGATCGTGCCCGGCGGCTTGCTGGTGATGTCGTAGGTCACCCGGTTCACGCCGCGCACCTCATTGACGATGCGGCTGGCGACGCGGGTCAGGAACGCCATGTCGTAGGGGTAGACATCCGCCGTCATGCCGTCGGTGCTGGTCACCGCCCGCAGCGCGCAGGCGCTTTCGTAGGTACGGCCGTCGCCCATCACGCCCACGCTGCGCACCGGCAGCAGCACCGCGAAGGCCTGCCAGATGGCGTCGTACAGCCCGGCGTTGCGGATTTCCTCCAGGTAGATCCGGTCCACCTGGCGCAGCAGGTCGGCCTTCTCGCGCGTCACCTCGCCGGGGATGCGAATGGCCAGGCCAGGCCCCGGGAAGGGGTGGCGGCCGACGATCTCCTCCGGCATGCCCAATTCGCGGCCGAGCACGCGAACCTCGTCCTTGAACAGCTCGCGCAGCGGTTCCACCAACTGCATGCGCATGTGGGCTGGCAGGCCGCCGACATTGTGGTGGCTCTTGATGGTCACCGAAGGCCCACCGGTGGCGGAGACGCTCTCGATCACGTCCGGGTACAGCGTGCCCTGGGCCAGGAAGTCGGCGCCGCCGAGCTTGGCCTGCTCCTCCTCGAACACCTCGATGAACAGCCGGCCGATGGTCTTGCGCTTGACCTCGGGGTCGGTGACGCCGGAAAGCTGGCCGAGGAACAGCTCCGACGCGTCGCGGTGGACCAGCTTGATGTTGAAGCGGTCGCGGAAGGTGGCGACCACCTGCTCGCTCTCACCGTGCCGCATCAGCCCGTGATCGACATAGATGCAGGTCAGTTGGTCGCCGATCGCCTCATGCAGCAGCACCGCCGCCACCGAGGAATCCACCCCGCCCGAAAGGCCGCAGATGACCTTGCCGCCGCCGACCTGGGCGCGGATGCGGGCAATGGCCTCGGCGCGGAACGCCTTCATGGTCCAGTCGCCCTGGCAGCCGGCCAGCCGGGCGAAGTTGGCCAGCAGCGCCGCGCCATGCGGGGTGTGGACCACTTCCGGGTGGAACATGGTGCCGTAGAAATGCCGGGCGTCGTCGGCGATCAGCGCGAAGGGCGCACCCTCGCTGGCCGCCACCACGCGGAAGCCGGGCGGCAGCTGGGTGATGCGGTCGCCATGCGACATCCACACCTGCTCGCGCCCGCCCTTGGCCCAAACACCCTGGGTGATGGCGCATTCGCCGGTGACATCGATGAAGGCGCGGCCGAATTCGCGGGCATGGCCCGATTCGACGGTGCCGCCCAACTGGTGCGCCAGGGTCTGCTGGCCGTAGCAGATGCCCAGGATGGGCAGCCCCATCTCGAACACCGCCTGCGGCGCGCGCGGCGATTCGCCCTCGGTGACCGAGGCCGGGCCGCCCGAGAGGATGATGCCCTTCGGCGCGAAGGCCCGGATTCGCGCCTCGCTGGCGGTATAGGGCCAGATCTCGCAGTACACGCCGGCTTCGCGCAGGCGGCGGGCGATGAGCTGGGTGACCTGGCTGCCGAAATCGAGCACCAGGATACGGTCATGCTGAACGGCGGGGGCGGCGGGGGTGTTCATGGCGCCTTGCAGCACAAGGGGCGCCCGGGGGCAAGCGTTGGCCTGCCCCCGGGGGCCGGAAAGCGTCAGGCCGCCAGTTCGTAGGGCAGGCGCTTCAGCTTATCCATGTTGAAACCCTCGATCCGCAGCAGCCGGGTCGGGCCTTCGCGGCGCGGGGCGTGCAGCACGCCAACCTCGTACAGATAGGCATCGCCCGGCTTCAGGCTGTAGTCGCGGGTCGGCTTGGCCTTGCCCGGGTTGGTGCCGTCCGGGCGGGCCAGGCATTCGTAGTCGGTCATGATGGTCTCGCCCTCGGCCTGGCCATAGATCGCCCAGGCCGGGCCGTGGTCGTGCGGGGTGCCGCCCTTCGCACCTTCATAGGAATGGGCAAGGATGGCGAAGCCCAGGTTCGGGTCCTCATAGATCACCTTGCGTTCCGGCGTGCCGGCCGGCAGCACCTCGGCCACGAAGGCCGGGTCCTTCAGCGCCTCGCGCACCAGCAGCACCAGCTTGCGACGGCCCGGCGCGCCGGGGTCGGACAGCAGCGCCTTGCGGGCACCGGCAACGAAGTCGTTGAGCGTCATGGCCATGGCGGCAAGCTCCTCCTGCGGATGGTTGCGGCGAAGGCTAGGCCCGGCGCGGCCCATGCTCAAGAGTGCAGGCGGGCCCTAACCTTCACGCACCGGGGCGGTGGCGGCCAGCAGGGCGTCGATCGGGTCCCACAGGAAGGCGCTCTGCGGCAGGTCCATGCCGGCGAAGCGGATTTTCTCCTGCGCCGCCAGCTTGCCGCCCAGGTGCTGGTAGAACCAGCGGGTCGGGTTGGCCGCCAGCACCCACAGCATCACGGAACGGCAGCCCACCGCGGCCAGATGCGCCGCCATGGCGCGCATCAACCGCCGGCCCACGCCACGGTCGCGGTAGTCATCCAGCAGGTAGAGCGTCTCCACCTCGCCTTCCGCCAGGCAGGGCCGGCGGGACCGGCCGCCGGAGGCAAAGCCCACCACCATGCCGGCTTCCCGGCCCGGCGGGGCCTCCGCGCCGCTGACCACGGCCACGAAGATGGCATGGCCCTCGGACCGGTCGGCAATGCCGCGGCCATACTGGGCGGCGTGGCGCACCGCGGAGAGGTTGGCCAGGTAGGCGTCCGGCAGCAGCCCGGCATAGGCGCTGCGCCAGGCGGCCACATGCACCGCCCCGATGCTGGCGGCGTCGCCCGGTCGGGCGCGACGGATGCTGATCATGCGGCGCCTCCCATGGCTGTGCCTGGAAGGAATGCGACACCAATCCGCGGGTTCCGGCTAGGGGTGATTATGCGGTGCGGCGCAGAACGGCGGCGAAGAAGCCATCCGTGCCGTGCGCGGCCGGGGACAGCGCCATGTAGGGCCCCGGGCAGGGCGGCACCCCGTCCAGGCCGGCGGCGGCCCAGGCCTCGGCCAGTGGCACCACGGCAAAGCCGGGGTTGGCGGCCAGGAAGCCGGCCACCTGGTCCTCGTTCTCCTCCGCCAGCAGCGAGCAGGTGGCATAGATCAAGTGCCCGCCCGGCCGCACCAGCCCGGCGCCGATACCCAGGATGTCGGCCTGCTTCGGCAACAACTCGGCCAGGTCGCGCGGGCCGGTGCGGAAGCGGCCATCCGGGTTGCGGCGCCAGGTGCCGGTGCCGGTGCAGGGGGCGTCCACCAGCACGCGGTCGAAGCTGCCGGCGCGGCGCTTGGCCCAGCGGTCGCCGGCTTCCAGCAGGTGGCGCTCGGCATTGTCCACGCCGGCCCGGGCCAGGCGCTTCACCGCGCCTTCAAGCCGCGGGGCGGAAACGTCGCAGGCGGTGATGCGGCCCTTGTTCTGCATCGCCGCAGCCAGCGCCAGGGTCTTGCCCCCGGCCCCGGCGCACAGGTCCACCACCTTCATGCCGGGCCGCGCATCGCACAGCGCGGCGATGAGCTGGCTGCCCTCGTCCTGCACCTCGATCAGGCCGTCCTGGTAGGCGCGGGTGGCCGTGACCGGGCGGCGGCCCGGCAGGCGCAGGCCCCAGGGCGAGAACGGCGTCGGCTGGGTCTCCAGCCCTTCCCCGGCCAGGGCGGCGGCGGCCTGGGCGCGGTCGATCTTCAGCGCATTGGCGCGCAGGTCCAGCGGCGCCGGCACTTCCAGCGCCGCGGCCTCGGCCGCCAGGGTCTCGCCGAAGCGGCGCAGCAGGCTGGGCAGCGCCCATTCCGGCAGGTTCAGCCGCACCGGGTCGGGCATCTTCGGGTGCACCGGGCCTTCGGCGCCGAAGCGGGCATTGTCCAGCACCGCCAGCAGCTTCTGTTCCGGCACCGTCAGCGGGGCGGCGGCGTATTGCCCGCCCGGGAAGGCGCGGGCCACGGTGGCCAGGTCCTGCCCTTCCACCAGCAGCAGGTGCGCGGCCACCAGGAAGCGGGCACTGGGGCGGGCCTTGATCTTCTCCAGCCACCAGTCCAGCCGCAGCCGCTGGCGGATCACCGCCCAGGCCCGGTCGGAGATGTCGCGCCGGTCGCCGCCGCCGATGTAGCGGCGGGTGCGGAAGAAATCATGCGCCACGGCGTCGGCCGGCCGGCGGCCGGCGGCTTCCAGCGCGTCCAGCAGGTCGATCGCGGCGGCGAGCCGCGCGGCGGGCGTCATGCCGGGCGTGCCAGCGGCGGGCGGGGCATCAGCCTTCCTGGCGGTAGTTGGGCGCTTCGCGGGTGATGGCCACGTCGTGCACGTGGCTTTCCCGCAGGCCAGCCCCGGTGATGCGGCGGAACCGGGCGTTCTGCTGCATCTCCGGCAGGGTGGCGCAGCCGGTATAGCCCATGGCCGCCTTCAGCCCGCCGACCAGCTGGTGGATGACGTTGCCGACCGGGCCCTTGTAGCCGACGCGGCCCTCGATGCCTTCCGGCACCAGCTTCAGGCTGTTCTGCACATCCTGCTGGAAGTAGCGGTCGGCCGAGCCGCGCGCCATGGCGCCGATGCTGCCCATGCCGCGATAGGATTTGTACGACCGGCCCTGGTACAGGAACACCTCGCCCGGCGCTTCGTCGGTGCCGGCGAACAGGCTGCCCATCATCACGCAATCGGCCCCGGCGGCGATGGCCTTGGCCAGGTCGCCGGAGGTGCGGATGCCGCCATCGGCAATCGCCGGCACGCCCTTTTCCCGCGCGGCGGCGGAGCTTTCCATCACCGCGGTCAACTGCGGCACGCCCACGCCGGCGACGATGCGCGTGGTGCAGATGCTGCCCGGCCCGATGCCGATCTTCACCGCATCGGCGCCGGCCTCGATCAGGGCCAGCACGCCTTCCGGCGTGGCGACGTTGCCGGCCACCACCTGCACGGAGTTGGACATGCGCTTGATGCGCTCGATCGCCGCCAGCACGCCGCCGGAATGGCCATGGGCGGTGTCCACCACCACCACGTCCACATCGGCGTTCACCAGGGCCTCGGCGCGCTTGAAGCCGTCCTCGCCCACGCCGGTGGCGGCGGCCACCCGCAGGCGGCCCAGGCTGTCCTTCGCCGCGTCCGGGTGGGCCTGGGCCTTGTCCATGTCCTTCACGGTGATCAAGCCAACGCAGCGCCCGGCTTCATCCACCACCAGCAGCTTCTCGATGCGGTGCTTGTGCAGCAGGTCGCGGGCGCGTTCCGGCGAGACATCGACCGAGGCGGTCACCAGGTTGTCCCGCGTCATCAACTCATAGACCCGGGTGTTCAGGTCGGTGGCGAAGCGCACGTCGCGGTTGGTGACGATGCCCACCAGCCGGCCGCTGCCGCGTTCCACCACCGGCAGGCCGCTGATGCGGTGCTGTTCCTGGATGGCGCGGATATCGGCCAGGGTCTGGTCGGGGTGGATGGTGACCGGGTTCACCACCATGCCGCTTTCGAACTTCTTCACCCGGCGGACCTGGGCGGCCTGTTCCTCGGGCGTCATGTTCTTGTGCACGGCGCCGATGCCGCCGGCCTGGGCCATGGCGATGGCCATGTTGGCCTCGGTCACCGTGTCCATCGCCGCGGCGAACAGCGGGATGTTCAGGCTGATCTCCCGGGTCAGCCGGGTGCGCGTATCCACCTGGTGCGGCAGCACCGTGGAATAGGCGGGCACCAGCAGCACGTCATCGAAAGCATAGGCTTCCTCGATGATGTGGCGGGCGGAACGGGACTGGATAATATCGGATGCCATGGGGGGACCTTTCGCGTGGCGCGATCCGCGACCTTGGCGGCCCCGCTTACCCCCGAAAGGGGCGGCGCCGCAAGCGGGGCGCGTCGCCGGGCCATGTGAAAAACTCGGGGCAGCCCTCGGCAGCCGTGAGAAATCGGCGAAGCTGGCCCGGCGCGGGCTCTGGCATCCTGACTGAAATGGTCAGGATTAACCCTTGATGCTTGCTGAACGCCTGGCCCGCGCCCTTGCCGCGCGGGGCATCCACTATGGGTGGGTCATGGTGGCGCTGGTCTTCGCCTATGGCGTCGCCTCGTCCGGCGCCATGAGCATCCCCAGCGTGCTGCTGCTGCCGATCTCGCAGGAATTCGGCTGGACCCTGGGGGAGATCTCCGGCCCGCTGGCGCTGCGCTTCGCCCTGTTCGGCCTGGTGGCGCCCTTCGCCGGGGCGCTGATGCTGCGCCATGGGCCGCGCCGGGTGGTGCTGGCCTCCGCCACGCTGCTGGTGGTGGGGCTGCTGCTGATGCTGGCCATGGGCAGCCGGCTGGAGATGTGGCTCAGCCTGGGGGTGCTGCTGGGCATCGCCCCGGGCATGACCGCGCTGGTGCTGGGCGCCACCATCGCCACCCGCTGGTTCACCGCCCGGCGCGGCCTGGTGCTGGGGCTGCTGGGGGCCGGGGTGGCCACCGGGCAGTTGGTGTTCCTGCCCCCCGCCGCCTGGCTGGCCGAACATTATGGCTGGCGCGCCGCGCTGGCGCCCTGCGTCGGGCTCATCGGCCTGCTGGCGGCGCTGTTCGCCCTGCTCTCGGTGGACCGGCCGCAGGCGGTGGGGCTGGCGCCGTTCGGCGAGCCCGAGGGCAGCGCCGCCGCCACACCGCCCCCTGCCTCGCCCCCGGCCTCGCTCCCAGCCTCGCCCCTTGGCCCACCCGCCGGCAACGCCGTGGCGCTGAGCTTCGCCGCGCTGCGCGAGGCGGCGCAAACCCGGGTGTTCTGGGTGCTGGCCTTCAGCTTCGGCATCTGCGGCATGACCAGCGCCGGGCTGATGCAGCCGCACTTCGTGCCGATGTGCGCCGATTTCGGCGTTACCCCCGTCACCGCCGCCGGCATGCTGGCGCTGATGGGGGTGTGCGACCTGGTCGGCACCATCGGGTCCGGCTGGCTGTCGGACCGCTACGACAATCGCTGGCTGCTGGGCTGGTACTACGCGCTGCGCGGGCTTTCGCTGATCTGGCTGCCCTGGAGCGGCTTCAGCCTGGTGGGGCTCGGGCTGTTCTCGGTGTTCTTCGGGCTGGACTACATCGCCACCGTGCCGCCCTCGGTGAAGCTGGCGGCGCAGGCCTTCGGGCGGGACAAGGCGCCGGTGGTGTTCGGCTGGATCTTCGCCGCGCACCAGTTGGGCGCCGGGCTGATGGCCTTCGCCACCGGGCTGTCCCGCGACCTGCTGCTGAGCTACCTGCCCGCCTTCTTCACCGCCGGGGTATTGTGCCTGGTGGCGGCGCTGTCCATCGCCGGCATCCGCCGCCCCGCCCGCCCGGCCACCGCCTGAGGAACCGCCCGATGAAGATCGCCATCCTGGACGACTATTTCGACACCATCCGCACCCTGCCCTGCTTCGCCAAGCTGGCCGGGCATGAGGTGGTGATCTTCAACGACCACGAGCCCGACGTGGCCCGGCTGGCGGCGCGGCTGGCCGGGGTGGAGGCGCTGGTGCTGATCCGCGAGCGGACCAAGGTGCCGGCGGCGCTGCTGGAACAACTGCCCAGCCTGAAGCTCATCAGCCAGCGCAGCGTCTACCCGCATATCGACGTGCCGGCCTGCACCCGGCAAGGCGTGGTGCTGAGCAGCAGCCAGCACCCGGGCACGCCCAGCTATGCCACGGCGGAGTTCACCTGGGGCCTGGTGCTGGCGGCGATGCGCGCCATTCCGCAGCAGATGGCCTCGCTCCAGCGCGGCGAATGGCAATGCGGCGTGGGCCGCACGCTGCGGGGCAAGGTGCTGGGCATCCATGGCTACGGCCGCATCGGCAAGGAGGTCGCTGGCTATGGCCGCGCCTTCGGCATGCAGGTGCTGGTATGGGCGCGCGAAGCCACCCGGGAACGCGCCCGCGCCGAGGGCTGGGAAACCGCGGCCAGCCAGGCCGAGTTCTACGCCGCCTGCGACGTCATCTCCCTGCACATGCGGCTGGTGGAGGCGACCCGCGGCGTGGTGAAGGCGGCCGACCTGGCGGCGATGAAGCCCACCGCGCTGCTGGTGAACACCAGCCGCGCGCCGTTGATCGAACCCGGTGCGCTGGTGGCGGCCTTGCAGGCCGGGCGCCCCGGCATGGCGGCGGTGGACGTGTATGAGAGCGAGCCGATGCGCGACACCGCCCACCCGCTGCTGCACATGTCCAACGTGGTGGCCACGCCGCACCTGGGCTACGTCACCTCGGACGAATACGAGATCCAGTTCACCGAGATCTTCGACCAGATCCTGGCCTATGCCGCCGGGGCCCCGATCAACGTCATCAATCCCGAGGTATTGGCGCCTCACCCCGCGCCTTGAAGCCGGTGGCCACCACGTAGAGCTCGGACGAGTCCTTGCGGCTGGCCGGCGGCTTGGCGTGCTTCACACTGGCAAAATTCTGCTTCAGGCGGTCGAGGAAGGCTTTCTCGCCGCCGCCCTGGAACACCTTGGCCACGAAGGCGCCGCCCGGGGCCATGACCTTCAGCGCGAAGTCCAGCGCCAGTTCCGCCAGGCCCATGATGCGCAGGTGGTCGGTGGCGCCATGGCCGGTGGTGTTGGGCGCCATGTCGCTCATCACCAGGTCGGCGGGGCCGGCCAGGGCTTCCAGCACCGCCTGCTCGGCGCTGTCGTCCTGGAAATCCCCCAGCAGCACGATCGAGCCCGGCAGCGGGTCCATCGGCAGGATGTCCAGCGCCACCACCTTGCCGCGGTCGCCGACCACGCCGATGGCCACCTGGGTCCAGCCACCCGGCGCGGCGCCGAGGTCCACCACCCGGCCGCCCGGCTTCAGCAGGTGATACTTCTCGTCCAGTTCCTTCAGCTTGAAGGCGGCGCGGCTGCGCAGCCCGGCGGCCTGGGCGGCGCGCACATAGGGGTCGTTCAGCTGACGTTGCAGCCAGATCTGGCTGCCGACGCTGCGCCCCTTGGCGGTCTTGACGCGCGTGGTCAGCCCACGGCCGCCGCCAGTGGCGGAGGGTCCCTTCATATCTCGATCATCCTAGTTGGCGCGGCGACGGTGCCAGAAGCCGGCCCGGTCGGCGCGCATCATGCGCAGCAGCATGCCCTCGCGCAGGCCCCGGTCCGCCACCGTCAGGCAGGGCAGCGGCCAGACCTGGCGAATGGCGGCGTAGATGGCACAGCCGGGCAGCACGAATTCAACCCGCTCCGGCCCGACGCAGGGGTGGGCGGCCAGGCCGGCACGGCCCAGCGCGAACAGGTCGCCCAGCGCCTGGTCGGCCACATCCGTGTCCAGCGTGCGGCCGTCCACCAGCGGGCGGCGGTAGCGTGGCAGGGCCAGGGCCACGCCGGCCAGCGTGGTGACGGTGCCGCTGGTGCCGATGAGGCGGACGCCGCCGGCGCGGATTTCCTGGCCGATGCAATGCACCGCGTCGAAGCCGCGCAGGTGGCCGGCCACTTCCTCCGCCACCGCGGCGAAGCCGTTCTGGGTGAAGCAGTCCGCACCCGCCCGTTCCGCCAGCGTGACCACGCCGAGCGGCAGCGAAATATAGCCGATGAGTTCCGGCACCGCGTCCCGCGCCGCGCCGGGCGGCGGCACCCGGATCCAGGCGATTTCGGTGGAGCCCCCGCCGATGTCGAACAGCAGGGCGCGACGGTCCCCCGGCTCCAGCAGCGGAGCGCAGGATTCCATCGCCAGTTCGGCTTCTTCCCGGGCCGAGATGATGCGCGGCTTCAGGCCGGTTTCGGCCGCCACCCGGGCGAGGAAGGCGGCGCCATTGCTGGCGCGGCGGCAGGCTTCCGTTGCCACGGCGTGGAATTGCCGCACCGGCCGCCGGGTGAGCTTTTCCGCGCAGGCGCCCAACGCGCCGATCGCGCGGTCCATCGCCGCTTCGGAAAGCCGGCCGGTGGCGGCCAGGCCTTCGCCCAGGCGGACGATTCGGCTGAAACTGTCCACCACCTTGAAGCCATTGCCGGCGGGCGTGCCAACCAGCAGGCGACAATTATTGGTGCCCAGGTCCAGCGCCGCGAAGGCGCTGCCACCGGGCACGACCATGCGCCCCGCATCCTGGCGGGTGGGCAGCAGGCTATGCGGGGCTGCGTCGTCTGGCATGGCGGTGGCCAAGGGGCGCTCCGGTTCCGGGGGTGGGTCGTGGAGATCCGGAGCAACCTATACTCGGCACGGTTCGCCCCCCCGGCAAGAAGTTTCCGCACGAAGGGTTATTGCAGGGTGCTGCGGACCATGATAGCACCCGCGCCTCGGCGACGAAGGGCGACTTTGGCCCGGCTGACGCGGGTCCCGCTGGGGGATAGTTTAACGGTAGAACTTCCGACTCTGACTCGGACAGTCTTGGTTCGAATCCAGGTCCCCCAGCCACCCCGCAGTTGAAACGCCGATCACTCCATGGGTGTTCCCGAGGCAGGCGTTGGCAAACCGGCGTCTGGCCTCCTTGTGGCCCATGGCTGTCACACACCCCTGTCGCACAGCGGTACCCCCAGCCACGCCCCCAGCACGGCAGGACCGCGCGGGATGCGCGAAGCACTCCACCTTCTCAGCAGGAATGGCCTTCAATAGTGGCGTCGGGCGATCCCGGCCGCGCAGGCTGCCGCCGCGCCGCGGACGAGCCTGACCCTCTCCCTCGACACCCGCGAGCCTGCCCAGCCCAGCCGCCTCGGTGCAGCCCTCGACCTGGCCGAGCCGTTGGTGCCAGGGGTGGCGGTGCCGCCCGCCCCCTCAGCGCCGGTCGATGCCCTCCCGCTGGGGGCGGATCCCAAGCAGTTGTTCAGCGCCGCCTTCGGGCAATTCGTCACGAAGCAGCAGGTCGCCAAAGCATGGCGGCCCGAAGCCCAGCACAACGCAGGCATTGCCCGGCGGCTGCCGGCCGGTTGGCACCTGGACCCAGCGCATGGGCCGACAGTCGATGGCCGTTGCCTACCGCCGTCTCCTCGGGCCCAGGGCTGGGCGGAAGGCACGGGCAGCGCCAACGCCCCGCTCCGGCGCGCCTGGGCCCCGGCGACACCTGGCGCGACGCGGTCATGAACCGACGCGAACCTGGCCAGCCGGTCGGCCGCGCCGCAGCACGGTTGCGGGCGGCGGGATACGACCGGCAAGCGGAGAGTGCGGGCCGCGTTCCTGACCCGCGCGTCTCAGCGCCGCGGCAGCCCGAAGCACGGCCGCAGCCTGATCCCCAGCCAGCAGCCCGGCACCACCGCCATCAGCCAGACAAAGCCGTGCAGGCTGCCCGACGCCGCGCCGCCGATGAAGGCACCGACATTGCAGCCATAGGAAAGCCGCGCCCCCACGCCCATCAGCAACCCACCCAGCGCAGCACCCAGGGCGCCGGGCAAGCCCAGCGGCACCCGGTGACGCAGGCCGCCACTCCAGGCCGCGGCCGCCAGCGCCCCCAGCACCAACCCGACATTCGACAGCGAGGCATGGTTGGCCAGCACGGGGCCCAGCAACGCCTGGCGCGTCCAGTCCAGTTGCCAAAAGGGTTGCGCCGCCAGGTCCCAGCCCGCCGCCAGCAGCGGCTGCGCGGCCCATAGCGTCAGCCCGGTGGTGATGCCCCAGGGGGTGCCGGAGGCCAGGAACAGCAGCGCCGCCAACACGCCGATCACGCAGCCCGCGCGCAAGGCCGGCACCGGCAGCGGTCGGCCGCGCAGCAAGGCCAGGGCGAACAGCGCCAGCAGCGCCTCGGTGGCGGCCAGCCCGCCCCAGGGGCCGAACAGTTCCAGCAGGTCCACGCTGCCCAGGCTGGGCAGGCCCGCGCTCATCGGCAGCAGCAGCGCGCCCAGCACCCCGCCCAGGCAGAAGCACGGCAGCGCCACGAACATCCGGCGCGAGCCCTGGCCGGCGGCAACCAGCACGCCGGAGCCGCAGCCATTGGCCACCTGCATGCCCACGCCGAACACCATGGCGCCCAGCAGCAACTGCACCCCTACCGGCGCCACGTAGCGGCCATAGCCCGGCACCAGCCCGCTGACCGGCAGAATCACCAGCGCGACGACGGCCGGGATGACCAGGCTGGCGCCGACCGGGCGCGCATCGCCGGCTTCCAGCAGCGCGCGGAAGCCACCGGCAAAGCCGAAATCCAGCCGCACGAAGGCAGCGCCCAGCAGCAGCGCCACGGCGAAGACCGCCGGCAGCCAAGGGTCCGGCAGCGGGGCTATCGCCAGCAGCACCGCCGCGCAGCCCACCGCCGCCAGGGCCAGCGCGCCGGCATGCGGCCGCGGGGCGAGCGTCACTCGGTGGCCCCAGCAGCCAGGCCGGCCAGGAAGGCCTCGGTCCCGGCCTGCTGCGCCGGCGGGATGACCACGCCATGCCGGGCGAAGAGCCGCTGCGCGAGGTCGGCGCCGGTGCTGCGGGTAAGCTGGGTGGCGCCGGCATCGTCCTGCCACACCAGCACGCGCATCGGCAGGTCCAGCGCCAGGGTCGGTGTCTCGGCCATGCCGGGGGTACCGGCACGCGGGTTGCCGAACAGCACCACGGTGCGCGGGGGCAACCGCATGCCCACGGCGGTGGCGGCAGCGGCGTGGTCGATCTCGGCGAACACCAACCAGCCGGCGGCGCGCAGCGCGGCCTCGAAGCGGTCCAGCGTCTCGCGTTGGCCGTGCCGGCTGGGCGTTGTCACCACGCCATCCGGCGCTGCCCCGGCGGGGGTGGCGAGCAGCAGGCCGCACAACACGAGGAGGCGGAGCAGCGACCAGGCGAGGCGCTGGGGCAAGGCAGGTTGCATGAGGCCTCCTTCAGGCTGCAGCCATGTCCGCCTGGCCCACCCTTTCGTTACAGCGGGGTCCGTGCCGTTGCGATTCCACGCACCCGCTGGTGCTGCGCCACCTGGCCGCCACCGGAGAGATGACCATGGGCGCCCTCATGGCCGTCTCGTACGATGAGGACGCGGCGAATGCCGTGCTGCTGCATCAACTGGGCAATGCGCTCCACCGGTTCATCCGCGGTGACGCTCACCAGTTTGGCGGACATGACGTCGCGGGCCTTGGCGCCATGCGCCTTGGCAAAGCGCTGGCCAACGGCTTTGCATCGCTGAAGTGCTGCAGGAACCAGGCGAGGGCCCGGGCGACGGGTCGGCCAGGCGGCGGATCAGGTCACCTTCGGTGTCGATCCCGAGCGGCGCAGCTGCCGCATCCACCGCCGGTGCGGCCGAGATGCCGCGGGCGGCAAGCAACTCGGCAAGCGCCGTCACCGGCATGTCCGGCGGTACCACGACCAGGTCGGTCGTCATCAGGTCTTCGCCGGCATGGCCGTTTCCTTGTTTCGACGCCACCGGCCAGCGGCACGGTGGGAAGCAAGGCACGGCGCGGCATGCGCGGCGGCTGCGGCAGGAAGCAGGGTCACGCCAGCGGCTGCCGCCTGACACCGAATGCCGCCGGTCCGTGCCATGATGCGCATCGCGCGGCTCTGCCGTCGTTGCTGCAGATCAACGCGCCGGGGCGAAGAACGGTCGTCTGCTGCGGGAATATCTTTTCAGCCATGACACGGTTGCGTTTCGTCCGCGTTGCAACCGACAAGCCCCCTGCAGCGCAGTCGCCGAGGCGCGCCAGGCTGCCTGCAAAGCCGCTGCCATAAGGACCGCCACGATGCCGGATGCGATCGACCCTGCCGCCAGCGCCACCGGGCTCCCTGCGGCGCAGGCGGCCGCACGGCTGCGGGCCGAGGGCTACAACG
>CANBXZ010000083.1 GCA_947373495.1 Acetobacteraceae bacterium
ACCGCGGAGGACTGCGCCCTGCTGCTGCAGGCCATGGCCGGCTACGACCCGCAGGACCCGGCCAGCGCCGACATGCCGGTGCCGGACTATGCCGCGGCGCTGCACGGCGGCGTGAAGGGCAGGGTGGTGGGCCTGGTGCGCCACATGCACGAACAGGACAACCCGGTAAGCCCGGCGACGCTGAAGGGCATCAACGACGCCGCCGATACCTGGCGCGCGCTCGGCGCCGAGATCCGCGACGTCACCCTGCCCAGCCTGACCGAGTTCAACGCCTGCGGCTGGGTGATCCTGTTGGCCGAGGCCTTCGCGGTGCATGAGGCCTGGATGCGCGAGAAGCCGCAGGACTACGGCATGTACATGCGCGAACGCCTGGTGCTGGGCGCGGCGCTTTCCGCCGCCGACTACATGCAGGCGCAGAAGCGCCGGCTGGACCTCATCCGGCGCAGCCTGGCCGCGACCCAGGGGGTGGACTTCCTGCTCACCGCCGCGGCACCGGGGGAAGCGCCGAGGATCGACGCGGTACCGCAATGGGGCTTCCTGGGCCCGCCCGGCTTCACCATGCCGTTCAACGTGCTGGGCTGGCCTGGCATCACCCTGTGCAGCGGGTTCGGTGCCGGTGGCCTGCCGGTGGGGCTGCAACTGGTGGCCAAGCCCTGGCAGGAAGCCCCGCTGTTCGCCGCCGCCCACGCCTATGAACAAGCCACGGCCTGGCGCCAGCGCCGCCCGGCCATGACGGAGGACACCCCATGAGCCCGCTGCTGACCGCCCCGGAGGCGCGCCCGCCCGCCCGCATGCTGAAGGGCCGCATGCCGCTGATCGACGTAGCCGCCTATCTGCGCGGCGAACCCGGCGCGCTGGAGGCCAATGCCGCCGAGCTGCGCTTCGCGCTGGAAAAGGTCGGCTTCTACCTGCTGGCCGGCCATGGCGTGCCGCAGGGCATGATCGAGCACACCTATGAGCAGGCCCGCCGTTTCCACGCCATGCCGGTGGAGGAAAAGCTGAAGCTCAGGATCGACGAGCACAACCTCGGCTACATGCCGCTGAAGGGTTCGCTGAACAAGACCAGCGCCTACAACGCCAACGGCAAGCCCAGCGTGAACGAGGCCTTCTTCATGCGCCGCCAGCGCCTGCCGGAAGACCCGGATGTCATCGCCAACAAGCCGCTGCGCGGGCTGAACCAATGGCCGGCCAACCTGCCGGGCTTCCGCGACCATTGCCTCAGCTACATGCGCACCATGGCCACGCTGTGCCAGAAGCTGGTGCCGCTCTACGCCCGCGCCCTGGGCCTGGTGCCGGACTACTTCGAGAAGATGTTCGCGCTGCCCAACTACATCCATCGCGTCACCCACTACCCGGCGGTGGAAGGCTTCCAGGAAGGCGAGTTCAGCATCGCCCCGCACACCGACAGTGGCTTCATGACCATGCTGCCGCCGAACCCGACCGATGGGCTTTCCATCCTGCTGCCGGATGGCGACTGGTTCGACATTCCGGCCGTGCCCGGCGCCTATACGGTCAACAGCGGGGACATGCTGCGGCGCTGGACCAATGAGGTGTTCCTCTCCACCCCGCACCAGGTGCGCAACCTCTCCCCCGCCGCGCGCTATGCCGTGCCGTTCTTCTTCGACCCCAACCCGGACACCATGATCGAGGCGCTGCCGAGCTGCGTCGGGCCGGACCGGCCGGCGAAGCACGACCCCATCCTGTTCGACGACTACATCGTCTGGTTCGCCCGGCGGAACTACGTCCACCAGCAGGAAAAGGCGGCGTGATCCCGCGCCGCGCGCTGCTGGCCGCGCCGGCGCTGCTGCTGGCGCCGGCCGTGGCGAAGGCCTGGCCGGACCGCAGCATCAGCCTGATGCATGGCTTCGGTGCCGGCGGCGCGGCGGATACCATCTGCCGCCTGCTGGCGCCGCCGCTCGGGGAGAACCTGGGCAAGCCGGTGGTGGTGGAGGCGCGGCCCGGCGCTGGCGGCAACATCGCCAGCCTGGCGCTGTCCCGCGCCCCGGCGGATGGCCACAGCCTGGGGCTGCTCACCGGCAGCCACGGCGTGGCCGCGGCCTTCAACAAGGCCAGCGGTTTCGACCCGGTGGATGGCTTCGAATGGATCACCATCGCGCTGCGCTACGCCTTCGTGCTGGTGGTGCGCGCCGACAGCCCCTGGCAGGACCTGCCGGCGCTGATCGCGGCGGCCAAGCACGGGCCGGGCGCGGTGCAGTACGGCACGCTGGGGCCGGGTTCGTCGCACCACCTGACCGGCGAGTTGCTCAGCGCCGCGGCGGGCCTGCAGATGACGCCGGTGCCCTATCGCAGCGACGTGGCCGGGCTGACCGGGGTGCTGGGCGGCGAGTTGCCGGTGATGATCGCCACCACCGTCGGCGCCATGAGCATGCTGCAGGATGGCAAGCTGCGGCCGCTGGCGGTGACCTCCGCCCGGCGGTCCCGGCAGTTTCCGGCGCTGCCGACGGTGGCGGAGACGCTGCCCGGGTATGAAAGCACCACCTGGGCCGGCCTGGCCGCGCCGCATGGCACGCCGCTGCCGGTGCAGGACAGGCTGCATGCCGCAATGCTGGCCATCCTGGCCCAACCGGCGCTGAAGCAGCGGCTGGAGGACCTGGTGGATGGCGAGGTGGCGCCAACCCCGCGGGCCATGACCCGCGGTGTACTGGTGGCCGAGATCGCCAAGTGGCGCGGCCTGATCGCGGCGCGGGGACTGACCGCGGAATAGCCCCGCCGGCACGGGAGCGTGCCGGTCGGCGACGCTCCCGCTTCAGGTCAGCCCTGGCCGTTCGGGCGCGTGGGCTGCACCGCCACGAAGGCGTTGCGGCCTTCGCGCAGCACCCGCAGCGCCACCGCGCCACCCTGGCGCGCTGCCTCGCCCAGCGCCTGGCCGGCCTGGCGAACATCCGCCACGTCCTGGCTGCCGACGCCCTGGATGACGTCGCCAGGGCGCAGCCCGGCTGCCTCGGCGGCGCTGCCCGGGCGTACCGCCGAGACCACCGCGCCATTGGCCTTGGCGGCCACGCCCAGTTGCTGGCGCAACTCCGGCGTCAGCGGCTGCAACGCCACGCCGATGCTGGCGCCGCTGCCCTGGCGCTGGTCCTGCGGGTCCGCCGCTGCCTGCTGGCGCGGGTCGCGCAGTTCGCCCAGCGTCACCTGTACCTGGCGCTCGGCGCCGTCGCGCCGCAGGGTCAGCGTGGCGTGGCCGTTCGGGCGCAGGTCGCCGATCAGGCGGGCCAGGTCGCGCGGGGTCTTCACCCCCTGGCCATCCACCGCCGTCACCACGTCACCGGGCCGCACGCCGGCCTTGGCGGCCGGGCCATTGGCTTCCGCATCGGCGATCAGCGCGCCTTCCGCATTGGGCAGGCGCAGCGCGGCGGCCATGCCGGCGTCCAGCCCCTGGGTCGCCACGCCCAGCCAGCCCCGGTCGATGTGGCCCTTTTCCTGCAACTGCGCCACCACGCGCTGCACCAGGTTGGAGGGAATGGCGAAGCCGATGCCGACCGACCCGCCGGTGGGGGAGAAGATGGCCGTGTTGACGCCGATCACGCTGCCATCCTGGCTGAACAGCGGCCCGCCGCTGTTGCCGCGGTTGATCGGCGCATCCACCTGCAGGTAGTCGTCATAGGGGCCGGACTGGATGTCCCGCCCGCGGGCCGAGAGGATGCCGGCGGTGACGGTGCCGCCCAGGCCGAACGGGTTGCCCACCGCCACCACCCAGTCGCCAACCCGGGCCCGGTCTGAATCCCCCAGCGACAGGTGTGGCAGGTTCGCCGCCTCCACCTTCAGCAGCGCCAGGTCGGTGCGCGGGTCGCGCCCGACGATGCTGGCCACCAGCTCGCGGCCGTCATCCAGCTTCACCGTCACGCGGGTGGCGCCTTCCACCACATGGTTGTTGGTGACGATGTGCCCCGCCGCATCCACGATGAAGCCGGAACCCAGCGCCTGCACGGTCTGCGGGCGTTCCTCGCGCGGGCCGCCGAAATAGCGTTGGTATTGCTGTTCCGGCCCGGCGGCGGCGGCCTGGCGGGTTTCGGTGGTGGTGATGGTGACCACGGCCGGCCGCACCCGGGCCACCATGTCGGCGAAGCCGGGCATCGCCGCACCCGGCACCGCGATGGGTGCGGCATTCTGCACCAGCTGGGTTTCGGCATGGGCGGGCGGCAGCATGTCGCGGGCGGCGAAACCGCCCAGGGCGGTACCGGCCAGCAGCAGCGTGGCCAGGGCGGCATGGCGAAGGCGCATGAGGTGATCTCCGGGAGGCGGTAATCCGATAGCCGCACCCTGGACCCCGGGCGTTATAGCCAGCCGGTCCGCAGCATGAAGCCTTCGACAACCTCAACCGGCATTTGGAAACATGATGGTTACACGCAACCCGGGCGCGGCATCCGCCAGGCGCAGCGTGGCGCCGTGCAACTGGGCCACCGCCTGCACCAGCGCCAGGCCCAGCCCGGTGCCGGGCGTGTTGCGGCTGCGGTCCAGCCGGTAGAAGCGGCGGGTGACCTTGTCGTGTTCCTCGGGCGGAATGCCGGTGCCGTTGTCGCTCACCTCCAGCACCGGGGCGCCGGCTTCCTGCCGCAGCGCCACCCGCACCCGCACGCCGGGGCCGCCATGCAGCAGGGCATTCTCGATCAGGTTGGCCATGGCCTGGCGCAGCAGCGCGGCATCGCCGGCCACCGCCAGGCCGCCCGCCACCTCGGCTTCCAGCGACTGGCCCTGTTCCTCGGCCACCGCGGCATAGGTTTCCACCATCTGCGCCACCAGGTCTGAAAGCGCCACCGGCTGCGGCGGCGTGCCCCGCAGCCCGGCTTCCGCCCGGGCGATGCGCAGCAGGGAGGAGAAGGTCGCCAGCACCGCATCCAGTTCCGCCGTCGCTGCCGCCAGGGTTTCGGCATCGGCGCCGGGGTCGCGGGCGCGGGCCAGCGCGGCTTCCAGCTTCTGCCGCAGGCGGGAAAGCGGGCTGCGCAGGTCGTGGGCGATGTCGTCGGTCACCTGGCGCATGTCCCGCACCAGTTCCTCGATCCGTGCCAGCATGGTGTTGATGGTGCCGACCAACTGGTCGAACTCGTCGCCACCGCCTTCCAGCGGCAGCCGGCGGGTCAGGTCGCCGGCCATCACCGCCTGGGCCGCGGCGGTGACGGAATGCAGCCGGCGTTCCAACTGCCGCGCCGTGGCGAAGCCCAGCGCCAGCGCGGCCAGCCCGGCCAGGGCACCGGCGGCGGGCAGGGTGCCGGCCATGGCGGCGGCGGTACGGTCCGTGGCTTCCAGGTCGGCGGCGACGATCAGGTTCAACCCGCCCGGCAGCAGCGCGCCCACCGCGCGCCAGGTGCCGCCTTCCGGCGGGTAGAGCGTGGCATAGCCGCGCAGCGCCGCCGGCGCGCCCGGCAACTGCCCCGCCAGCCGCTGCCCGCCCAGGGTTTGCAGCACCACCCGCGTGGCGCCGCGCCGGCGGGTGTGCAGCACCACGGCCTCGGCCAGGCCCTGGGCGCCATGGGCCTCGAAGTCGCTGACGAAGCTTTCCGCCTCGGCCCGCACGGAGATGTCGATCTGCGCCCGCAGCGCCTCCTGCGCGCGCAGGAAGCCCCAGCCGAAGCCGAGCACGCAGACCAGCAGCACCACGCCGGCCGCGGCCAGCGCGGCGCGCAGCGCGAAGCTGCGGGGCCAGAGCCGACGCCGGCCCACCCGCTCGATCACCGCGCGCTCGGTCACGGGGCGCTCAGTCACCGGAACCCAGGGCATAGCCGGCGCCACGCACGGTGCGGATCAGCGGTGGTTGCGCGTCGGTGGCGCCCACCGCCTGGTCCAGCTTGCGGCGCACCCGGCTGACATGCACGTCCACCACATTGGTGTTGGGGTCGAAGTTGAAGTCCCAGACCCGTTCCAGCAGCATGGTGCGGGTCAGCACCTGGCCGGGGTGGCGCATCATGTATTCCAGCAGGCGGAACTCGGTGGGCAGCAGGTCCACCGGCTTGCCGCCGCGCTTCACGCTGCGCTTCAGCAGGTCCATCTCCACATCCGCCACGCGCAGGATGGTGGCTTCGGTGCTGGCGGCGGGGCGGCGGGCCAGGGCGTCCAGCCGGGCGCGCAGTTCGGAAAAGGCGAAGGGCTTGCCCAGGTAGTCGTCGGCGCCGGCGTCCAGCCCCTCAACCCGGTGGTCCACATCCCCCAGCGCGGTCAGCACCAGCACCGGGGTGCGGATGCCGCTGGTGCGCAGCGCCCGCAGGATCGCCAGGCCGTCCGGCCCGGGCAGCATGCGGTCGGTGACGATGATGTCGTAGCTTTCGTTCAGGCCCAGGAACAGGCCGTCCTTGCCGGTGCGGGCCAGGTCCACCACGTGGCCGGCTTCCACCAGCCCCTTCTGGATGTAGTCCGCGGTGGCGCGGTCATCCTCAATCACCAGCACGCGCAACGGCGCCTCCTCATGGTCCTGGCGCAGGGTATATCGCAACGGAGGCGAGGGCCGGGTACTATCCCTCGCGAGAAACGGGTTCGGGACTTCTGGGTTGGCGCCAGCGGGGCAGGTCGCAGGGGAATGGGAAGGCTGGATGGCGGCGGCGCAAGCCGGCGACGCCCGGGCCTATGACCGACTGTTGCGCGCGGCCTTGCCGCTGTTGCGCGCCATCGCCCGGCGCCGGATCTCCGACCCGGCCGAGGCCGAGGACGCGGTGCAGGATGCGTTGGTGACCATTCATCAACTGCGCCATGTCTACGATCCCGAGCGCCCGATTCGGCCGTGGTTCATCGCCATTACCGAACGCCGGGCGGTGGACCGCCTGCGCCGCCGCGGCCGCCGGGCCGGGCGCGAGAATTCGTTGGAAGATTTCCGCGAAACCTTGCCTTCGCCGGAATCGAATACAGGTGAAGCCCGCGTTGCGGCGCAGCAATTGCGGGCTGCCGTTGCGGAACTGCCCCCGGCGCAGCAAACCGCGCTGGCCCTGGCCAAATTGCAGGACCTGTCGCTGGCGGAAGCCAGCCTGCGGTCGGGCATGTCGGTTGGGGCGTTGAAGGTCGCCACTCACCGGGCGGTGAAGACGCTACGGCGCCGGTTCGGCGTGGAGGATTTGGATTGAGCAGCGAAGCGTTGATCTCCAGCCTGGCCAGTGGGCTTGCCCCGGTACAGCGGCTGCCGCGGCCGGAAATCCAGGCGGTGCGCTGGCTGGTGGTGGCCCTGGTGACGGCCGGGCTGGCGGCGATGACGCAGTCCCTGGTGCTGACCGGGAAGTTTGCGCCCCACCTGGGCGCGGCGGTGAACAGCTGGCAGTTCCTGGCTTCGCTGGCCACCGGGGCCACCGCGGCGCTGGCCGCCGCCATGCTGGCGCACCCGGACCGTTCGGGCCGCTGGGCGCTGATGCCGCTGGTGCCGCTGGCCGGCTGGCTGGCCGTGCTGGGCTGGGGCTGTGCCGCCGACCTGGCGCGAATCGGGACTGCCGCGCTGACCCCGGGGCTGGACTGGCCCTGCGCCGTGGTGATTTTGCTGGTGGGGCTGCCGCTGGCGGTGGTGCAGTACCGGGCGTTGCGCCATGGCGGTGCGGTGCGCCCGGTGGCGGTGCTGATGCTGGGCGGGCTGGCTTCGGCCGCGCTCTGTTCGGCTGCCTCCAGCCTGGTGCACCCGGTGGATGCGGCGATGACCATTCTGGCCTGGCACGGCATCGGCGCCGGCCTGGTGCTGTTGTTCGGCTGGTTGAGTGGCCGCCGCCTGCTGTTGCACCCGCTTTACGCCGCCTGAAGGCAACCACAGGCAGGCACCGCCGGTGCAGCGGTGCCATGCTGCGCCCGGCAACGGAGGCCGGGCATGACGGATGACATGGCGGCCAGGGTCGCCGCGCTGGACTGGGGGCGGCTGGCCGCCGACCTGAACAGCCATGGTGCCGCCAGCACCGGCCCGCTGCTGAGCCCGGCGGAATGCGCCGGCCTGCGCGCGCTGTGGCCCGATGAGGCGCATTTCCGCAGCCGGGTGGTGATGGCGCGGCACGGCTTTGGCCGCGGCGAGTACCAGTATTTCGCCAACCCGTTGCCGCCGTTGGTGGCGCGGCTGCGCCAGGCGCTGTATCCGCCGCTGGCCCGGCTGGCCAATGCCTGGGCGGAAGCCTTCGGCGAAGCGCCGCGCTTTCCGCCCGACCATGCCGGCTTCCTGGCCACTTGCCATGCCGCCGGCCAATTGCGGCCCACCCCGCTGCTGTTGCGCTACGGCGCCGGCGACTGGAACGCGCTGCACCAGGACCTGTATGGCGAGACGGTTTTCCCGTTGCAGGTGGCCATCCTGCTTTCAGTGCCCGGGCAGGAATTCCAGGGCGGTGCCTTCGTGCTGACCGAACAGCGCCCGCGGATGCAATCCCGGCCTGAGGTGGTGTCGCTGGAGCAGGGGGAGGCGGTGGTGTTCGCGGTCAACCGCCGCCCGGTGCGCGGCACCCGGGGCGTGCATGGCGTGACGCTGCGGCATGGCGTCAGCCGGTTGCATGGCGGCGAACGCTTCACCCTGGGTGTCATCTTCCACGACGCGACATAGCAGGGCCGGGCCGCAATTGGCTTCGCCGCCGGCTGCGCGGGGGCGCGGCCGGCGGCGAACTGGCGTGTTCGGGAAAACCCACCAGGAGAGCGCCAACTAAGTCGCCACCGGCCCGGCAGCCGGAGGAGGCAAGCCCCCGGGCCAGTGGCGAGATGGTGTGTTCGGGAAGTCCACACCAGGAACGACGGAACTTGTTGCCACCAGCCCCACCGCCGGAGGGAGGGCTGCCATGAGGCTGGTGGCAAGCTGGTGTGTTCGGGATTCTCACACCAGGAGGGATCGCCGCGGGCAGGGCACCGCCCGCGGCCTTGGCCTGGCTACACCAGGTGCCAGCCGGCACCGACATTGCCGAGGCTGCTGCTGCTGGTGACATTCAGGCCATCAACCATGAAGGCCCAGATATCGCCGGCCGCATTGCTCAGCACCAGGTCGGCCTTGTGGTCGCCGTTGAGATCCTCGATCTCGTTGACGTGCCAGGCGATGCCGGGGTTGGCCACCACGCCCTGGTTGGCGATGCCGAAGCCGTTCATCTGCCATTCGTACAGCGCGCCGGTGCTGCCGTTCTGCCAGAGCACATCGGCCTTGCCGTCGGCGTTGAAGTCGCCGGTGCCGATGATGTTCCAGTCGCCGGTGGCGGTGCCCACGCTGCCCTGGGCGGCGATGGCGCCACCGTTCATCTGCCACATGTACACATCGCCGGTGACGTTGTTCTGCCACAGCAGGTCGGCCTTGCCGTCGCCATTGAAGTCACCGGTGGTGCGCACCTGCCAGTCGTTGCTGATGGTGCCGAAGTCGTGGCCCGCCAGCATGCTGTTGCCGTCCATGTCCCAGCTGTAGAGCGCGCCATCGGCGTTGCGCCACAGCAGGTCGGCCTTGCCGTCGCCATTGAAGTCGGCGATCGAGTTGATGTGCCAGGTGCCGCCCGGATTGGCGATGTCGCCGCCGCCGATGATGGCGGTGCCGTTCATCTGCCACAGGTAGTAGGCCCCTGCCGAGTTCTGCCAGAGGATGTCGGCCCGCGCATCGCCGTTGAAGTCGGCCATGCCGGCGACATGCCAGTCGGTGCTGGCCCAGCCGGCGCCACCCTGGCTGGTCACGGCATTGCCGTGCATCTGCCACTGGTACAGGGTGCCGTCGTCGTTGCGGAACAGCAGGTCGCCCAGGCCATCGCCGTTGAAGTCGGGGTCGTTGGCCAGGCTGGAGACGAAGCTGTTGGTCGCCAGCGTCAGCACACCATCGCTGAACTGCACCTTTTCCACGTCGTGCAGCAGGTCCACGCCCACCGGCTTAATGACTTCCCAGTCGCCATTGGCCAGGTGGACCAGGTTCGCCCCACCATGGGCGAAGCTGTAGACAACCTTGTCGGTGCCACTGCCGCCGTCCATGCTGTCGCTGCCGGCGGCGCCGTAGAAGCTGTCGTCGCCGCCATTGCCCTTCAGCGTGTTGCCGGTGCCGTCGTTGCCGTAGAACACGTCGGCGCCGTTGCCACCCACCATGTAGTCGTTGCCGCCCTTGCCCAGGAAGGTGGTGGCGGTGTCGGACCCGACGACGATGTCGTCACCCTGGCTGCCGTAGAAGGTGGCAACCGAGCTGCCGAGAACCACCGGCACCTGCGGGTTGATGTGGTCGATGGCCCCCGGGGCGACGCTGCTTTCGGCGTGGTAGTTGATGCCGGTCAGCGGGCCGTTCGCCGGCTGCCAGCTGTTGAACACCACCGCCTGGTTCGGCCCGAAGTACAGCACCCCGTAGCCGTTGATCTGGCCAATGGCGGTCGGCGCGCCGTAGCCCCAGATCTCCAGGTGGTCGCCGTTGTTCGGGTTGAAGTTCTCAATCCACTGCACGCCGTCGCCGGCCTGGTAGATGAAGGTGGTGTTGGCGCCGGTGCCATTCACCGTGTCACCGATGTGGAAGTCCGAGAACCCACCGGAGCCGTAGGTGATGGTGCCGTTGTTGGTCCCGCCGGCCAGCAGCACGCCGCTGGCGGAGGCATGGATGTAGTCGTCCCCGGCGCCGCCGTAGACGGTGCCCGTGGAGTGGTTGAACTCCAGGTTGTCGCCGCCCTTGCCGCCGATCATCAGATCGCCGCCCAGGTTGGCCAGGAAGCCGGCGCCGGCACCCAGGCCCTGCGCCGAGTTGCTGCCCAGGCCCTGGGCAGAGATGGCGCCGCAGCCACCGATGATGATGTCGTTGCCGCTGGTGCCTTCGATGTTGGCCCCGCCCTGGCCACCCATCATGATCGCACCGCCGGTCGGCCCGCCGTTCAGGCTGGCGTAGCCGGTGCCACCGATGAGGATGGAGCCGCCGGCATTGGCGTTGGCCACCAGGCCGCCATTGCCGCCGACGATGTAGCTGCCCGGGGCGTTCAGGTTGACGTTGGCGCCGCCCTGGAACTCCACATGCACCGCGGTGGAGAAGGTGTAGCTGCCACCGGGCAGGCTCATCACCGGGGCGTCGGCGATGGTGCCGGTCTGGTGGGCGAAGCCGCCATCTTCCTCGCTGATGGTCTGGCCGGACAGCACGACGAAGCTGTCGGTCAGGCCGGTCGCGGGGTTGGCGTCGCTGCCGTCATGCAACTGGCCGCTGTGCTGCGGGATCAGCACCAGGCCGGTGGGGCTGACGAACTGCACCTTGTAGGTGCCGGGCGCCACGCCGTCGATCTGGTAGCTGCCATCCGCGCCGGTGGTGGTGGTGGCCACCACATGGCCCAGGGCGTCCACCAGGTTCACCGTCACCCCGGCGAAGACCGCGCCGGGCAGCTTGTCGGCACAGAGGCCAACCGGCACCGCCTCGAACGCCGTGCCCTTCACATGGCCGGGGATATAGAGCCCGGCATCATGCGTCAGGTCGGTCTGGCCGGACCGGATGGCGAAGCTGGGGCCAATGCCGGTTGCCTGGTTGGCGTCGCTGTCGGTGGCGGCGGTGCCCTGGCCGGTCTGGGTGAACTCGTAGCCCGCGGGCTTGGTGAACACCTCATGGTAGGTGCCGGGCGGCAGGCCGGTGAACAGGTAGTTGCCGCTGGCGTCGGTCGTGGCGGTGTAGGTGGCGCCGGTGCCTTCGTTCACCAGGGTCACGGTCACGCCGGCCAGGCCGACTTCACCGCTGTCCTGGTCGCCGTCGCCATTGGTGTCCACCCAGGCACGGTCACCGATGGTGACCGGGCGCCACAGGCCGGCATCCACCGAGCTGTCGTTGTCGCCCGAGACATAGGTCTTGATGGGCGTGATGCCGGTGCCGGTGTTGGTGTCGCTGTCGGCGGCGTCGTTCAGCCCCTGGTCGGCCGGGGTGAAGAAGAAGCCGGACGGCGGCAGCACCTGCACATGGTACTGGCCGGGCGGCAGGTTGCCGAAGCTGTACAGCCCGTTGCTGTCCGTGGTGGTGGTGGCCAGCACGGTGTTGGCCGCGTCCAGCAGCTTCACGGTGACACCGGCCAGGTTGGTGTCGCCGGCATCCTGCCTGCCGTCGCCGTTCTGGTCCTCGAACACCCGGTCGCCGATGGTGACGGGGCGGAAGGCGCCGACGTCATGCGTCAGGTCGGTGCCACCACTGTGCATGGTGAACACCGGCCCGGTGCCGGTGGTGAGCTGGAAGCCGCTGCTGTCGCTGTCCTTCGCGGCATCGCTGCCCTGTTGGGTCTTCGTCAGTTCGAAGCCCAGCGGGGCGGTGAAGGTCTCGAAGTAGGACCCCGGCGGCACGGTGAACAGGTAGCCGCCATCGGCCGCGGTGGTGGCGGTGGCCACCAGGGCGCCGGTGACGTTGTTGTACAGCTTCACCGTCATGCCGGCCAACGGCTGGTCGCCGGCATCCTGGATGCCGTTGCCGTTGTAGTCCTCGAAGGCGTAGTCGCCGATCTTCACCGGCACATACATGCCGGCGTCGTGGGTGTTGTCGGTCTGGTCCGAGATCACCGTGATGGTGGGCCCGAAGCCGGTGCCGGGGTTCGCGTCGCTGTCCGTGGCGGCGGTGCCCTGGCCCGGCTGGGTCAGCACATAGGTGGCCGGGGTGACGAACTGCTCATGGTAGTCGCCCGGCAGCAGGCCGCTGAAGTGGTAGCTGCCATCCGGCGCCGTGGTGGTGGTGCCCACCAGGGTGTTGCTGCTGTCGTACAGCCGCACCGTCACGCCGCCCAGCGCGGTGTCGCCGGCGTCCTGCACGCCATTGCCGTTGTCGTCGACGAACACGTAGTCGCCGATCGTGGCCGGCTTGTAGAAGCCGCTGTCGATCGTGGTGTCGTGGTCACCGGAGACATAGGTGTGCACGGGGGCCTTGCCGCTGGCGACGTTGGCGTCGCTGTCGGTGGCATCCGCGCCGCGGTCCGGCGGGGTGATGAGGTAGCCGGCCGGGGAGACGAACTGCACCTGGTAGGCGCCAGGGGCCAGGCCGTCGAAGCTGTAGTTGCCGCTGGCGTTCGTGGTGGTGGTGGCCACCAGGTGGTTGGCGCCATCCAGCAGGTTCACGGTCACGTTGGCCAGGGCGGGTTCGCCGCTGTCCTGCTGGCCATTGCCGTTCACGTCCACCCAGGTGCGGTCACCGATGCTGATGGGCCGGTACAGGCCGACATCATGCGTGTTGTCGGTTTGGCCCGAGGTGATGCTGAAGCCCGGCGCCACGCCGGTGGTGGGGTTGGCATCGCTGTCGGTGGCCGCGGTGCCCTGGCCGTTCGGCGTGAAGACGTAGCCGGCCGGCTTGGTGAACACCTCATGGTAGGAACCCGGCGGCAGCTGGGTGAAGTGGTAGCTGCCATCGGCCGCGGTGGTGGTGGAGGCGACCACCGTGTTGGTGGTGTCGTTCACCAGCTGCACGGTCACGCCAGCCACGCCGTTGTCACCGGCATCCTGGATGCCGTTGCCGTTCATGTCCTCGAAGGCGACGTCGCCGATGGTCACCGGCTGGTACAGGCCGGCGTCGTGGGTCAGGTCGTTGGTGCCGCTGGTGAGGGTGACGACGGGGCCGTAGCCGGTCGTCTGGTTCGCCTCGCTGTCGGTCGCCGCGGTGCCCTGGCCGGTCTGGGTGAACTCATAGCCCGCCGGCTTGACGAACTGTTCCTGGTACTGGCCGGGGGCCAGGTTGCTGAACAGGTAGCTGCCGTTGGCCGCCGTGGTGGTCTGGGTGATGTAGTGGCCGGCGCCGTCGAACAGCTTGACCACGATGCCGCCGAGCGGCGTATCCGCGCCGTCCTGCACGCCGTTGCCATTCTGGTCGACGAAGACGAAGTCGCCGAGCGAGCTGGGCTTCCACAGCCCGGCATCCACCGAGGTATCGACATCGCCGGTCTGGTAGGTCTTCAGCGGGCTGAGGCCGGAGGCCGGGTTGGCGTCGCTGTCCAGCGTGTCGCCGGTGTTGTCCGGCGTGGTGAAGGTGTAGCCGGCGGGCGGCACGAACTGCACCTGGTAGGTGCCGGGCACCACGTTGAGGAAGGTGTAGTTGCCGCTGCCATCGGTGGTCTGCGTGGCCACCACGTTGCCCAGGCTGTCCACCAGCTTGACGGTAACGTT
>CANBXZ010000084.1 GCA_947373495.1 Acetobacteraceae bacterium
GCGGGGGTCCTCCCCCCGCAGCGGCAGGAAGGTGCCGGCGCCGACATGCAGCGTCACGTTCACCCGCCGCACGCCCCGGGCCTCGATGGCGGCCATCAGCTCCGGGGTGAAGTGCAGGCTGGCGGTGGGGGCGGCCACGGCGCCGGGGCGGGCGGCGAACAGCGTCTGGTAGTCGGCGCGGTCTTCCGGCCGCGGGCCCTGCGGCCGGGCGATATAGGGCGGCAGCGGGATTTCCCCGGCGGCTTCCAGCGCCTGCGCCAGCCGGGCCGGGTCGGCGCCGAAGTTGAAGCGCACCGTGCCATCCTCGGCCCGATCCACCACCCGCACCGCCAGCGCCGGCGCACCGTCGATCTCCACCAGGTCGCCGGGCTTCAGCCGGCGGGCATTCTTCACCAGCGCCTGCCAAATGCCGCCGCCTTCGTCCCGGTTCAGCATGATCTCCAGCTTCGCCGCACCGCGCCGGGCGCGCAGCCGGGCCGGGATGACGCGCGTGTCGTTCGCCACCAGCAGGTCGCCTTCCCGCAGCAGGCCGGGCAGGTCGCGCACGCCCAGGTCCTCCAGCGCCGTGGCGCCGACTCGCAGCAGCCGGGCGCTGTCGCGCGGCCGGGCCGGCGCCTGGGCCACCAGGGCTTCCGGCAGGGCGAAGTCGAAATCAGCGGTGCGGAGCGGGGCGGGGGCAAGGGTCACCGCGGCCCGATAGCGCCCTGGCGCTTCCTGCGCTACCCCTGGCCCGACTGCCCGAGGAACCTTGCCATGCATCGCCTGCTCCTGGCCCTGTTGCCGCTGCTTGCCAGTTGGGGCGCGGCGGCCCAGCCGGCCCAGGAATTCCTGGCCTGGGGCGACATGCCCTATTGCCGCACCGTGGCGGACACCGCCACCTGCGCCGCGCGGGAAGCCACCACGGCCGACCTGGTGCGGGCGATGAACCGCACCGGCGTGGCCAGCGCGATCTTCCTCGGCGATACCAAGGCCAGCCAGGAAGCCTGCGACCTGTTCCATACCGTCACCCGGCCGGCCGGCTATTTCGGCGCCTTCGACGGCGCCATGGTCTACACGCCGGGCGACAATGAATGGACCGATTGCGGCCGCAGCAACGTCGCCCCGGGCGGGGCGGCGCCGGTCGCCTCCCTGGTGCGGCTGCGGGAAGCCTTCTTCAGCCAGCCGCGCAGCCTGGGCGCCCGGCCGATACCGCTGGAACGCCAGGCCAGCAGCGGGACAGGCGTGGAAAACGCCCGCTGGCGCCAGGGCCAGGCGCTGTTCGCCACGCTGCACCTGCCGGGCGTCTTCGCCGGGGTGGAGAACTTCCCCGGCGACCGCGCGGTGCTGGCCGAGATCGCCGCCGCCAACCTGGCATGGCTGGACGCCGCCTTCGCCAGCGCCACCGCGGCCGGGCTGCCGGTGCTGGTGCTGGCCTTCCAGGCCGACCTTTGGCACCCCTGCCTGATGGAACAGCACCGCGCCAAGGGCGTGGCCTGCACCCGCGAGCCCTATGGCCGCAACGACGGCATCATCCGCACCGACCCGGCCTATGACTATGCCGGCTTCCTGGCCCGGCTGGCCGAACGCTGCGCCGGCTTCCCCGGCCAGGTGCTGCTGCTGCATGGCGACAGCCACCACTGGCTGGAGGACCGCAGCCCCGGCGATGGCCAGGGCGGCATCATCCGCAACGCCACCCGCTTCATGGTGCCGGGAGAGGGCGACATGCGCGCGGTGCGGGTCGGCATCACCCCCGGCGCCAGCCCGGTGTTCAGCTTCGGGGTGATTGCGCCCTGAAGCCTGCCCGGCGCTGGCACCAGGTTCATGAACTCAGCGCTTCATGAACATGGTGCCGCGGATTTCGATGACCAGCACGCCATCGGCCACCCGCCGGCCGGTGATGCAGTGCTTGACGATGCCGCGGTCCGGCTTGCTGCGGCTCGGGGTCAGCTCTTCGATCCGGAGGCTGACGCCGATCTCATCGCCCGGCCGCACCGGGGCGGGCCAGTTGATGCTCATGCCGCTGCCACCCATGGAAACCCGCGCGAAGATGCCGCTGCGGATGACCTGGGCGAAGCAGGCGGACTGCGTGTGCAGCCCGCTGGCGATCAGCCCGCCGAAGATGCTGGCCTTGGCCGCGTCATGGTCCAGGTGGAAGGGCTGCGGGTCGAATTGGCGGGCGAAGGCCAGGATCTCGGCCTCCGTCATCACCAGGCTGCCGAAGTCGAATTCCTCGCCGACGCTCAGCTGGTCGAAGCTGTCCAGCACCTGGGGCTGCCGCATGGCCGGGCCCTACTTCAGCAGGTCGGCGGCGGCGCGCACCAGCACGCCTTCCGGGGTCTTCAGGTGCTCCAGGATGCGGAAGTGGTCGGCGCCCTTCACCGGCACCAGCGGGCCGGGGCAATGCGCCTCACTGCGGGCGGTGTGGTACTCGCGGCTCTGGCGGCGCAGTTCGGGCAACTCGCCGGTGCCGAAGGCCACCGCCACCGGCTTGTCCACCATCGGCAGCCGCAGCGGGGAAAGTGAGGCCAACTCGGCCTCGGTCAGGTGCACCGCGTCGTTCAGGCTGGTGTCGCGGATCGGCGCCAGTTCATACACGCCCGAGATTGCCAGCGCCGCGGCCACCCGCGGGTGCCGCACGCCCATGCCGGTGAGGTGCCCGCCGGCCGACCAGCCCGAGAGCACCACCGGCCCGGCGATGCCGTGGCTGCTGCCATTGCCGGCCAGCCAGTCCAGGCTGGCGCTGATCTCGGCGACGATGTCGCTCAGCGTGGCGGTCGGCGCCAGGGTGTAGCCGGGCAGGGCGGCGGACCAGCCCAGCGCCATCACCCCGGCCATGAAGGCGCAGAAATCCTCGCGCCGGTTGCGCTGCCAGTAGCCGCCATGGATGAACACCAGGCAGGGCGCATGGGGGGTGGCGCCGGGAAACAGGTCCCATTGCTGGCGCTGGCCGGGGCCATAGGCCAGGTCCAGGTGGCCGGCATGGGCGGCGCGGAAGGCGGCGGCTTCCTCATTGCGGCGGGCGATCAGGGCCGGGCTGTCCACCACGGCGCGGGTGTTGTCATAGGCCAGGTCGCGGGCGGCGGGCGTGGCGCCCTGCCAGAAGGACGGATAGGGCTGGTAGGCCATGCGGGCTGTCTCCTGGCTGAGGCGGAAGCGGTAGCCGGCTGGCCGGCGGTGGGCAAGGGGTGGCCGCTTCGGACAAATGGCCGGGCTTGGCGCGAGCGCGCTGGTTTCGGACAAATGGCGGGGGCGGGGCCGACCCGGGGTGTGCCCGGGGTGAGGTTGACGGATCGCCAGGGTGCTGACGCAGGGCGTTGGTTTCGGACAAATCGCCGATGTTGCCGAGGGGCGTCGCCCGCTGCGGCCAAGCTGCGCGGTTCCGGGGCTGCGCGGCGGGGTGCCGCGCGGCGGACACATGCCCGGGCGGCAGGGCCGGGGATGTACGGGTGCCTGGCTGTCCGGTCAGGTCAGGCACGGTGCTCTCCGCGGTGACAAAGGGGGAGAGCACCGTAGCGCAGCCGGGCCTCAAACTACAGGAAAATATTCCTTATGCTTCGCCCGGGCAAAGCTGGAGCTACCGCTTGCCGGCGGCGAAGCGCACCGCTTCCTCGGCGGCGCGGAACAGGGCGCGGGCCTTCTGGTGGCATTCCTCTTCCTCGGCCACCGGGTTGCTGTCCGCCACCACGCCGCAGCCGGCCTGCACATACATGGTGCCGTCCTTCACCAGCGCGGTACGCAGCGCGATGCAGGTGTCCATGCCGCCATCGGCGCCGAAATACCCCACGCCACCGGCATAGAGGCCACGGCGGGAGGGTTCCAACTCGTCGATGATCTCCATCGCGCGGATTTTTGGCGCGCCCGAGAGCGTGCCGGCCGGGAAGCCGCCGGCCAGCGCGTCCAGCGCGGTCAGCCCCGCGCGCAGCCGGCCGCGCACCTCGCTGACGATGTGCATCACCTGGGAATAGCGCTCGATGCCGAACTGCTCGGCGACGCGGACGCTGCCGATCTCGGCCACCATGCCGATATCGTTGCGGCCGAGGTCGAGCAGCATCAGGTGCTCGGCGCGCTCCTTCGGGTCGGCCAGCAGCTCGGCTTCCAGCGCCTTGTCATGCTCGGGCGTGGTGCCGCGCGGGCGGGTGCCGGCCAGCGGCCGCACCGTCACTTCCTGGTTGCGCAGCCGCACCAGGATCTCGGGCGAGGCGCCGACCGCGGCGAAACCCCCAAAATCGCAGAAGAACAGGAACGGCGCCGGGTTGATGCGGCGCAGCGCCCGGTACAACGAGAAGGGCGGCAAGGCGAAGGGCGCGCTGAAACGCTGCGAGGGCACGATCTGGAAGCAGTCGCCGGCGCGGATGTATTCCTTGGCCCGCTCCACCACGGCCATGAAGCCTTCCTTGGTGAAGTTGGAAACCGGCGCCGGCGGCTTGGGCAGCGAAACCGGCGCGGCCGGGCGCGGCAGCGGGCGGTCCAGCGCCGACTCGGCCTCGTCCAGCCGGGCCTGGGCGGCTTCCCACGCGCCTTGGGCGTCGCTGGCGGCCCAGACCGGGGCGCACAGGGTCAGCGTGTCCCGTACATGGTCGAACACCGCGATCATGGTCGGCCGCGCCAGCACCGCTTCGGGAATGCCCAGCAGGTCCGGGTTGCCATCCGGCAGGGTTTCGATGTGCCGGACCATGTCATAGCCCAGGTAGCCGAACAGCCCGGCGGCGATGGGCGGCAGCCCGGCCGGCAGCGGCATCTGGCATTCGGCGATCAGCGCCCGCAGCGCCGCCATCGGCGCCGTGTGCTCGGCCACGAAGGCATGCGGTGCGCCCAGCGCCTGGCGGTTCACCTCCGGCACGCCGTTGCGGCAGCGCCACACCAGGTCGGGCGCCCAGGCGATGGCCGAATAACGGCCCCGCGCGGCGCCGCCTTCGACGCTTTCGAACAGGAAGGAATAGGGCTGGCCATGCGCCAGCTTCAGGAAGGCGCCCACCGGGGTGTCCAGGTCCGCCACCCGCTCCCGCCACAGCACCTGCCCGCGGCCTTCGGCAAGGGCGGCGCTGAAGCTGGCGAAATCGGTCTGCGACATAAGGGTCACTCGTCTCCGGTGGGTGGAAAGGGGCCGCGGCCGGCGAGGGGGCCGGCCGTGGCGGTTTGCCTCAGGGCTGGGCCAGCACGTCCAGCAGGCGCTGGTTGATCCGCACGCCGGCCATGCCACGCAGCGCGGCGATGTACTGGGTTTCCAGGTCCTGGGCGATGCTCTGTTCGGTTTCCGCCCGCACCCGGGCCAGCGCCGGGGCATCCGCGGCGGGGTCGGGGGCGGTGATCTCGGTCACCTGCGCCACCACGAAGCCGTCCCGGGTTTCCACCATGGTGGCGTCGTTCAGCGGCAGGTCGAACAGCGGGGCGCGCAGTTCCGGCGGAATGGTCTCCAACTGCTGCGGCTGGCGGGTCACGCCACCCACCTCGCGGGCGCCCAACTGGGCGGCGGCGGCGGCCTCGGCCAGGGTCTTGCCACCCTTCACCGCGGCCAGCAGGGCGGCGGCGCGTTCTTCCTGGGCGCGGCGACGGGCGTCGGCGGTCCAGGCCGCCAGCACCTCGTCATGCACCGCCTCGAACGGCTTCAGCGCCGGCGGCACCACGTCCTGCACCTGCACCGCCAGGAAGCCGACATCCTGGGTTTCCGCCAGCCGCGGCGGGGTGCCACGGTCGGTGGCGAAGACCGCGCGCAGCACCGCGTCCCGCGCCGCGGCCACCACCGGCAGTTCCACCACCTTGCCGTCCTCGGCATGGCCGGTGCTGTCGGTGCGGATGCTGGCGACGCCGAGGTTGTAGCGCTGCGCCACCTCGGCCAGGGTCTCGCCGCCGGCCAGCGCGTCCTCCACCTTGTTGGCGCGCTCGAACGCCAGGTCGGCGGCCTTTTCGCTGGCCAGGTCGTTGCGCAGTTCATCATGCACCGCGGCCATGGGGCGGGAGGTCGGGGCCTCCACCGCCGTCACCTTCAGCACATGCCAGCCGAAATCGGTCTGCACCGGGGCGGTGACGCTGCCGGCGGCGGTGGTGAAAGCGGCCTCGGCCAGGCTGGGGAAGGGCAGGCCGGCGCGGTCGATGGCGCCCAGTTCCAGCGCCTGGCCCTCGGCCGCCTCGGCCTGGGCGGTGATGTCGGCGAAGCTGGCCCCGGCGCGCCAGGCGGCGGCGATTTCCTTGGCCTTGTCCTCATCCTGCACCAGCACCTGTTCCAGCACGCGCTTTTCCGGCGATTCGTACTGGCTGCGGCGCTGTTCGTAGGCCTGGGTGATCTCCTCCTCGCTCACCACGATCTCGCGCTGCACCAGGGCGGCGGTCAGCACCGCCACGGTGGCCTCGCGGTATTCCGGGGTGGAGAAGCGGTCCGGGTTGTTCTCATGGTAGCGGCGCAGGGCGGCTTCCTCCGGCGCGGCCGGGGCGGCGGCCTGGGCCAGCGGCAGCGCCACCATCTGCGTGGCGCGCTGTTCGCCCACCCAGCGATACAGCCGCTCGGCCAGCAGCGCCGGGGGCTGGGCGCCGGCCCGGACCGAAAGCGCCAGCTGCTGGCGCGCCAGGTCGCCGCGGATCAGCGCGACGAACTGCTGTTCGCCCAATTCGCTGCTGCGCAGGAAGCTTTCCATCATCGGGCGGGAGAAATTGCCATCGCCGCCGCGGAAGGCCGGAATGGCGCGGACGAAGTCCCGCACCGCCTGGTCGGGCACCGCCACGCGCATGCGGTCCTGTTCCACCTTCACCACGCGGTCGTTCACCAGCGCGTCCACCGCCTGTTCGGCGACCATGCGGCGCACCCGGGGGTCGGCCTCGAATTGCGGGCCGGCCTGGCGCTGGATGCGCTGAAGCTCCCGGCGCATGGAAAGCTGGGCTTCCTCAAGGTCCACGTCGCGGTTGCCAACCTTGGCCACGGCGGTGTCGCGATTGAGGTTACGAACCATGTCGCCGACGCCCCAGATGCCGAAGGACAGCACCAACAGGACGAAGAGGGCCTTGGCGACCCAGGTGGCGGCGAGGCGACGAAGGGCAGTGAGCATTAGGAACCCGGCGGAAGAAGGGGGCCATGCCATAGCGGAGCCGCGCCCGGTTGCCAAACTTTAGCCGCCCGGATACCCGGAAAGGTGGAATTAGGGAGACAACAGCATGACCCCGGGAATCCGCCCGCTGATCGCCGGCAACTGGAAGATGAACGCCTCCGCCCGGGAGGCGGTGGACCTGGCGCAGGCGGTTCGGGCCGGCGCCACCGGCCTGGCGGCCGAGCTGCTGGTCTGCCCGCCCTTTCCCTATGTGGCCGGCGTGTGCGGCCTGATGGCCGGCAGCGGCGTGGCGGTGGGCGGGCAGGACTGCCACACCGCGGTGAAGGGCGCCCATACCGGGGATGTTGCCGCCGCCATGCTGAAGGACCTGGGCGCGGCCTACGTCATCCTGGGCCATAGCGAGCGCCGCGCCGACCATGGCGAGACCGACGCGCTGGTGCGGGCCAAGGCCGCGGCCGCCATCGCGGCTGGCCTGGTGCCGATTGTCTGCGTCGGCGAAACCCTGGCCCAGCGCGAGGCCGGCCAGGCCGAGGCGGTGGTGGCGGCGCAGCTCAGCGGCAGCCTGCCGGAGGGCTTCGAGGCCGCCGGCGGCGTGGTGGCCTATGAGCCGGTCTGGGCGATCGGCACCGGCAAGGTGCCGACCGAGGCCGATATCGCCGCCCTGCATGCCGCCATGCGCGCCCAGCTGGGGGCGAAGACCCGGCTGCTGTACGGCGGCAGCATGAAGCCGTCCAACGCCCAGGCCATCCTGGCGCTGGCCAATGTGGATGGCGGGCTGATCGGCGGCGCCGCGCTGGTGGCGGCGGACTTCCTGGCCATAGCGAAGGCGGCCGGCTAGGCCGGCGGGAAGCGGGAAGGGAAGGTCATCGGTCCCCAAGGGCTGGCCTTCCCACCCAAGCCCGGCTAAAAGCCCCCCCTTCCGAGGGTTCCCATGGCCACCGTCCTGCTCGTCCTGCACCTGTTCGTCACCCTGGCGCTGATCGGCGTCGTCCTGCTGCAACGCAGCGAGGGCGGCGGCCTTGGCATCGGCTCGTCCCAGGGGATGGGCAATTTCATGTCCGGCCGCGGCACCGCCAACCTGTTGACGCGGACCACGGCCATTCTCGGCACCGCCTTCTTCGCGCTGTCGCTGACCCTGGCCATCTTGAACCGCGGTACCGCGCTGCCCGTCAGCATCCTGGATGCCCCGGCCAGCGGCACCACCGCGGTGCCGGCGCTGCCCGCGGCGCCCGCCGCGCCCAGCGTTCCGACCAACTGATGCCCGGGCGGGCCGCCGAGTCGGCCCGTTTCCGGCCCACCAAACCCAGCAATCCAGCCGCATGCCGGCCCCGCCAAAAGCGCGGGTAGCCGAAGCCTGCCGCGCACGTTATGAGGGGCGCCCATGGCGCGGTTCGTATTCATCACCGGCGGCGTGGTTTCCTCCCTTGGCAAGGGCATTGCTGCCGCGTCGCTCGCCGCGACGCTGCAGGCCCGTGGCTACAAGGTGCGGCTGCGCAAGCTGGATCCCTACCTGAACGTGGACCCGGGGACGATGTCCCCGATGCAGCACGGTGAGGTGTTCGTCACCGATGACGGGGCGGAAACCGACCTCGACCTTGGGCATTACGAACGCTTTACCGGCGTGCATGCCACCAAGGCCGACAACTGGACCACGGGGCGGATCTATTCCGAGGTGATCGCCGCCGAACGGCGGGGCGACTACCTGGGCGGCACGGTCCAGGTGATTCCGCACATCACCGACAAGATCAAGGAAGGCATCCAGGCCGATACCGACAACCTGGACTTCGTCCTGGTGGAGATCGGCGGCACGGTCGGCGATATCGAGTCGCTGCCGTTCCTGGAGGCCATTCGCCAGTTGGCGAATGAACTCGGCCCGACCAACAGCCTGTTCATGCACCTGACCCTGGTGCCGTACATTCCGGCCGCCGGGGAACTGAAGACCAAGCCGACCCAGCATTCGGTGAAGGAATTGCTCGGCCTGGGCATCCAGCCGCACATCCTGCTGTGCCGCTGCGACCGGCCGATTCCGGAAAATGAGCGCAAGAAGATCGCGCTGTTCTGCAATGTGCGGCCGGAAAGCGTCATTCCGGCGCTGGATTGCAGCACCATCTACGAAGTGCCGCTGAACTACCACGCCGAGGGGCTGGACCGCGAAGTGCTGCGGCATTTCAACCTGTCCTTCTACGGCGAGCCCGACATGCGCCGCTGGGAGAAGGTGGTCAGCGCCATCAAGAACCCGGAAGGCGAGGTCACCATCGCCGTGGTCGGCAAGTATACCGGCCTGCTGGACGCCTATAAGTCCCTGGGCGAAGCCCTGGCGCATGGCGGCTTCGCGCACAACGTGAAGGTCAAGCTGGACT
Source organism: Acetobacteraceae bacterium (assembly GCA_947373495.1). Taxonomy (GTDB): domain Bacteria; phylum Pseudomonadota; class Alphaproteobacteria; order Acetobacterales; family Acetobacteraceae; genus CAIMOR01. The sequence goes on from CANBXZ010000084.1 coordinate 9,377, forward strand.
GGGTCGATTCGGAGGTGTTCGAGGCCGGCCCGCATGAGGCGGTGGCCCGGCTGGAAGGCGTGCATGGCATTCTGGTGCCGGGCGGCTTCGGCGAACGCGGCACCGGCGGCAAGATCGAGGCGGTGCGCTTTGCCCGCGAACGCAAGGTGCCGTTCTTCGGCATCTGCTTCGGCATGCAGATGGCCGTCATCGAAGCGGCGCGCAACCTGGTGGGCCTGAAGGGCGCGTCCTCGACCGAATTCGGCCCCTGCGCCGACCCGGTGGTGGGGCTGCTGACCGAATGGCTGCGCGGCAACCAGGTGGAACGCCGCAACGCCAGCGGCGACCTGGGCGGCACCATGCGGCTGGGCGCCTACCCCTGCCACCTGATGGAGGAATCCCTGGTGCGGACGGTGTATGGCAGCGCCGATATCGAGGAACGCCATCGCCACCGCTACGAGGTGAACGTCAACTACAAGGACAAGCTGGAAGCCGCCGGCCTGCGCTTTTCCGGCATGTCGCCGGACGGCGAGTTGCCGGAGATCGTCGAATACCCCGACCACCCGTGGTTCATCGGCGTGCAGTTCCACCCGGAACTCAAGTCCAAGCCCTTCGCGCCGCATCCGTTGTTCGCCGGCTTCGTCGGCGCCGCGGTGCGCCAGGCGCGGCTGGTCTAGGGCGCCCTGCCGGCGCGGTTGGCCAGGACGTCGCCCTCGGGCAGCCACGGCGTTCTCCGCGCCTGCCGGGGCGCCGGCAATGCCCTGGCCGATTGGCCTGGCGAGCCGCCGCCGTTGCCCCGGGCCAGGGTCTTCGCCGGCAGCGGCGCCGGCCGCAGCCAGGCCCGGTCGTGTATCGCGTGATGCCGCCGCAGGCGATCACGCCCCAGGGCCAGCGCCGCGCGCTGGCTTGAACCAGGGCCGGCACCTGCTGGGGGCTGGCCCGAAGGACCCTTTGCAGAAGGCTGCCGCCGATGACCCCGCGCACCGTTCATGTGGCTTCCATCGCCATCGGCAACCACCTGCCGCTGGCCTTCATCTGCGGCCCCTGCCAGATCGAAAGCCGCGCCCATGCGCTGGAGACCGCCACGGCGCTGGCGGCCATGGCCAAGGCCGCCGGCATCGGGCTGATCTACAAATCCAGCTTCGACAAGGCCAACCGCACCAGCGTTGCCGCGGCGCGCGGCGTGGGCATTGAGGAAGGGCTGGCCATTTTGGCCGAGGTGCGCGCCACCACCGGCCTGCCGGTGCTGACCGACGTGCACGACGAAGGCCAGGCCCGCGCCGCCGGCGCCGTGGTGGACTGCCTGCAGATTCCCGCCTTCCTGTGCCGCCAGACCGACCTGCTGCTGGCCGCCGGCGCCACCGGCAAGCCGGTGAACGTGAAGAAGGGCCAGTTCCTGGCGCCGTGGGACATGCAGAACGTGGCGGCCAAGATCGCCAGCACCGGTAACCAGGGCGTGATGCTGTGCGAGCGCGGCACCAGCTTCGGCTACAATACGTTGGTGACGGACATGCGCGGCCTGCCCACCATGGCCGCCACCGGCTACCCGGTGGTGTTCGACGCCACCCATAGCGTGCAGCAGCCGGGCGGGCAGGGCAGTTCTTCCGGCGGGCAGCGCGAATTCGCCCCGGTGCTGGCCCGCGCCGCGGTGGCGGTGGGGGTGGCCGCGGTGTTCATCGAATGCCACGCCGACCCCGACAATGCCCCCTCGGACGGGCCGAACATGATCCCGCTGGCCGAAATGCCCGCCCTGATCGCCCGGCTGATGGATTTTGATCGGCTTGCCAAGGCTTACTGAGGCGGTGAACATGCAACCACCGCTTGACGCCGCCCTCAGGGTGCGGCGCATTACCCATACTGAGCGGAGGAACACACGCATGTCGCGCCGTTATGCCCTGTTAGCCCTGCCCCTGCTGCTGGCCGCTGGTTGCGCCCAGACCGGCTCGGACTCCCCGGCCGCGCAAGAGCGCGCCAACAACACCCCTGCCGGGCGTTTCGCCAGCAGCGTTGAATCGTCCGACCACGCCATGGAAGTGGCGATCGGCCGCATGGACGCCTTCGAGCGCCTGGCCTCGCGCGAGGACAGTGCCATCGGCTATGCCGTGGGCGGCAACACCACGCCGAACCTGCTGCCGTCCGCCTCCGGCGTGGCCGAGCTGACCGGCCGGGTGCTGGCGCCCGCCTTCACCGCGCTGGGCGACTACGGCCACATCCTGGCTCAGGCCGCCTCCGGCACGCCGATCCAGGCCAAGGCGAGCCCGACGGGTGAGCAACTGGTCGCCTCCGCCACCCAGGCGCTGGACCAGCTGCGCAGCACCGCCGGCATCACGGTTGAAGCCGCGGTGCGGGAAGCCGGCCTGCGCGCCATCGCCAGCCTGGCCGACCTGCCGGAGCAGATGACGAAGAATCGCGGCAGCCGGGTGTCGCTGGCCACCGTTGTCAGCGCGGCCGAACCGCAGGTGAAGGCGCTGACCACCATGCTGCAGGCGGTGATCGGCGCCACGCAGGAAACCGGCGTGCGCGGTGCCATCCGTACCCGTCGCCTGGCGCTGAACGCCGCCCATGCCCGCTTCCTGTCCGCGGTGCGGGCGGACCGTACCGCCGGCCCGGCCGACCGCTATGCGATCTTCCGCACCGTGGCCGAACTGCGTGAGGGCGACCCGGCCCAGGGTACCCTGGCGCAGGTCTACTCGCTGCTCAGCTCGCTGTCCCAGGCGCATGACGCCCTGGATGAAGGCGCTGCCGATGCCGACGCCAAGGTGGCCGGCTTCGAAGCGGGTGTTGAGCGCCTGACGGCGCTGGGCGAACAGAGCCGCCGCGGCCAGTAGGCCCGGTTTCGGGCGGGGGGAGCCGGGCCGAGGCGCGGCGCCCCCTTGCCCAAAGGCCGCTCCGGGCCTATGCGCGCGGGCAACGCCCCTGCGCCGGAGAACACACAGCATGGCTTCCATCGCCGATATCATTGCCCGGGAAATCCTGGACAGCCGCGGCAACCCCACGGTGGAAGCGGAGGTGGTGCTGGACAGCGGCGCCATTGGCCGCGCTGCCGTCCCGTCCGGTGCCTCCACCGGCGCGCATGAAGCCAGCGAGCTGCGCGATGGCGACAAGTCCCGCTACGGCGGCAAGGGCGTGCTGAAGGCCGTCGCCAGCGTGGAAGGCGAGATCTTCGACGCCATCGGCGGCATGGACCCGACCGAACAGGTCAAGATCGACGAGTTGATGATCGAGCTGGACGGCACGCCGAACAAGGCGCGCCTGGGTGCCAACGCGATCCTGGCGGTGTCCCTGGCGGTGGCCAAGGCCGCGGCCGAGGACCATGGCCTGCCGCTGTACCGCTATGTCGGTGGCGCCTTCGCCCGCACCCTGCCGGTGCCGATGATGAACATCATCAATGGCGGCAAGCATGCCGACAATCCCATCGACATCCAGGAATTCATGATCATGCCGGTGAATGCCGGCACCAGCGCGGATGCGGCGCGGATTGGCGCGGAATGCTTCGCCAGCCTGAAGAAGGCGCTGCACGACGCCCACCACAACACCAATGTGGGCGACGAAGGCGGCTTCGCGCCCAACATCGGCAGCGCCGACGAGGCCCTGGGCTTCATCGCCAAGGCCTGCGAGGCGGCCGGCCACAAGGTGGGCGAGGACATCATGTTCGCGCTGGATTGCGCCAGCACCGAGTTCTACCACGACGGGGTGTACAAGCTGGATGGCGAGGGCAAGTCCTTCGACGCCGGCGGCATGGTGGACTACCTGGCGGCGCTGTGCGCCAAGTGGCCGATCATCAGCATCGAGGACGGCATGTCGGAAGACGACTGGGCCGGCTGGAAGCTGCTGACCGAGAAGCTGGGAGCGAAGGTGCAACTGGTGGGTGACGATCTGTTCGTGACCAACCCGGAACGCCTGCGCCAGGGCATCCTGACCGGCACGGCGAACAGCATCCTGGTGAAGGTCAACCAGATCGGCACCCTGACCGAAACGCTGGAAGCGGTGGAGATGGCGCATCGCGCCGGCTACACGGCGGTGATGAGCCATCGTTCGGGTGAAACCGAGGACAGCACCATCGCCGACCTGGCGGTGGCGACCAACTGCGGCCAGATCAAGACCGGGTCGCTGAGCCGTTCCGACCGCCTGGCGAAGTACAACCAGCTGATCCGCATCGAGCAGAACCTGGGCCCGGCGGCGCGCTATGCCGGCCGCGGCATTCTGAAGCGTTGAGCGCCTGCCCCCGCGGGCGGCAACGCTTGAGGGGGCCTTGCTCTTGGGCTGCCCTTGGTGCCGGCGCGCTGTGCGCCCGGGAACCCAGGCGTGTCGCTGATGCGCCACCACAACCTGTGGCTCAACAACCGGGCAACCA
>CANBXZ010000085.1 GCA_947373495.1 Acetobacteraceae bacterium
TTGGTCGGCCTGTTGCTGCACCTTGCTGTCCAGCACCTGGGCGGCCCCGAAGGCAACGACGACGGCGGCAATCATGCCCATGACAACGGCCTTCATCAGCGGCTCTCCCTGAGATCGAACACGCTTGGCATATGCGGCGCCGCGCCGCCCGACGCAAGAATTTCCTCGGCCGCGGCCAGGTCCTCCGGCGCGTTGGCGTTGAAGAACGGGTCGTAGGGCTGCGCCGGCCAGGTGGCGGTGGCGCAGCCATGGCGGGCGGTCCAGCGGTCTATCCGGCGTTCGCCGGCCAGCAGCGCGGCGCGCAATTCCTCCCGCAGCGAAACCGGCCATAGCCCGACGGGCGGATGGGTCTGTGCGTCACTGGCCACGCAGGCCAGCGGTGTGCCGGCGGCGGCGCGGGCGGCGTGCAGCCGGGCCACCAGGTTGGGCGGCAGCAACGGGCAGTCGCCGGCGGCGGAAACCAGCCAGGGCAATTGCGGCCGATGCGCCGCCGCCCAGTCCAGCGCCGCCAGCACCCCGGCCAGCGGGCCGGCGTAATCCGGGATGCTGTCCGCCACCACCGGCAGCCCCCAGGCGGCGAAGCGGCCGGGGTCGCCATTGGCGTTCAGCACCACTTCGGCCACCTGTGGCGTCAGGCGTTCCAGTACGTGGTCCAACAAGGGGCGGCCGGCCAGCAGGCGCAGCGGCTTGTCGCCGCCGCCCATGCGCCGCGCCAGGCCGCCGGCCAGCACCACCGCCAGGGTTTGGTTATGCACGCTCGGCTTCCCGGCTGTTCTTGCGCCAATGCTTGGCGCTTTCCTCCTCGACGTAATTCAGGTCGGCGTCGAAGACGATGCGGTCCTGCCCGGCCAGGGCCAGGAAGCGCTTGCCCTTGCAGCGCCCCACCACGGTCAGCCCGGCCTGCTGCGCCAACTCCACCCCCCAGGCGGTGAAGCCGCTGCGCGAGACCAGGATGGGAATGCCCATGCGCACGGTCTTGATGACCATCTCGGAGGTCAGCCGCCCGGTGGTGTAGAAGATCTTGTCGCCCGGCGGGCAGGCGTTGCGGAACATCCAGCCGGCGATCTTGTCCACCGCGTTGTGGCGGCCGACATCCTCCATGTAGACCAGCGGCTGGTCTTCCCGGCACAGCGCGCAGCCATGGATGGCGCCGGCTTCCAGGTACAGCGTGGGCAACTGGTTGATCCGGTGCAGCAGCCGATAGAGCCAACTGGTGCGCAGTTCCGCCGCCGGCAGCCTGGTGGCGGCGAAGCCTTCCAGCAGGTCGCCGAAGGCGGTGCCCTGGGCGCAACCGCTGGTGAGGGTTTTCTTCTTCAACTTCTCCTCGAAGTCGGTGCGGGCTTCGGTGCGCACCACCACCACGTCCAGGTCGTCGTCGTAGTCCACGGCGGTCACCCGGTCGTCCGGCTTCAGCATGCCCTGGTTCAGCAGGTAGCCCAGCGCCAACTCCTCCGGCCGGTCGAGGATCGTCATCATGGTCACGATCTCCTGCCCGTTCAGGTACAGGGTCAGGGGTCGTTCCACCGTGACGCTGGCTTCCACCGTGGCGCCGGTATGGTCGATGCCGGTGACGCGCCGGGTCAGGCGAGGGTCGGCGGGGTTGGGCTGCACCAGCAGGGCGTGTTCCATGCCCTCAGGGTGGGGGCGGCGGGGCGCGGCCGCAACCCACCGTGGCGGTCAGCGGGTAATGAACGGCACCAAAAGCCGGGCGCCGGGCGCTGGGGCATAGACCCGTTCCTCGCGCTGGCTGGAAAGCCCCTCCGCGGTCATGCCGCGGCCGGGCATCTGCCGGCGGAACACTTCCGGCACCAGCTTGGCTTCCATGGAGATGTTGCGGTTCACCGGCGCTTCGATGTCGCGATTGGGCACTGGCGCCGCCTCGCCCGCAGGCCGCAGCGCGGTGGTGATGCCCTGTTCGCCGCCCAGCAACGGAATGGGTTCGGCCGAGCGGGGCATCTCCTCCAGCCGCGGGCTGCGCCGCACCAGGCGCGGCCGGGCCGGGGGCACCGCGGGCGCGGGCGTGGCCGTGGCGGCGGCGGCCGGGGTGACGATGCTGGGCAGGGCCGGCAATGCCGGGGCGGGCTGCGCCGCCAGCGGTGCGGCCACCAGCGGCCCGGTGGCCAGGGACAGCAACAGGGCGGCCAGGGCGCGGCTCATAATGCGCCTTCCAGCGGCAGGTGGTGTACGCCGCGCTGGTCGCTGGCCGGGTTCAACCGGGCCGGGGCCGGGGCGGTGCCGGTTTCCCGCCACGCCTGCAGGGCCCAGATCACGGTCGGGAAGGCGATGCTGTCCCAGGGGATGTCCTCCCAGGCGAAGAGGCCGACTTCCAGGCTTTCCGGCCCGGCGGCGAAGTCGGGTTCCGCCAGGTGGCCGCGGAAGATCACCTGCACCTGGCCCAGCCGGGCGACGGAATACACCGCCAGCACGCCATCCAGCGCGATGCGGGCGCAGGCTTCCTCCCAGGCTTCGCGCCGGGCGCCTTCCTCCACCGTCTCGTTCATTTCCAGGTAGCCGGCGGGCAGGGTCCAGTAGCCCTGGCGGGGCTGAATGGCGCGGCGGCACAGCAGGATGCGGCCATCCGCGGCGGTGACCACGCTGCCCACGACCACCTTGGGGTTCTCATACGCCACGTAGCCGCAATCGGCGCAGGTCAGCCGTTCGCGGTCATCGCCTTCCGGAACCTTGCGGGTGAAGGTGGGCATGGCCCGAGCTTGCGATGCGGCGCAGCATCACGCAAGCCTTGAACAGGATTTGTCTACAATATGCCCATCATTGCGCGGCTGATGTGGCTTTCCCGCATCGCGGCGGGACCAGGCTCAGACCCGCAGGTCCAGCAGCGAACCGCGCGGCAGCGGCCGGGCGGGTTGCGGCGGCACGGCTTCCAGCGTGCGCTGGCTGGGGCCGACGCCGGAGGTGGCGCCGGGCGTTCCCCCGGCTGCCAATGGCGCCGTGCCGCGCACCGGCCGGGCGGCCTGGGTGCGGCTGATATCCTGGGCGAAGGCGGCGAGCGAGTTGGTGGCGATCATGCGGAGGATGGTAGCGCGAAGACGTGAATCATCCCTTGCCGGATCACCGGTTCGACGCAGCGGAGAGATCGGGCGGATACGCATCGGGCCTAGGCGTGCGCCTTGGCCCGTTAGAAGTCCAGTAAGGTTTGGTAACGCTTCTTAATATTTGGACAGCTGGGAGCGGTGGCTCCCTGCCGCCGGTGCTTCAGTCAGCGCCGATCAGACGCTAGCGCCGCAACCGCGTGCGCACCGCCAGGTAGCCGCGCAACAGGGCGCCGCTCAGCCGCGGGTGGCCGACCAGCCAGCGATACAGGCCATCCACCCGGCGATGCAGGAACCGCTTCATCTCCGCTGGCCGGGTATCCTCCGCCCCGCCGGCGAACAGCCGCTCCAGTGCCTCCAATTCCAGCTTGCCCAGGCTCAGGCGGGTTTGGGCCCGGGCGGCGAAGACGAATTCCCGCGCCTGGCGCAGCTTGGGCGGCACGTCCTGGGCAATGGGGCGGCCATTGGCCCACAGCGAGTTGCCGCCATGGATGCGATACTCACACACCGGCACATGCCGGGCTGCCAGGTTGAAGCCATGCTCGGCCGCCAACCGCAGCAGGAAGTCGTAGTCCTCCAGCGGGACGGCGGCGTCGCGGAACAGCACGGTGCCGGGGCGGATGCGATCCAGGTCCAGCACATAGGAATGGATCGGGATGAAGTTGTCCCGCATCAGGTCCAGCTTGGAGCGCCCCCAGTCGAACGGCCCCCGTTCCTTGCGCAGGATGTGGATGTGCCCGCCGGTGCTTTCGCAATAGGCCATCCGGCAGCCTCCGGCCGCCAGCGCCGCCGCCGGGTCGGCCTGCAACTTGTCCACCAGCAGGCGGTAGGCGTTGGGATAGACCACGTCGTCGTCATCCAGGAACGCCAGGTAGCGGCCAGCGGCGTGGGAGACGCCTTCGTTCAGCAGCCAGGCCCGGCCGTCCAGCCCCGTGGGCACCGCCACCGGCAGCACCCGCCAGCGGGTTGCGGCCGGCCAGGGCATGCCGGCGGCCAGCCGCGCCACCTCGGCCTGGAAGTCCGGTTCCGGGTTTTGCAGGGTGATGAGGATATCCAGCGCGTCCCAGCCCTGGGTGGCGAGGGAGAACAGCGCCTGGTCCAGGAAGGGCAGCCGCGTGGGGTCGGAGGAGCGGATGATGACGCTCAAGGTCTCGTCGCGGGACATGGCGGCTACCACCGCGCCGGGGCCAGGTGGCTGGGATGGTCGAAGCCGGTCACCTGCCACTGCCGCACGGTATGCGGCTCCGGCGTGCCCAGCGGGGGCAGTTCGCCGCGGTGGTGGAACAGGCCGCCGCGCAGCAGTTCGGCTTCCGCCTGGGCTACGAAGGAAGCCGCGTGCCATTTGTGCGCCAGTTGCCGCCTGGCCAGCAGCAGCATGGCATGGCGCTTCGGGTCGTGCGGGCGGATGACGTCGTGCATGAACAGCGCGTCCCGCACCAACCGCACCGCGAAGCCGGCCGCCCGGGTGCGCCAGGACAGGTCGATATCCTCCATGTACATGAAGAAGCGGTCGTCGAAGCCGCCGACCTGCCGCACCAGCGCCCGCGGCAGCGCCATGCAGGCGCCCGAGGCCCAGTCGGTGCGGCCATCCAGCGGGTCGTAGTGCTTGGGGTGTTCTTCCGGGAACTGGCGGGCTTCCAGCAAATCCGTCGGGTAACGCGAATGTGCGTCCAGCAGGGCCGCCAGGCAGCGCGGGTGGAAGGCGCCATCCGGATTGGCCAGCACCAGCAGGTCGCAGTCGATCGCCTCGAAGGCATGGGCAAGAAGCCGGTTGGCACCGCCGGCAAAGCCCGGGTTTCCGGCCCGCGGCAGCACCTCATGCGGCAGGCTCAGCGCCGGCCAGGCGGCGGGCTCGCCATGGTCCACCGAAACCAGCACCACCTCCGCCCGGCTGCCCAGGGCGGCGACCGCGACATCCAGGCTGCGGGCCAGCATGGCCAGCCCGGCAGGCTGTGCGTTATACGTAATGACGCCAACCGCCAGTTTCATCATTGCTGTCCTTGCCGCCAGTTCGTGGAGATTTGTGAATGTCGCAAGTGTTGCGCGCCGCCCTTGTCACGGGCGGTGCCGGTTTCGTCGGTTCGCATCTGGTGGAGCGGCTACTACGGGAGAAAGCGGAACGAGTCGTCGTTGTCGACAATTTTTCCACCGGCTCCCGCACGAATTTGGCCGCGGTGGCCGATGACCCACGGCTGTGCGTCATTGATGGCGACTGCTGTGACGAGGCGCTGCTGGCCGAACTGGCCAACGAGGCCAGCATCATCTTTCACCTGGCTTCCTCGGTGGGGGTGCAGGAGGTGATGACCAACCGGATGAAGACGCTGCAAGCCGGTGCGCGCGGGGTGATGGCGGTGCTGGACAGCGCGGCGCATCGCCAGGTGCCGGTGGTCTACGCCTCCACCTCCGAGGTCTATGGCTCGGCCACGGTGATGCCGCTGCGCGAGGATGCTCGGCCGGCGCCCGGCCCTTCCGAGATCGACCGCTGGGGCTATGCCGCGGTGAAGCTGTTCGGCGAATATTGCGTGCTGGCGCAGCACCGTGAACGGCATTCCCCCGGCATGGTGGTGCGGCTGTTCAATACCGTGGGGCCGCGCCAGTCCGCCCGCTACGGCATGGTGCTGCCGCGCTTCGTCGCGGCCGCCCTGGCCGGCCAGCCGCTGGTCGTGCATGGCGACGGCCAGCAGACCCGTTGCTTCGGCCATGTGGGGGATGTGGTGGAGGCGCTGCTGCGCCTGGCCGGCAATCCGCTGGCCTTCGGCCGCGTCATCAATATCGGCAGCCAGGAGGAAGTCTCCATCCTGCACCTGGCGGAACTGGTCATTCGCGCCACCGACTCCCGCTCTCGCGTGCAACTGGTGCCGCACAGCGCGGTGTACGGCGCCTCGTTCGAGGACATCCATCGCCGGGTGCCGGAGGTGTCGCGGCTGCGGGAACTGGCCGGGGCGGTGCCGCTGACCGGCGTGGCGGAGATTGTGCGCCAGACGGTGCGGGCCATGGCCGAGCGCCAAGGCTGAACGCCGCCGGCCGGGCCGGCGACGTTCAGGCCGGGCTTCAGGTGGCCAGCGCGGCCACGCCGGGCAGAACCTTGCCTTCCATGTATTCCAGGAAGGCACCGCCGGCGGCCGAGACATAGGTCATCTGCTCGGTTACCCCGGCATGCTTCAGCGCCGAGACGGTGTCGCCACCGCCGCCGATGCTCTTCAGCTTGCCGGCCACGGTCAACTCGCCGACCACCTTGGCCACCGCCACCGTGGCGGCGTCGAAGGGGGTGATCTCGAAGGCGCCGAACGGGCCGTTCCACACCAGCGTCTTCGCCGCGCGCAGCCGCTCGATCACCGCCGCCACGCTGGCCGGGCCCACGTCCAGCGCCATCAGGCCCTCCGGCACGTCCTGGCCCACGGTGCGGTGCGGCGCATTGGCGGCGAAGGCCTCGCTGGCCACCAGGTCCACCGGCAGCAGCACCTCGCAGTTGTTGGCCTTGGCCTGGGCCAGAATGTCCAGGGCGGTGGCGTGCATGTCGGCTTCCTGCAGGCTCTTGCCCATGGCGTGGCCCTGCGCCGCCAGGAAGGTGTTGGCCATGGCACCGCCGATGACCAGCACATCCACCTTGCTGCTCAGGTTGCCCAGCAGGTCGAGCTTGGTGCTGACCTTGGCGCCGCCGACAATGGCCACCACCGGGCGCTGTGGGTTGCCCAGCGCCGCATCCAGCGCCTCCAGCTCGGCCTGCATCAGCCGGCCGGCATAGGCCGGCACCAGGTGCGCCACGCCTTCGGTGGAGGCATGCGCGCGGTGGGCGGCCGAGAAGGCGTCGTTCACATAGGCGTCGGCCAGCTTGGCCAGGCCGGCGGACAGCGCCGGGTCGTTCTTTTCCTCGCCCGCATGGTAGCGGGTGTTCTCCAGCAGCAGCACCTCGCCGTCCTTCAGGGCGGCGGCGGCGGCTTCTGCCGCGGCGCCGACGCAGTCATCCACGAAGGCCACCGGCTGGCCGAGCGCCGCGGCCAGCGCCGCCTGCATCGGCTGCAGCGACATCTCCGGCACGCGCTTGCCCTTGGGGCGGTCGAAGTGGCTGCACACGATCACGCGCGCGCCCTTGCCGGTCAGTTCGGCAATGGTCGGGCACAGCCGCTCGATGCGCGTGGCATCGGTGATGCGGCCGTCCTTGGTCGGGACGTTCAGGTCGGCGCGCAGCAGCACCCGCTTGCCGCGGGCCTCCAGGGTATCAAGCGTGCGGAAACGGGCCATGCTCATGCTCTCCGGATAACAAGACGGCGCGGGATTGCCCCCGCGCCGTCGGCAGTTTCAACAGGCGGGCGGGATTACAGGCTGCCGAACAGGGCCGCCGTGTCGCTCATCCGGTTGGAGAAGCCCCACTCGTTGTCGTACCAGCTCATCACCCGGGCCATGGCGCCATCCACCACCGCGGTCTGCGTCGCATCGAAGGTGGACGAGGCCGGGTTGTGGTTGAAGTCGATGCTGACCAGCGGCGCGGTGTTGTAGGCCAGGATGCCCTTCAACGGGCCGCTCTGGCTGGCCGCCAGCATCGCCGCGTTGATGTCTTCCTTGGTCACGCCTTCCTTCTTCAGGTTGACGTCGAGCGACACCAGCGAAACGTTCGGCGTCGGGATGCGGATGGCGGTGCCGTCCAGCTTGCCCTTCAGTTCCGGCATCACCAGGCCCACGGCCTTGGCCGCGCCGGTGCTGGTGGGAATGGCGGAAACGGCGGCCGCGCGGGCGCGGTGCAGGTCCTTGTGCAGCGTGTCGACGGTGTTCTGGTCACCCGTATAGGCGTGGATGGTGACCATGTAGCCGCGCAGGATGCCGAAATTGTCGTGCAGCACCTTGGCCACCGGCGCCAGGCAGTTGGTCGTGCAGCTGGCGTTGCTGATGACGGTCATGTCCTTCGTCAGCGTCTGGTGGTTCACGCCGTACACGATGGTCGCGTCCGCGTTGTCGCCAGGGGCCGAGATGATGACCTTGCGCGCGCCGGCGGTGATCAGCGCCGAGGCCTTTTCCTTGCTGGCGAAGATGCCGGTGCATTCCAGCGCCACGTCCACGCCCTGGAACGGCACCTTGGTCGGGTCACGCTCGGCGGAGACCACGATCGGCGCATAGGTGCGGCCGTTGGCGGTGATGATGATCTTGTTGCCATCGACGGCAACCTCACCCGGGAAGCGGCCATGCACGCTGTCGTAGCGGAACATGTGCGCGTTCGCCTCGACCGAGCCGAGGTCGTTGATGGCGATGCATTCCACATCGGTGCGCCCGCTTTCGATCATCGCGCGCAGCACCAGACGACCAATGCGGCCGAAGCCGTTGATGGCAACCTTCACAGCCATGGGTGTCTTCCTTCTTCCCGTTCGTTCTCAGATACGCTTCTTGACCGCGGCCACAACCGCTTCCGGCGTAATGCCGAAATGCTTGTACAGCACTTCCGCCGGCGCGGAGGCGCCGAAGCCGGCCATGCCGATGAACACGCCATCCGGCCCCAGCCAACGTTCCCAGCCAAAGCCGATCGCCGCCTCGATGCCGATTCGCAGGCTATCGCCCAGCACCTGCTCCCGATAGCTGGCGTCCTGGGCCGCGAAAAGTTCCCAGCTGGGCAGGGAAACCACCGCCGCCTGGATGCCTTCCTTGGCCAGGGCCTCGCGCGCTGTCAGCGCAATGCCCACTTCGCTGCCGGTCGCGATCAGGGTGGCGGCGCGCGGCCCTTCGGCCTCCGCCACCACATAGCCGCCGCGGGCGCAGCGGTTTTCACCCGAATCGGTGCGGAAGGCGGCCAGGTTCTGGCGCGACAGGGCCAGGACCGAAGGCCCATCCGCCCGCTTCACCGCCAATTCCCAGCATTCCGCGGTCTCGATCGCGTCGCCCGGGCGGAACACCACCGTATTCGGGATGGCGCGCAGGCTGGCGATGGTTTCCACCGGCTGGTGGGTCGGGCCGTCTTCGCCCAGGCCGATGCTGTCATGCGTCAGCACATGGATGACGCGCTGGCGCATCAGCGCCGCCAGGCGCAGCGCCGGGCGCAGATAGTCCGCGAACACCAGGAAGGTGCCGCTGTAGGGAATGATGCCGCCATGCAGCGCCATGCCGTTCATGGCGCAGGCCATGCCGAACTCGCGCACGCCATAGTGCACGAAGCGCCCGGCGAAGTTGGCCGGCGTGATCGCCGGGATGCCCTTGACGTTGGTGTTGTTGGACCCGGTGAGGTCGGCCGAGCCGCCGACCATTTCCGGCACCGCCGGCACCAGGGCTTCCAGCGCCTTCTGGCCGGAGGAGCGGGTGGCCAGCTTCGGCTTGTCCAGTGCCTGCTGGGCCCGCAGCGCCGCCAGCGGTTCGTGCCAGGCTTCCGGCAGGCGGCCGGCCATGGCGCGTTCGAACTCGGCCTTCTGCGGGTGGCGGGCCAGCCGCTTCAGCCAACTGCGGCGGGTGCCGGCGCCACGGCGGCCGGCCACTTCCCAGGGTTCCTTGATGTCGGCCGGAATCTCGAACGGGGCCGAGGCCCAGCCCATCGCGGCCTTGGCGCCGGCGGCTTCGGTGCCGCCCAGCGGGCTGCCATGCACGCCGCTGGTCCCGGCCTTGCTGGGCGCCGCGTAGCCGATGATGGTGCGGCAGGCGATCAGCGTCGGCTTCTTGTTGCGGCTGGCCCAGGCCATGGCCGCGGCCACTTCCGCCGGGTCATGCCCGTTCACCCGCCGCGTGGCCCAGCCATAGGCCTGGAACCGCTTCAGCGTGTCGTCGGTGAAGGAAAGGCTGGTGTCGCCATCAATGGTGATGCCGTTGTCGTCATACAGCACCGTCAGCTTGGACAGGCCGAGATGCCCGGCCAGCGAGCAGGCCTCATGGCTGACGCCTTCCTGCAAACAGCCATCGCCGGCCACGACCCAGGTGCGGTGGTCCACCAGGGAAGCGCCGAAGCGCGCCGCCAGGTGGCGTTCCGCGATGGCCATGCCCACCGCGGTGGCCAGGCCCTGGCCCAGCGGGCCGGTGGTCATTTCAATCGCCGGGTGCTCGCCGTATTCCGGGTGGCCGGCGCAGGCGCTGTGCAACTGGCGGAAGTTGCGCAGTTGCTCCATCTCCATGCCGGCATGGCCGGTCAGGTTCAGCAGCGCATACAGCAGCATGCTGCCGTGGCCGGCGCTGAGCACGAAGCGGTCGCGGTCGGCCCAGCGCGGGTCGGCGGCGTCGTACTTCAGGAATTTGGTGAACAACACGGTGGCCACGTCGGCCATGCCCATCGGCATGCCTGGGTGGCCGGATTTCGCCTGCTCCACGGCGTCGATGGCCAGGGCGCGGATGGCATCTGCCATGCGGCGCTCTTCGGTCATCGGCCGGGCGAGAAGCGCCGCCTGGGCGGCAAGGGCGGGGTTCGGGCCGGAAGGATCGGCGGCAATGCTGGCCAAGGGCTTAGGACTCCCAATCGCCGGGGCCTATAGAACCGCCTGCCTCGGGGGGCAACCATGTGGGGGATTAATCGCCCCGGCCCTGATGCCGGCCCGGGGTGGGCCGGGGGCGCCTGGGGTTGCCCCCAGGCCGTGTATAGCCCGTCCCAGGCGGCGGTAGCCTGGGCCCCGCCCCAGGCGGCGGCGGCCCGGGCCTGCCTCAGGCGGCGGCGGCCTGGGCCCTGCCTCAGGCGGCGGCGGCCTGGGCCTCCGGGGCCAGGCTGCGCAGCGCGGAGGCGAAAGCCGGCGTGATGGCCGCTTCCTCGAACGCCATGCGCACCGTGCCGGCCTGCGGGCTGCCTTCCAGCACCCTGGCCGGCACGCTGGCGCCGCCCTGGCGGTCCATCACCAGGGTCACCATGCTGCCCACCGGCGGCCGGGCGGCGCAGGTCACCAGCGCCCCCCCGCGGGAGATGTTGACCAACTGCGCCGGGTGCCGGCCGTCACCCAGCACCAGGGTGCAGGGCTCCTCCGCCGGGTAGCGGGCGTTCAGCCGGCGGTCGGCATCGGCGCTGGCGGTGCGCACCACCTGCACGATGCTGCGCTGCATGCCGCTCATCTGCTCGGCCACCGCCGCGGTCGCCCGGCGCATCGCCTCGGCCTGCTGGTTGGTGTTGCCGGCTTCGATGGAAACCGCGGCGATGCGGCTGGAAACCTCCCGCCCGGCATCGGTGGTGGTGGTGACGTTGCGGCTGATCTCCCGCGTGGCCGCCGCCTGCTGTTCCACCGCCGCCGCCACCGCCATGGTCACTTCCGCGATGTCGGCGATGGTGCGGCCGACGCCTTCGATCACGCCCACGGTGCCCTGGGTTTGCTGCTGGATGCCGCTGATCTGGCGGCCGATCTCCTCGGTGGCGCGGGCGGTCTGCTGGGCCAGTGCCTTCACTTCCCCGGCCACCACGGCAAAGCCCTTGCCGGCCTCGCCGGCCCGCGCCGCCTCGATGGTGGCGTTCAGCGCCAGCAGGTTGGTGCGCTGGGCGATATCCTCGATCAACCGGGCGACATCGCCAATGCGCGAAGCCTGGTCGGACAGGCCGCGAATGGCGCTCTGCGCCTGGCTGCCTTCCTCGGCCGCGCGGGCGCTGACCTGGCTGGCATGGGTCACCTGGCCGGAGATTTCGCGGATCGAGGCGGCCAGTTGTTCGGCCGCGGCGGCCACGGCTTCGATGTTGCCCTGGCTTTGTTCCGCGGCCGCGGCCACGGCCTGGGCGTTCTCGCCCACCCGGCCGGCGGCGTCTGCCATGCCACCGGCGGCTTCGGCCATGCTGCTGGTGCTGCCGACAATGCCCTCGATCGCATCCGTGGTGGCGCGTTCGATGTTGGCGGCCATGTCCAGCACGGCGTTGCGGCGTTCCACCGCGGCGGAGCGTTCGTTTTCCTGCCGTTCATGCTGGTTGAAGGCCAGCCGGGCCCACAGCGTGCGCAGCATGGCGAAGCAATGCTGGAATTCCCTGGCCGCCGGCTCGGTGATGCCGCCCAGCAGCTGGCCGCCGGCGATGGCCTGCATATGGCCTTGCAGCGTGTTCAGCGGCTGCCTGATGCTCCGGCGCAGCAGCAGGGCGCCGCCGACCGCCGCCAGCATGGCCAGGCCGGTGATGCCCAGGGCCAGCCACAGCCGCTGGGCGAAGTCGGCCTCGGCACCGGCGAACTCTGCCGCCGCCACGCGCAGTTGCAGCGCCACCAGCGCCTCGCCGACCTCCAGCATCTTCATGTAGAGCGGAATCTCGGTGTCGCGCAGGTGGGTGCCCAGCGCGGCCAGGTCGCCGGCCTCGATCAACTGCATCGACCGGGCCCGGCCACGGGCGCGGTACGCCGCCTGTGCCGCCTCGAAGCGGGTGGCCAGCTCGGCTTCCTCGGGCGTCAGGTAGGTGGCCTTGTAGGCAACCCAGATCTCATTGATGCGTCGGCTGTTGGTGTTGATGGCCTGCAACCGCGCCTGGATGTCCGGGGCGCCATTGGCGATGCTGGCGCGATGCAACTGGTTGGTCTGGGTCAGCCGCATCACCTCGGCGATCTGGTCCAGGCAGATGGTGCGGTCCAGGTACACGGTGCGCAGCGCCGCGTTGCTGTCGGCCATGCCGGCCATGCCCAGCCAACTGACCAGCGCCAGCAATGCCAGCATGGCGGTGAATACCAGGGTCAGCCGGCCGGTGATGCTCTGCGCCACTGCCCGGGCCCGGGCCAGGGCGCCCCCCTGCACCAGCGCGCCGTGCCGCAGGTGCAGCTTGCCGGCCTTGCCTTCCCGCAATGCCGCATAGGCGGCCTCGGCCGCCGCCACCTCGGCCGGCGCGGCGGCGCTGCGGACGGAGATGTAGCCGGCAGCGACGCCGGCTTCCTGCAACGGCGAGACATTGGCCCGCACCCAGTAGTGGTCGCCGGTCTTGGTGCGGTTCTTCACCAGTCCTTCCCAGGGCAGCCCCGCCTTCAGCGTGGCCCACAGGTCGGCGAAGGCGGCCGGCGGCATGTCCGGGTGGCGCACCAGGTTGTGCGGGGCGCCGAGCAATTCACCCTCGGTGAAGCCGCTGACCTCGACGAAGGTCTGGTTGGCGAAGGTGATCCGCCCTTCCAGGTCGGTGCGGGAAACCAGGGGTTGCCCGGTTGGCACGCTCACGGCGCGATTGGTGACGGGTTGGTTCAGCCGCATCGACACGCTCCAGCAAAGATTGCCGGAGCGTATGCCTGGCCGGCGTTTCGCCGCGGTTAAGGCGTGGCCATTTCCTCCAGCGGCCAGCGCGGCCGGGGGGCGTGGTCCAGGCGGTCGGCCAGGCCGCGGTGCAGCCGTTCAATGCCGGCCCAGGCGATCATCACCGCGTTGTCGGTGCACAGCCGCAGCGGTGGCGCCACCAGCGGCAGCGGGGTGGCGGCGGCCAGCGCCCGGCGCACCGCCTGGTTGGCGGCGACTCCGCCGGCCACCACCATGGCGGTGGCGCCGGGCAGCATGGCGCGGGCGTGGCGCGCCCGGTCCGCCAGGGTGGTGGCCACCGCGGCCTGGAAGCCGGCGGCCAGGTCGGCCTTGTCCTGTTCGGTCGGGCCGCCGGGCAGCTTGCCCACCGCATGCGCCACCGCCGTTTTCAGTCCCGACCAGGAAAAGTCGCAGCCGGCG
>CANBXZ010000086.1 GCA_947373495.1 Acetobacteraceae bacterium
GTCCGGTGCGGATCGTGGTGCCCACCGGTGCCGGCGGCATCACGGATTTGCTGGCGCGCATCGTGGCGCAGCACCTGGCGCCACGCATCGGCCAGCCGGTGGTGATCGAGAACCGCCCCGGCGCCTCCGGTATCATCGGCACCGAGGCCGTGGTGCGCAGCCGGCCGGACGGCACCACCCTGTTGATGGTGTACCCCAGCCACCCGGTGAACCCGGCGCTGAAGGCCCGCCTGCCCTATGATACCGAACGCGACCTGGCGCCGATCTCCATCGTCTCCACCGTGGCGCTGGTGGCGCTGGTGCCGAAGGACAGCCCGGACCGCTCGGCCGCCGACATCATCGCCCGGGCCAGGCGGGAGCGGTTGGCCTATGCCTCGGTTGGCGCCGGCAGCCTGGCGCACCTGGCCAATGCGCTGTTCTGCTCCATGGCGGGTATCGAGATGCTGCACGTGCCGTTCCGCAGCGCGCCGGAAGCCCATGCCGCGGTGATGAAGAACGAGGTGGCGATGTTCCTCGACCCGCCGATCACCACCCTGCCGCTGTTGCAGGGCGACAAGGTGCGGGCGGTGGGGGTTTCCACCCGGGAGAGGCTGGCGGCGCTGCCCGCGGTGCCGACCATGGCCGAAAGCGGCATTCCGGGCTTCGAGGTGCTGGGCTGGAACGGCCTGCTGGCCCCGGCCGGCACCCCGCCGGCGCTGGTGCAGCGCTATTCCCGCGAGATCCAGGCGATTTTGGCCGACCCGGCGGTGCGGGCCGAATTCGCCCGCCACGGCACCGACCCGGCGCCCACCACCCCCGAGCAATTCGCCAGCATCATCCATGCCGATATCCAGAAATGGGCGCGGGTGGTGCGCGAGGCCGGCATCGCGCCGGACTGAGGAGACACCACGGCATGCCCCATTACCCGGCCGGCAACGGCTGCGACCTGCATTATCGCGACGAATGCTTCGCCGACGCCTGGGCGGCGACGGAGACGGTGCTGCTGCTGCACGGCAATGCCGAAAGCGGCCTGGCCTGGAATGCCTGGATGCCGCTGATGGGCCGCCACTTCCGCGTGCTGCGGCCGGACATGCGCGGCTTCGGCCAAAGCACGCCGATGCCGCGCGATTATGGCTGGAGCTTCGATGAACTGGTCGCCGACTATGTCGGCCTGCTGGACCACCTGGGCCTCGGCGCCGTGCATGTGGTGGCGGCCAAGGTCGCCGGGCCCATCGCCATGCGGATGGCGGCGCTGCATCCGGGCCGGGTGAAGTCCCTGGTGCTGCTGGGCACGCTGGTCTCCGGCGCCTCCTCGCTGGGCGACCGGCATGCGTCCTGGGTGCAGCACATCACCGACCACGGCGTGGAAAGCTGGGCGCGCTGGACCATGCCCGGCCGCCTGGGCCGCGCCGCCCCGCCTGCCATGATGGAAGGCTGGAGCAAGCTGATGGGCGCCACGGCCTTCTCCACCCAAATGGGCTTCATGGGCGGCGTGCCCGGCCTGGATGTGCGCGGCGACCTGGCGAATATCCAGGCGCCGACGCTGGTGGTGAACACCGACGCCAGCGGCCTCGACGGGGTGGAGACCACCCTGGCCTGGCAGAAGCAGATCAAGGGATCCGAGTTGATGATCCTGCCCGGCGACAGCTACCACGTCGCCGCCACCCATCCTGAGCAATGCGCCGCCGCGGCGCTCGATTTCATCCGGAGGCGTACCGCGTGACCTGGGAACCCGAACTCGCCGAACTTCGGCACCGCGAAGCCCTGGCCAAGCAGATGGGCGGCGCCGACAAGGTGGCCCGCCAGCATGCCGGCGGCCGCCTGACGGTGCGCGAGCGCGTGGACCAGGTGCTGGACCCCGGCAGCTTCCATGAAGTGGGCGCCATTGCCGGCAAGGCGCAATACGACGCCAACAATGAACTGGTGGACTTCACCCCCAGCAACTGCGTCATGGGCCGCGGCCTGGTGGATGGCCGCCCGGTGGTGGTGGTGGGGGACGACTTCACCGTACGCGGTGGCAGCGCCGACGCCACCATCCGCGACAAGCCGATCATGGCCGAACGCATGGCGGCCGACCTGCGGCTGCCGATCATCCGCATCATCGAGGGCTCGGGCGGCGGCGGTTCGGTCAAGACCATCGAGACCACGGGCCGCGCCAACCTGCCGGGCGGTGTCGGCGGCACCTGGATGTACCACCACGCCGGGGACAACATGGCCCGCGTGCCGGTGGTGGGCCTGGGCCTGGGCAGCGTGGCCGGCCTGGGCGCGGCGCGGCTGGCGGCTTCGCATTTCTCGGTCATGGTGAAGGAAACCTCGGCCATGTTCGTGGCTGGCCCGCCGGTGGTCTCGGCACTGGGCAAGCCCATCACCAAGCAGGAACTGGGCGGCTGGGAAATCCAGACCAAGGCCGGCGGCGTGGACCACGCGGTGGACAGCGAGCCGGAAGCCTTCGCCGCCGCCCGCCGTTTCCTGAGCTACCTGCCCTCCTCCGTGTGGGAACTGCCGGCGCGGCAGCCGAGCACGGACGACCCGGACCGCCGGGTGGAGAAGCTGATCAGCGCCATTCCGCGCAACATCCGCCAGACCTACCGCATGCGCCCGATCATCGAGAGCGTGGTGGATGCCGGCAGCTTCTTCGAGATGGGGAAGATGTTCGGCCGGCCCTTGATTACCGGGCTGGCGCGGTTGCAGGGCATGCCGGTCGCGATCATGGCCGGGGACCCGATGTTCTACGCCGGGTCCTGGACCGCGGATGCCTGTTCCAAGGTCATCCGCTTCGTCGACCTGGCGGAGACCTTCCACCTGCCGGTGGTGTACCTGATGGACTGCCCCGGCTTCATGATCGGCCTGGAAGCCGAGCAGCGCGCCACCATCCGCTGGGGCGTGCGCGCCATGGCGGCGGTGAACCAGTCCACGGTGCCGTGGTGCACCGTGATTGTCCGCAACGCCTTTGGCGTGGCGGGCGTGGTGCACCAGCCGGCCAGCCGCTATTCCCTGCGCTATGCGTGGCCTTCGGCGCGCTGGGGCAGCCTGCCGCTGGAAGGCGGGATCGAGGCCGCCTATCGCGCCGACCTGGACGCCGCGCCGGACCGCGCCGCCAAGCTCAGTGAGATCGAGACCCGGTTGCAGAAGCTGCGCAGCCCGCTGCGCACGGCGGAAGCCTTCTGGGCCGAGGAGATCATCGACCCGCGCGACACCCGCAAGTTGCTGTGCGAGTTCAGCCGCCTGGCCGAACCGCTGCGCAGCCCGGGCCAGCGCAGCCACGGCCTTCGGCCCTAGCGTGTGATCGGCGCCTACCGAGGCGGCGATCACACGCTAGGTTATTGATTTGGTGCGTGATTCACGCCCTAAAACGCCATCAGCCGGTCGATTTCGGACTGGTCGATATCCGGCCCGGTGCCGCCGGTGGAGGTCACCACCGGCGCCGCCGGCAGGACGGGCGCCGGGTGGCCCGGCACCGCCAGCCGGTCGAGCATGGTCTCGACGCTTTGCAGGTGCTCGATCGCCCGGCGCAGCCGCTGGCCGGTCAGGTCCTGGAAGGTGCAGGCCTCGAAGATCGCGTTGACCCGGGCCTGCAGCGTGGCCGGGTCGCGGGCGCCGCTGGCGGCCCATTCGGCAATCGCCTCGGCTGCTTCCATGATCCGGTTGGCGGCGGCCTCGGTGGCCACCACCACGGCTTCCAACTCATGCCCGCTGTTGCGGGTGGCCTGGGCCGGCGGCGCCACCAGGGCGGCAATCTCGCCATGCACGGCGGCGATCTGCGCCGCCAGGTTGCCCTCGGTGAACTCGGCCAGTTCCACCGTGGCGTGCAATTCGGCACTCAGCTCGGCGAATTTGCGGTCGACGAAGCGATGCAGCGTCTCCAACCGCTCGCCCACCTCGGCCCGCACCGCGTCCCGTACCAGCAGCGTCACGTCGTCCAGCATCACGGGCCCTCCGGCCCGCACCCTCACCCGACCGAGGTTAACAGAGCCTGCTACTCCGCCCGGATTCCGGCGGCCTGGATCAATTCGCGGAACTGGCGGCGATTGCCCTCCACCCGCGTCGCCAGGGCGTCCGGCCCCTCGAACATCGGGGTCAGGCCGTTGTCCAGCAGGCGCTGGCGGAAATGCGGCTGTTCCAGCCCCACCCGTATCGCCCGCGCCCAGGCTTCCACCGCTTCCCGCGGCATGGCCCGCGGGCCACAGGCGGCGAACCAGCCGCTGATGGAAAAGCCCGGCACATCGGCGGAAATCGACGGCGCCGGGTAGCCGGGGTGGCCAACGTCATCGGCCACCGCCAGCAGCCGCATGCTGCCATCGCGGATCTGGCCGGAGACATCGGCCAGGTTGGTGATGAAGAAATCCACCCGGCCGCCCAGCAGGTCCACGATCGCCGGCGCGCCGCCGCGATAGGGCACGTGGACGATGTCGATCGCCGCCATCCGCTTCAGCATCTCGCCGGAAAGATGCTGCGCGCTGCCGATGCCGGCGCTGGCGAAGGTCAGCTTGCCCGGGTTGGCGCGGGCCGCGGCCAGCACATCCGCCACGCTGCGATACGGCCCATTGGCCCGCACCACCATGCCGTAGGTGGAAAGCGCCAGGTTGGCCACCGGGATCATCTCCGTCACCATGTCCACCGGCAGGCGCTGCCCGGGCAGGTTGGGGCTGATGGTCATGGTGCCCATCGGGCATTGCAGCACGGTATAGCCATCCGGCGGGGAGCCATGGGCCACGGCATCGGCCGCGATCATGCCGTTGGCACCGCTGCGGTTCTCCACCACGGTATTCTGCCCCAGCACCGTGCTGGCCATCTCGGCGATGACCCGCGCCGTGAGGTCCCCGGCGCCACCAGCCGGAAAGCCGACGATGACGCGCAGCGGGCGGTCGGGGAATTCGGCCTGCGCCGCCAGCGGGGCCAGCAGCAGCAGGGCAAGCAGGAAGCGGCGCATCATTCGGCCCTCACGTTGACGCTGCGGATCACGCCCTGCCATTGCCGGCGGTCCCGTTCCAGGCGCGCCGCCAGCTCGGCCGGGCCCTCGAAGCGGGGCGTCAGGCCATTGTCCACCAGGCGCTTGATGAAGGTGGGGTCCTGCATCGCCTGGCGCACCGCGCCGGCCCAGCGTTCGGTCACCGCCGCGGACATGCCCTTGGGGCCGCAGATGCCGAACCAGCCCACCACGTCGAAGCCCGGATACAACCGGGACAGCGGCGGCACCTCGGGAAACACCGGCGAGGGCGTGTCGTCCGCCAGTGCCAGCAGCCGCAGGTTGCCGTCCTGGATCCGGCCGGTGGCGTCGCCCAGGTTGGTGATCATGAAGTCGGTGCGGCCGCCGATGATGTCCACGATGGAGGGCGTGGCGCCGCGATAGGGCACATGCGTCATCTGCACCTCGGCGCGGCGGGCCAGCAACTCTCCGGCCAGGTGCTGCGCGCTGCCGACGCCGGCGGAACCGAAGGTCACCGCACCCGGCCGCGCCCGCGCCGCGGCGATGACATCCTGCACCGATTTGTAGGGCCCGTTCGCCGCCACGACGAAGCCGTAGGAGGACATCGCCACATTGGCGATCGGCGCCAGTTCCAGCCCCGGGTCCACCGGCAGGTTGGCGCCGACCAGTTGCGGCGTGATGGCCATGGTGCTCATCGGGCATTGGTAGACGCTGCTGCCATCCGGCGCGCTGCGCGCCACCTCGGCGGCACCGATCACGCCATTCACCCCGGTGCGGTTCTCCACCGCCACGCGCCCGCCCAGGTGCGGGCCCACGCCCTCGGCCACCAGGCGGGAGACGAAATCGGCCGAGCCACCAGGCGCGAAACCGCAGATCAGGCGCAGGCCACGTTCCTGCGCCACGGCCGCGGTGACCAGGGCGGCACCGACCAGTCCGGCCAGCAGGCGTTTGCGCATGTCTCGGAACCCCCTCTCGGACCCCGCCTTTTGCCGGCGGGTTGAAGCGGCAGCATCCCGCCCGGCGTGGCGCCGCGTCAAGCGGCTTGCCGAGCAGGCCAGGGCGTGCCCGAATGCGTCCGGGAACGCAGACATGGCATGGTGATTGAGGAGAAGCTCATGCTGCGCCGCGCGTTGTTGCTGCCCTGGATGGTCCTGGGGCTTTGCCTGTTCGGCACCGCCGCAAGGGCCGCCGATTTCGCCCCCACCCGGCCGGTGCGCATCATCGTGCCGGTCTCCCCCGGTGGCAGCGCGGATGTGATGGCGCGCATCATGGCCCAGGCGTTGACGCCGCTGTGGGGCCAGCAGGTGCTGGTGGAAACCCGCACCGGCGCCGGCGGCCACATCGGCGGCGAACTGGTGGCGCACAGCCCAGGCGACGGCCACACGCTGCTGTTCGGCACCATCGCCATCCATGCCGCCTATGGCATGTACAGCCGGCTGGGCTACGACCCGGCGCGCGAGCTGGCGCCGGTGGTGCTGCTGGTGGAGGTGCCCTTCGTCGTCACCACCAACCCGGCGCAACCCTATCGCACGCTGGCCGAGTTCATCGCCGCGGCCAAGGCGCGGCCTGGGCAGATCACCTTCGGTTCCGCCGGCAACGGCACCAGCACGCACATGGCCGGGGAGTTGTTCCAACTGGTGGCCGGGGTGCAGTTGCAGCACGTGCCCTATCGCGGCAGCAGCCAGGCGCTGAACGACGTGATGGCCGGCAACATCAACGCCATGTTCGAAAACCTGCCCACCATTCCGCCGGTCTTGCGCGACAACCGGGTGCGCGCCCTGGCGGTGAGCAGCGACCGCCGCGTGGCGCAACTGCCGGCAACCCCCACGGCCACGGAAGCCGGGCTGGCCGGCTACGTCACCAATGCCTGGTTCACCCTGGCCGCGCCCGGCAGCACGCCGCCGGCGCTGCTGGAGGCGCTGAACCGCGACGTGCGCGCCGCCATGGCCCAGGCCGAGACCAATCAGAAGCTGGTCGATCTCGGCACCACGCCGCGCGGGCTCAGCGTGCCCGAAATTCGCGACTACTTCGCCCGCGAGACGGTGACCTGGAACCGGGTGATCGCCGCGGCCAACCTGAAGGTGGACTGAATGGGCGAGGTAAGCCTGGACATCCGGGCCGGAATTGCGCGGCTGGTATTCGACAATCCGGCGAAGCTGAACGCCCTCGATGCCCACATGTGGCGGGCCCTGCCCGGCCTGCTGGCGCGGGTGGCGGAGGATCCTGCGGTGCGCGTGCTGGTGCTGGCCGGCGCCGGCGACCGCGCCTTCTGCACCGGCAACGACATCAGCGAGTTCGACAGCATCCGCGCCAACCCAGAACAGGCCGAGGCCTACAACAACCTCCAGCGCGCCGTGGCGCGGGCCATGGTGGCGCTGCCCAAGCCGGCCATAGCCGCGCTGCACGGCCATGCGCTGGGCGCCGGCATGGAACTGGCACTGCAGTGCGACTTCCGCCTGGCCTCGCCCAGCGCCCGCATGGGTGTGCCGGCGGTGAAGCTCGGCCTGCCCTACCGGCTGGAGGACATCGTCAAGATCGCGGATGTGGTCGGCCTGGCCCGTGCCCGCGAGATGGTGCTGACCGGGCGCAGCTATGCCGGCGAGGCGTTACTGGCGATGGGCCTGGTGCAGCAGGTGCTGCCGGACCGCGCCAGCATGGAGGCCGAGGTGGCGGCGCTGGCGGCCGAATTGGCCGCGAACGCGCCACTTTCCCTGGCCGCCGCGAAGCAGAGCTTCCGCGAACTGGGCCGCCGCGACGCGCCGCCCGACCTGGCCGCCTGCCGCAGCGCCGACGACCTTTGCTACGCCAGCGCCGACTACGCCGAGGGCCGCCTGGCCCGCCACGAAAAACGCGCGCCGCGCTTTACCGGGACCTGATTGATGCTCTCACTGGGAATCGACATCGGTGGCACCTTCACCGACGTGGTGGTGCTGGACCCGCGCGATGGCCGCGCGGTGATCTGGAAGGAAAGCACCACGCCGGACGACCCGGCACGCGGCGCCATGACCGGCACGCTGGCGGTGCTGGCCAAGGCCGGGGTGCAGCCCGGGCAGATCGGCCGGGTGGCGCATGCCACCACGCTGTTCACCAACGCGCTGATCGAACGCAAGGGCGCCAGGACCGGCCTGCTGACCACCGCCGGCTTCGAGGACGGGCTGGAGATCGGCCGCGAGCGCAAGTACGAGCTGTACGACATCTTCATCGAGATGCCGAAGCCGCTGGTGCCCCGCCCCTGGCGCCGTGGTGCGCTGGAACGCCTGGCCGCCGATGGCAGCGTGGAACGCCCGCTGGACGTGGACGCGGCACTGCGCGAGGTGGCGGACCTGGTCGCGCAGGGGGTGGAAAGCCTGGCGGTGTGCCTGCTGCACAGCTACGCCAACCCGGCGCATGAACGCGCCATCGCTGAGGCTGTGGCGCGGCGCTTCCCGGCGCTGAGTGTCTCGCTGAGCAGCGACATCGCCCCCGAGATCCGCGAATACCCGCGCGCCAGCACCACGGTGGCCAACGCGTATGTGCGGCCGCTGGCGGAACACTACCTGGAACGGCTGGAGAGCGCGTTGCGCGCCGCCGGCATTCCCGGCGGGCTGTTCCTCATGCTGTCCAATGGCGGGCTGACGCATGTGGCGGAAGCCAAGCGCGCACCGGTGCAATTGCTGGAAAGCGGCCCGGCGGCGGGCGCCCTGGCCGGCGCCTGGTTCGGCCGCAATGCCGGGCTGGAACGCGTGCTGGCCTTCGACATGGGTGGCACCACCGCCAAGCTGGCATTGGTGGATGGCAACGAACCGCTAGTGGCCTGGGGGTTCGAGGCAGCGCGCGAAAAGCGCTTCCTGCGCGGCAGCGGCCTGCCGATCCAGATCGCCACGGTGGAGTTGATCGAGATCGGGGCCGGCGGTGGCAGCATCGCCCGCCGCAGCGACCTGGGCACGCTGAATGTCGGCCCGGAAAGCAGCGGCGCGCAGCCGGGCCCGGCCTGCTACGGCCGTGGCGGCGAGGAGCCGACCGTGACCGACGCCGACCTGGCGCTGGGCTACCTGAACGCCGACTTCTTCCTCGGTGGCGCCATGGGCATCGACATGCCGGCGGCGCAGGCGGCGCTGGGGCGCCTGGCCGGCAGCCTGGGCGTTACCGCGGAACGCGCCGCCTTCGGCGTGCATGACGTGGTGAACGAGAACATGGCCGGCGCCGCGCGCGTGGCCATTGCCGAACGCGGCCGCATCCCGGCCGAATACGCATTGCTGGCCACCGGCGGCGCGGCCCCGGTGCATGCCTGGCACGTGGCGCGCAAGCTGGGGATTTCCCGCGTGGTCTGCCCGCCGGGCGCCGGCGCCGGCAGCACCATCGGCATGCTGATGGCGCCGGCGCGGGTGGACCGCACCGCCAGCTTCAGCCAGCCCCTGGCCAGCGCCGACTACGCGGCGGCGGAGGCGATCTTCGCGGCCCTGGAGGCCGAGGCGCTGGAGGTGCTGCGCGAAACCGGCGCCGATGCCGAGGCCCGCGTGGTGCGGCGGCTGGCGGATATGCGCTACATCGGCCAGGGCAGCGAGATTACCGTGGCGCTGCCCACCCCCTTCACCCAGCCGCCGGTGCAGGCGGCGTTCGAGGAGGCGTATCGCGCCCTGTTCGCCCGCACCCCGCCCGGCGCGGCGGCGCAGTTCGTGACGCTGCGGCTTTCCGTCACCGCGCCGATGCCCGGCGCCGGCAACCAGTTGCAACTGCCGCGCCATGCCGCGGCGCAGGCCCTGAAAGGCCATCGCAGCGTGTTCTTCCCCGATGGCGGCGCGCTGCACACCGCGGTGTATGACCGCTACGCCCTGGCGCCCGGCGCCGCGGTGCAGGGCCCGGCGGTGTTCGAGGAAGACGAGAGCACCTTCATCATCGGCCCGAATTCCACCGCGCGCGTGCTGGCAGACGGCTCCATCCTGGCAGAGGCGGCGCCCGATGACCGCGGCGCCGCAGGGCGCGAAGGGCTTAATCGGTCGCCCAGGGAGATGGTGTGATGACCCGGACCTTCGACGCGGTTGAGCTGGAATTGCTGTGGCGCCGGCTGATCTCCCTGGTGGATGAAGCCGCCGCCGCGCTGGTGCGCACCAGCTTCTCCACCCTGGTGCGGGAGAGCTACGACTTCTCCTGCATCGTCACCGATGAGACCGGGCAATCCCTGGTGCAGGCCACCGAGAGCATTCCCAGCTTCATCGGCACGCTGCCGGAGACGGTGAAGCATTTCCTGCGCTTCTTCCCGGCCGACAAGCTGGCGCCGGGCGATGTGCTCATCACCAACGACCTGTGGCTGGGCACCGGGCACCTGCCGGATATCACCGTGGCCAAGCCGATCTTCCACCATGGCCGGCTGGTGGCGTTCAGCGCCTCCACCGCCCATGCGCCGGATATCGGCGGCAAGATCCGCAGCCCCGAACCGCGCGAGGTGTTCGAGGAAGGGCTGCAGATTCCGCCGATGAAGTTCTACCGCGCCGGCCAGGTGGATGAGACGCTGGTGAGCATCATCCGCCAGAATGTCCGCACCCCCGACCAGACCATGGGCGACCTGTATGCCCAGGTGGTGGCGCTGGACCTGATGGAGGACCGGCTGCTGAACCTGATGCAGGGCTACGACCTGCCGGACCTGCACGACCTGGCGCGCGAGATCCAGGGCCGCTGCGAAGTGGCGATGCGCGAGGCGATCCGCGCCCTGCCGGATGGCACCTACCACAGCGAATTGCAGACCGACGGCCTGCTGGACGTGCCCATCACCATCCGCATGGCGCTGACCGTGGCCGGCGATGAGATCAGCATGGACTTCAGCGGCACCGATGCGCAGGTGGACCGGGCGATCAACTGCGCCATGTGCTACACCTATGCCATGGTGATGTACGGGGTGAAGGTCTGCACCAACCCCAACCTGCCGAACAATGAAGGTGCCTGGCGGCCCATCAGGGTCACCGCGCCGGCGGGCTGCATCGTCAACCCGGTGTTCCCGGCCTCGGGCGGCAGCCGCATGCTGATCGGCCACTACCTGCCCATGCTGGTATTCGGCTGCCTCGGCCAGGTGGTGCCGGAACGCGTCATGGCGGCCTGCGGCAGCCCGATGTGGGGCATGAACCAGTCCGGCGTGCGGGCGAACGGCAAGCCCTACGCCAACATGTTCTTCTACAATGGCGGCATGGGCGCCAACCAGCAGGCGGATGGTGTCACCACGCTGTCCTGGCCCTCCAACGTCTCCTCCACCAGCATCGAGATCAGCGAGCACATCGCGCCGCTGCGCTTCCACCACAAGAAGCTGCGGCCCGACAGTGGTGGCCCGGGCAAGCTGCGCGGCGGGCTGGGGCAGGAAATCGCCATCGAATGCCGCAGCGAAACGCCCATCGCGGTCAGCTTCCTGGCGGAGCGCACCATCTTCCCGGCCTTCGGCATCGAGGGTGGCAAGGCCGGGGCGCCGGGGGCGGTGGTGATCAATGGCGCGGTCACCGACCCCAAGCGGCAATACGTGCTGCGCCATGGCGATACGGTGACGCTGCGCACCCCGGGCGGGGGTGGCCACGGCGTGCCGGCGGCGCGCAACCCGGCGGCGCTGGCGGCCGACCAGGCCGCCGGCTACGTCACCGACCTGGCGCCCTACCGGGACTGAAGGCTGGCGACATAGACATCCTGCGGCGGGTTCGCCGCGGGGTCCTTCCAGCGTTGTTCGTAGAACGGCGCCATCTTCTCGTATTCGTCATGCACCTCGCGCAGCGCCACGATGGCGCTGGGCGAGAAATCCACCCGCAGGTCGCGCACCGGAAAGCTCTCCCCCAGCGCCACCTTCAGCGCGGCGGAGCGTTCCGTCACCGGCCCGGTCGGCCCCACCTGGCCACCGGCGGCACGCGCCGCCTCCAGCGCCCGCAACAGCCGTTCGCCCAACTGCTGCCCGGCAGCGGCCTCGAACGCGCCGACCATCGCCGCCACCACCTGCGGCCCGGCCAGCACATTGCCGCAGGCCACGCAGTCCCGCCCGTTGAGCTGCCCCGACCAGGCCCGCGGATGCGTGCCGGTATGGCCCACGGCGTTGCCCTTGGCATCCACCAGGGAAACCTGGCGCCAGTCGAAATCCGGGTCCCACGCCTTCAGCCGCGCCATCGCTTCGGGTGCGCTCAGGCCCTCGCGCAGCAGGCGCATGGCTTCATCGGGAATGACGTAGCTGGCGAAGCCCTGGCTCATCACCGCGCCGGCGCCGGCCACGGCACGGCTGCGGGCGCCGCAGGCCAGCGAATAGGTGGCCACCGCCACCCCCACGGCGCCGGTTTCGGCACAATATCCCGCGATGCTGAAGGTCATGCCCTGCTCCTGCTTCCAGCGCAGGCTAGACCATGATGGCGGCCGACTGAACGCTCCCGGTCCCGCTTTTCCGCCAGGGCGGCCACTTCACGCCGATCGCGCCCTGGAACGCACCTGCCGGCGGCGATAGGGTCGCCGCAAAGGAGACACCGCCATGCCTGTCGTCGCCATCATCGCCCAGGGCGCCATGGGGGCCGGCATCGGTCGCCGCCTCACCACCTATGGCGAAACCGTGCTGACCTGCCTGGAAGGCCGCAGCCCGGCCAGCGCCGCCCGCGCCCAGGCCGCCGGCATGCAGCCCGCCAGCGCGCGGGAAGTGGCGCATGCCGACATCATCCTCTCCGTGCTGCCCCCGGCCGAGGCGTTGGCGCTGGCCGAGCACTACGCGCCGCTGCTGTCGCCCAACCAGGTCTATGCCGATTGCAACGCCATCAGCCCGGCGCTGGCCGAGCGCATTGGCCAGGTGCTGGCGCCCAGCGGCTGCGCCTATGTGGATGCCGGCATCATCGGCGGCCCACCGCGCGAGGACGGCTATACGCCCAAGATCTACGCCAGCGGCCCGCATGCGGCCCGGTTGGCGGTACTGGCCGCGCACGGGCTGAAGGTGCCGGTGCTGCAGGGCCCGATCGGCGCCGCCTCGGCGTTGAAGATGAGCTATGCCGGCATCACCAAGGGGCTGACCGCGCTGGGCAGCGCCATGTTCCTGGCCGCCAGCCGCAACGGCGCCGCCGCCGCGCTGCACGCCGAACTGGCGGAAAGCCAGCCGGCGTTGCTCCCCTGGCTCGGCCGCTTCATCCCCAGCATGTACGACAAGGCCTATCGCTGGGTGGGCGAGATGGAGGAGATCGCCGCCTTCCTGGGCGAGGAACGCGGCGAGGCGCAGATGTACCGGGGCGCGGCCGAACTCTACACCCGGCTGGCCGCCGACAACGCCGGCGACAAGGCCGAGGTTGCGGCGTTGCAGCGCTTCCTGGCGCAGCGCAAGCCCAGCCCGGGCAGCAGCGATTGAGAGCGAACGCATGGTCCGCGCCACCGACGGCGCGGACCATGCGACGGTTCCGCATCCGGGCGGCTGATTTGCGGCTTTCCCGTTTCCGTCGCGGGCCATCCGGCTCTAGCTTATTCACGTGCAGCGTGAGTCACGCCTTGCGGTGATGCCACCCGAGGCGAACGCGCGCTGGAGCCTGGTCCGTGAAGGCGGCATCGCCGGCGCGGTGAATCAGTCCCTCAAACCCAGCCTGCCCGCTTGCAGCCGGAGAGCCCGCCATGCCCGCCACCTTGATCCGCAATGCCGCCTGGGCCGTGGTGTGGAACGGCACCGC
>CANBXZ010000087.1 GCA_947373495.1 Acetobacteraceae bacterium
CACCCCGCCGATCTCGGCGCCCAGCGCGCCGGCCAGGCGCCGCACCGTCAGCCGCTCGGTTGCGCCATCCATGCCCGGTTTCCTTCCCCTGTCATTGCCGGGGCAGGCTAGGGCGGGTTCGTCGGGGTTGACCTTGCGCCGGCGCAAAGCCGCATTGCCGCGAGTTAAGCCGGCTCCCATCCCCCGTTAGGCTTGGCGGGCGCAAGCTGGTCCCGTTGTCCTGTGGCCCGCGAGGGCCGGAGGGACGGCATTGGGTGGCGGCCACAATCCCGGCGGGCCGTTGCCTTACTGGCGGCATCCATGTTCGCCAACGGGCCGGCTGGTGAACTGGCCGGCCCGATTTCTTTGCCGCCGCCGCCCCGGCCGGCGCATGCAGGCGCCTGTCCCCGACCGAACAGACGAAGGTTCGGCCCGCAGACTGCGCGCCGCGTCGCCAAGGGCCGCAGAGGCAGCCCGCCCGGCGTTTGCAGCGCACCAAGCTATCCCTCGTGCGCTGGGATCAACCGCTGGCCTGGGCTTCCAGCAGCGCCAGCAGCCCTTCCAGCAATTGCGTCGGCGTCGGCGGACAACCCGGGATCACCAGGTCCACCGGCAGCGCCTCGCCAATGCCGCCTTCGATGGCATAGCTGCCCTTGAACACGCCGCCATCCGTGGCGCAGTCGCCCACCGCCACCAGCCATTTCGGCTCCGGCGTGCAGGCCCAGGTGCGTTCCAGCGCCTGCCGCATGTTGCGGGTCAGCGGGCCGGTCACCAGCAGCACATCGGCATGGCGCGGGCTGGCGACGAATTTCAGCCCGAAGCGCTCCAGGTCATAGACCACGTTGCCCAGCGCGCTGATCTCCAGCTCGCAGCCGTTGCAACTGCCGCAATCCACCTGGCGGATGGCAAGGCTGCGGCCCAGCCGGGCCTGCCCCGCCGCTTCCAGCCGCTGGACCAGGGCTTCCACCACCACATCCGGCACCGCCGGGGGCGCGTCCGTCACCGGGCGGCTGAACAGCGCCTTCGCCAACCGGGGCCACAGCATCAGAGGTCCACCCCGCTGTAGGAACAGTTGAAGCTTTTGTTGCACAGCGGGAAATCGGCCACGATGTTGCCCTCGATCGCGGCCTCCAGCAGCGGCCATTGCAGCCAGGACGGGTCGCGCAGGAACACGGCGCGGATCAGCCCGCCATCATCCAGCTGCATCCAGTGCAGTGCCTCGCCGCGGAAGCTTTCCACCAGCCCCACCCCTTCGCCGCCGGCCTGCGGCAGGTCCAGCTTCAGCGGGCCGGGCGCCAGCCGGGCCAGCAGGCTTTCCACCAGCGCCAGGCTTTGGTGCAACTCCGCCATGCGGACCTGCAAACGGGCGTCCACATCCCCCGCCACCTGCACCGGCACGGTGAAGGCCATGGTGTTGTAGGGCGCATAGCCCGGCAGCTTGCGGCAGTCGAAGCCTCGGCCGGAAGCCCGGCCGACGAAGCCGCCGGCCGCGAAGGCCGCCGCCAGGGCCGGCGCCAGGGTGCCGGTGGTCACCACCCGGTCCTGCAGGCTGGCATGGCTCTCATACACCCGCTGCAACCCGGGCAGTTCCTGCGCCACCGCGGCCAGCGCGGCGCGAATGGCCGCGGTGCCGCCCGGCGCCAGGTCCCGCGCCACGCCGCCCGGCACCACCAGGTCCATCATCAGCCGGTGGCCGAAGGCCAGCGCGGCGGCGCGCAGCACGCCCTCGCGCAGCACGCCGCAGCGCGCCTGCGGCCAGACGAAGGAGGCATCGCCGCACACCGCGCCCCAGTCGTTCAGGTGGTTGTGCAGGCGTTCCAGCTCGGCGGCGATGGCGCGCAGCAGCACGGCGCGCGGCGGCACCACCACGCCCAGCGCCTGTTCGGCCGCGGTGGCGAAGGCCCAGCTGTGCGCCACGGTGCTGTCGCCCGAAAGCCGCGCGGCGAAGCGCGCCGCCAGCCGGGGCGACTTGCCGAGCATCAGCGCCAGCGTGCCCTTGTGCAGGTAGCCCAGCCGCGCCTCCAGCCGCACCACCGTCTCGCCCTGGACATGGAAGCGGAAATGCGCCGGTTCGATCACCCCGGCATGCACCGGGCCAACCTGGATCTGATGCACGCCCTCGCCCTCGGCGCCGAGGAATTCCGGCTGCGGCGGCGGCGTGGTGACGGCGGGCGGCCGGGCCGACATCGGCGCGCTGGCGGCCCAGCGACCGTGGTCCAGCCAGGGGCGGGCATCGGTGCCGCCCTCGGCCACATGGCCCCACAGGTCGTGCACCATGCGCTCGAACCGGATGGCGCCGGGGCGCACCGGGGACAGCGCCGGGTAATGGCGTTCCGCCACCGCCACGCTGGCCAGCAGCAGGCCCTCATTCGGTTGGTGGAAGGCGGCGTGGACCAGGCCGGCCTCGGCCCACAGCCCGAGCAATTCCAGCGTGGGGTCGTCGCGCAGCGCCACCACCAGGCCACGCCATTGCCCGGCTTCCAGCAGGAAGCGCGGATACGGCCGGCACGCCTGCTGCCGCCCGGCGCGGATGGTGGCGGCGGCGCCGGCGGCACGCGGCCGGGCCGGGGCAGGTTGGGCGCCGGTGGGTTCGGATGCGCTCATTTCAACAGCTCCGCCGCCCGCGCCAGCATGGCCGCGCCCCCGGCCGGCAGCGCCGCCCCCAGCACCAGCGCCAGCAGCAGATGCACCCAGATGGGCCCCAGCGTGGTCAGGAAGGCCAGCCGCCCCGGCGGCGCGATGGCATCGGGCGTCGCATCGCCGAGGCAAAGCTGCTGTACCACGTTCACCTTGGCCGCCACGGCGATGAACACCCCAAGCCCCAGCGGCAGCGCCAGCCACCACCAGCGCGTCACCGCCTCGGTCAGCAGCAGGAACTCGCTGGCGAACAGCGCGAAGGGCGGCAGCCCGGCCACCGCCGCAATGGCCACCACCAGGGACCAGCCCAGCGCCGGGTGGCTGCTGGCCAGCCCGCCGATGGCGGCGATTTTCTGGCTGGCCTTCAGCCGCGTGGCCATGCCCACGCCGAAGAACACCGCGGACTTGGTCAGGCTATGGCCCAGCAGGTGCAGCAGCCCGGCCAGGTTGCCCATCGCCCCGCCCATGCCGAAGGCAAACGCCGCCAGCCCCATGTGCTGGATGCTGGACCAGGCGAACAGCCGCCGCACATCCCGCCGCCGCCACAGGCTGAAGGAGGCCAGCAGCACCGAGGCCAGCCCCAGCGCCATCAGGAAGGGCCCGGGCGGGATCGCGCCGGGATGGGCGCGCACGATCGTCTCCGCCCGCAGCACCGCGCTCATCGCCGCGTTCAGCAGCAGGCCGGACAGCACGGCGCTGATGGAAACCGGGCCCTCGGCCTCGGCGTCCGGCAGCCAGAAATGCCGCGGCACCAGCCCGGCCTTGGTGCCATAGCCCACCAGCAGGAACACGAAGGCCAGGTTGAGCAGCCCCGGGTCGCAGCGGCTGGCCACCGCCCGCAGCGCCGACCAGGACAGCCCGACATCGCCATGGCCGATGACCGGCTGCGCCGCCATGTACAGGATCACGGTGCCGAACAGCGCCAGCGCGATGCCCACGCCGCAGAGGATGAAGAACTTCCACGCCGCCTCGGTGGCCGCCGCGGTGCCATGCACCGCCACCATGGTGACGCTGGCCATGGTGGCGATCTCGATCGCCACCCACATCACGCCCATGTTGTCGGCCAGCAGCGCCAGCGCCTGGGCGCCCATGAACACCTGGTAGGCGCCGTGATAGGCGCGCAGCCGCAGCGGGTCGAAGCCCTTGGCCTCGATCTGGCCATAGGAATACACCGAGGTGGTCAGGCCGATGATGGCCGACAGCAGCAGCAGCGGCTGGTTCAGCGCATCCACCCGGGTCCAGCCCTGCTCGCCATCCGGCATGTTCACCAGCAGCAGCGCCAGCAGCAGCGAAACGGCGGAAGCGCCAAGGTTCACCGCCGCCGCCAGCCGCAGCCGGGGCAGCGCCATCAGCACCACCGCGGCGGCCCAGGGGAAGAACACCACGATCCAGGGCAACGGCATCAACCGGCGTCTCCCCGCTGCGCGGCCGGGGGCGCGCCGGGGGGCGCGGTGCTGGCTTCCTCCGGCTCGGGCTCGAAGGCGTCCTCGCCATGGTTGGCGGCGAAGGCGCCGGTGTCCACGCTGTCGAAGCGTTCGCGGATCTGGAACACGAAGACGCCGGCCACCACGAACACCACCAGCACCAGCGCGGCGGTCGAAAGCTCCACCACCAAGGGCATGCCGGCCACGCCGACGGCGGCCAGCACCAGGCCGTTCTCCAGGCTCATCAGCCCCACCACCTGGCTGATGGCGTTGCGCCGGGTGATCATCATCAGCATGCCCAGCAGCACCACCGAAAGCGCCAGCGCCAGGTCTTCCCGGGCAATGGCGCGCGCGCCGGTGGTGATGGGCAGCGCCACCAGGATGGCCAGCGCCACCACCGCCACCCCGGCCATCATGCTGGCGCCGATGCCCAGCGCGGTTTCCACCGCCCGGTGCAGGTTCAGCCGGCGCACGATGGCGCGCAACGCCAGCGGGATCAGCACCGCCTTGGCGGTGAAGGCCACCAACGCGGTCAGGTAGAGTTCCGGCGCCGACTGCATGGCGCCCTGCCAGGCCGCCGCCATGGCCAGCACCGCGCCCTGCATGGCGAAGGCGTTGATCACCGCCTGCACCCGGCGCTGGTACAGCAGCACGAAGCTCAGCAGCAGCATGGCGCCGCCGAGCAGGTGGGCAATATCGTAGGGCAGTTGGCCGTAGGTCAATTTCTGGCCCTCAAGTTCTGGCCCTCAAGCGCCGGGCGGCCGCATCCGCGGCCTTGGCTGGCATAGCCCTCAAGCGCCGGGCGGCCGCGTCCGCGGCCTTGGCTGGCGCCGCATCGGCGGCGTGGCGCCCGCAGCGGGCCAGGAGGGCGGCGCGCCTCACGCTAGCCCCGTGGAGACGAACAGCAGCGCCGCCGCCAACAGCGCCAGCAACAACGCCGCGCCAAGGAATTCCGGCACCCGGAACACCCGCATCTTGGCGATGGCGCTTTCAAACACCGCCAGCGCCACGGCGAAGCCCGCCATCTTCACCACCCAGGCCAGCAGCCCCAGCAACCAGGCCAGCGGCCCGCTGCCGGCCGGCGCCACGCCGAAGGGCAGGAAGGCCGCCGCCAGCAGCGCCAGCCACATGGTCAGCTTCAGCGCCGCTTCGTATTCCCACAGCGCCAGGTGGCGGCCACTGCTTTCCAGCAGCATCGCCTCGTGCACCATGGTCAGTTCCAGGTGGGTGGCGGGGTTGTCCACCGGAATGCGGGCGTTTTCGGTCAGCGCCACCGCCAGCAGGGCAATGCCGGCCAGCGCCAGGGAAACCCGCAGCCCCAGCAGGCCATCACGGAAGGTGGCCGCCACCGCATCCAGGTTGGTGGTGCCGGCCAGGATGGAAAAGCTCAGCAACGCCACCAGCAGGGCGGGTTCGGCGAAGGCGGCGAAGCTCATTTCCCGCGCCGCGCCCAGGCCGCCGAAGCCGGTGCCCACATCCATGCCCGCCAGCGCCAGGGCGAACCGCGCCAGCGCCAGCAGCGCCGCCAGCAGCACCAGGTCGCCCAGCGGCGCCAGCAGCATGCCATGGGCGAAGCTCGGCACCAGCGCCACCGCCACCAGCGTGGCCACCACCCCGACATAGGGCGCCACCTCGGACACGGCGGAGGCGTTTTCGGCCAGCACAGGCCGCTTGCGCAGCAGCTTGCGCAAGTCCCGGAACGGCTGCAACGGCGAGGCACCGCGCCGGCCGAGCATGCGCGCCTTCAGCCAGCGCACCCCGCCCACCACCAGCGGCGCCGCCAGCAGCATCAGCACCAGGTGCAACGCCTGGGTCAGCAGGCCGCCGAGGGTCTGCATCAATGCGCCTCCAGCCAGGCCAGCAGCGCCAGCAAGGCCAGCAGCGTGGCAAAGCCCAGCGACAGGCAGCGGCGGATGGTGAAGTCCCGCATGCGTTCGGTCCGCGCCGCCACCGCGTCCCGCAGCCAGGCGGCCGGCGCCACCACCCAGCCCTGCGCCGGGTCGGTGAAGCCGGCCTGATAGGTCGCCACCCGCGTGTCCCCCGGCGGCGGCAGCCGCACCTCCTCGGTCGCCGCGAACAGGGAGGTGCCGAGCATGCGGCGCAGCGGCTGGGCCATGCCGGCGGCGCTGGGCTGGCTCAGCGGGTCGCCGAAGGGCAGGTGCTCGGGCGGGTTGATGAAGCCGCCATTCCATACCGGGCCACGCTGGGTTTCCAACGGCGACCGGGCACGGACCAGCAGCACCAGCACCAGGCCGGCCAGCGCCAGCACCACCGCCAGGGTCAGCGGCAGGTACCAGGCCGCGGCATCGCCGGTGCCACCCAGCAGGGCGAAGCCGCGCGCCGGCGCCGAGGCCCCGGCGCCGAGCAGGCTGGCCAGCGCCGGCTGCGCCAGCGCCAGCAGCGGCCCGGGCAGCAGGCCCAGCAGCACGGTCAGCACCGCCGGCACCACCAGGGCCCAGCGTTCCAGCCGGCCCACCTCATGCGCGCCGGCCCCGCGCGGGCTGCGCGGGCGGCCGAGGAAGACCAGGCCGAACAGCCGCAGCATGGCCGCCGCCGCCAGCGCCGCCGCCATCGCCGCCAGCGCGGTGCCGGCCGCGGCCAGCACCTGGAAGGCCACGTCCCCGGTGCGCCAGCCGGCCAGCAGGGCCTGCAACAACAGCCATTCGCTGGCGAAGCCCGACAGCGGCGGCAGCGCCGCGGCCGCCGCCATGCCCACCAACGCGCAGGTCGCGGTCAGCGGCATGGCGTGGATCAGCCCACCCAGGCGGTCGATCCGGCGGCTGCCGGCGCTGCGCTGCACCGAACCCGCCACCAGGAACAGCAGGGTCTTGAACACGCCATGGTTCAGCGCGTGCAGCAGCGCCGCCCCCGCCGCCAGCGCGGCCAACGGCCCCAGGTCGGCGCCGCGGAAGGCCAGCGCCAGGCCCAGCCCGACCACGATGAAGCCGATGTTCTCGATGCTGGAACAGGCCAGCACCACCTTCACATCGGCTTCCAGGTTGGACCGCAGCGCCCCCAGCACGGCCGAGCAGGCCCCCACCACCAGCAGCGGCGCCCCCCACCACAGCGGCTGGGCCGGGCCGCACAGGTCCAGCAGCAGCCGGGCCAGCACGTAGATGGCCACCTTGGCCATGGCGCCCGACATCAGGGCCGAGACATGTGCCGGCGCGGCCGGGTAGGCCAGCGGCAGCCACACATGCAGCGGCGCCAGCCCGGCCTTGCTGCCGGCCCCCAGCAGGCCCAGCAGCAGCACGCCACCGGCCAACCAGCCACTGGGCGGCGCGGCGCGCAGCGCGGCGAAGGAAAAGCCACCGGCATGCCCGGCCAGCAGCCCGAAGGCCGGCACCAGGCAGGCGGCGGAAAGCGCCGCCATCATCAGGTACAGCCGCGCCGCACGGCGGTTTTCCAACTGGGCATGGTCGCTGGCCACCAGCGCCCAACTGGCCAGGGACATCAGCTCGAACCCGAACAGCAAGGTGAAGGCGTCGGCCGCCGCCAG
The DNA here is from genome assembly GCA_947373495.1 of Acetobacteraceae bacterium. GTDB lineage: Bacteria > Pseudomonadota > Alphaproteobacteria > Acetobacterales > Acetobacteraceae > CAIMOR01. The sequence goes on from CANBXZ010000087.1 coordinate 7,540, forward strand.
GGTCAGCGCCATGCCGGCCAGGAACAGCGGGAAGGGCGGCAGCGCCGCCGGCCGCACCGGCGGATGCGCCATGGCATAGAAGGAAGCCGAGGCACCGGTGATGCCGATCAACATCAGGAACCAGGCCGAAAGCCCATCCAGCGCCAGCAGGGCATGGCCCCAGGGTGGGCCGAAGGGCAGCACCAGCGGCGGCCCGGCGCCCCCGGCCAGCAGTACCACCAGGCCCAGCAACGCCAGCGCCAGGCAGGCCGCCACGCAGCCGCCATGTACCAGCCGGGCGCCGGCCGGGCGTTGCGCCAACGGCACCGCGGCCACCGCCAGCAGCAGCAGCAGGGCCAGCACCAGGGAAAACGCCGTCAGCACGGCGCGGGCGGAAGCAGGGTCACGCCAGGAAGCTTAGACGCGGGGCCGCCGGGCTGCGAAGGGGCCACGCCCCCCGCCGGCGGTTTCAGGCCCGAATCCATGGCCGGGCCATGCATGTGAAAGATAGCTGCAACATTCACTTAACATGGCAGCGCCGCACCGCTAGGAACAGCAGCGGTTGCCGCGAAGAGCGGTAAATTGCAGTTCGGCAGGAGAGTATTGTTGGATCGCCGTCGTTTCATTGCCGGCGGGGCCGTCGCCGGTTCCTCCGTTGCCCTGGCCGCGCCTGCCCTGGCCCAGGGCATGCCCGAAATTCGCTGGCGTTGCGCCTCCTCCTTCCCCCGCTCGCTGGACACCATCTTCGGCGCCGGTGAGCACGTGGCCCGCCGCGTGGCCGCGCTGACCGACGGCAAGTTCCAGATCCGCACCTTCCCCGCCGGGGAACTGGTGCCCGGGCTCGAAGTGGCCAATGCGGTGCAGGCCGGCAGCGTGGAATGCTGCCACACGGTGTCCTACTACTTCGTCGGCAAGGACCCGACCTTCGCCTTCGACAGCGCGGTGCCCTTCGGCCTGAACATGCGCCAGCAGACCGCCTGGCTCGAAGCCGGCGGCGGCCGCGAGCTGATGGCCGAGTTCTACGGCGCCTACAACATCCACGGCATCACCGCCGGCAATACCGGCGCCCAGATGGGCGGCTGGTTCCGCCGCGAGATCAAGACCGTGGCCGACCTGAACGGCCTGAAGTTCCGCATCGGCGGCTTCGCCGGCAATGTGATGCAGAAGCTGGGCGTGGTGCCGCAGCAGATCGCCGGCGGGGATATCTACCCGGCGCTGGAAAAGGGCACCATCGACGCCGCCGAATGGGTCGGCCCGTATGACGACGAGAAGCTCGGCTTCAATCGCGTGGCGCCGTACTACTACTATCCGGGCTGGTGGGAAGGCGGGCCGTCGCTGTCCTACTACATCAACAAGGCGAAGTGGGACGAACTGCCGGTGCTGTACAAGGAGGCGCTGAACAGCGCCTGCCGCGACGCCACGGTCGAGACCATCGCCAAGTACGACACGCTGAACCCGCAGGCGGTGCGCCGGCTGGTGGCCGCCGGCACCCAGCTGCGCCCCTTCCCGCGGGAGGTGATGCAGGCCTGCTACCGCGCCGCCTTCGAGCTGTACGATGAGACCGCGGCGCGCAACCCGGCGTTCAAGAAGGTATATGAACACTGGAAAGCGTTCCGCGAAACGCAGTACCAATGGTTCCGGGTTGCGGAAAACACCTTCGACAACTTCGTCTACTTCATGCAGGCGCAGGAACAGCGCCGCTAACTTCAGCCGCACGGGTGGGGAGACAACCCCACCCGGCTTACTTTCGGGAGGTGTCCGCGTATGGGTGGCCTGCTCGCCTTCAGTCGCGTGGTCGACAAGTTGAACGGTTACGTCGGCAAGATTGCCGACTTCACCGTGCTGGCTGCCTGTTTCATTTCCGCCGGCAACGCCTTCATCCGCTATGGCATCTCCTACTCCTCCAATGCCTGGCTGGAGGTGCAGTGGTACCTGTTCGCCGCCACCTTCATGCTGGGCGCCAGCTACACGCTGTTCCGCAATGAACATGTGCGGGTGGACCTGCTGTATGGCAACATGGGGGAACGCGCCCGGCTGTGGGTGGATGTGTTCGGCTTCATCTGCTTCATGCTGCCGGCCACCCTGCTGCTGACCTGGATGACCTTCCCGTTCTTCTGGGACAGCTTCATCCGGCATGAGGATTCGGCCAATGCCGGCGGCCTGCTGCGCTGGCCGGTGAAGATCCTGATGCCGCTGGGCTTCCTGCTGCTGTCGTTGCAGGGGTTCTCGGAACTCATCAAGCGCATCGCGCTGCTGCGCGGCCTGAAGCCCGACATCGAAGTGGTGGTGGAATACCACCGGCCCGAGCAATAGCCGCATCCGCGGCCGTCTGGGCCGTTCTCCACCTCACCCCGCACCGGCTGGAAGCAACCAAGAAATGCTGAGCATGCTGACCCTGGACATCATGCCACCGCTCATGTTCGGCGGCCTGGTGGTCTTCCTGTTGATCGGCTTTCCGGTCACCTTCTCCCTGGCCGCGACCGGGCTGTTCTTCGGCTTCCTGTCGATCGAGCTGGGCTTCTTCACCGAAGCCTACCTGGGCAACCTGCCGCTGCGCATCTTCGGCATCATGTCGAACGAGTTGCTGCTCTCGATCCCGTTCTTCACCCTGATGGGCGCCATCCTTGAACGATGCGGCCTGGCGGAGGACCTGCTGGAAGGCACCGGCCAGTTGTTCGGCAAGGTGCCGGGCGGGTTGGCCTATGCCGTCATTCTGGTGGGCGCCGTGCTTGGCGCCATCACCGGCACGGTCGCCGCCTCGGTCATCGCCATGGGCATGATCAGCCTGCCGATCATGATGAAGTACGGCTACGACATGCGGATCGCCACCGGCGTCATCGCCGCGTCGGGCACCATCACCCAGGTCATCCCGCCCTCGCTGGTGCTGATCGTGCTGGGCGACCAGCTGGGCAAGTCGGTCGGCGACATGTACGCCGGCGCCATCGGCCCCTCGATCCTCCAGGTGCTGCTGTTCGTGCTGTTCATCGTCGGTGTCAGCATCTTCCAGCCGCACAAGGTGCCGCCGCTGCCGGACGAGGCGCTGACCCAGCGCGGCTGGCCGCTGATCTGGCGTGTGCTGAAGGGCATGGTCCCTTCGATCGTGCTGATCTTCCTGGTGCTGGGCACCATCTTCATGGGCCTGGCGACGCCGACCGAAGCCGGCGCCATGGGCGCGGTGGGCGCGGTGGCGCTGGCCATCATCAACCGGCGCTTCAGCTTCGACCTGATGCGCCAGGCCACCGAAAGCACCATGCGCATCACGGCCATGGTCATCTTCATCCTGGTCGGGTCCACCGTGTTCAGCCTGGTGTTCCAGGGTGTCGATGGCTCGCTGTGGATCGAGCACCTGCTGTCCCACCTGCCCGGCGGCCAGGCCGGCTTCCTGATCTTCGTCAACATCTTCATCTTCTTCCTGGCCTTCTTCCTCGACTTCTTCGAGATCGCCTTCATCGTGGTGCCGCTGCTGGCGCCGGTGGCGGCCAAGCTGGGCATCGACCTGGTCTGGTTCGGTGTGCTGCTGTGCGTGAACATGCAGACCAGCTTCATGCACCCGCCCTTCGGCTTCGCGCTGTTCTACCTGCGCGGCATCGCACCCAAGGAAGTGAAGAGCAGCGACATCTACTGGGGTGCCATCCCCTGGGTGGGCCTGCAGCTGATCCTGGTGGCGGTGGTGATCTTCTGGCCCGAATCCGTCACCTACTGGCTGGACAAGGGCAATGGCGTGGACCCCAGCACGGTGCGGATCGAAGTGCCGCTGCCCGACCTGCCCGACGACGACGCCCCGCCGGTGTTCCGCTGAGCCGCCGGCACTGAGGGGGGCGCCGGGGTTCAGGTTTGCCGCAACGGCAGCGCCCCGGCGGTAACCCCGGCTTCCTCCGGCACCTGGCTGGTGCAGCCGTACAACGCCTGCCAGGCCAGGGCACCGGTGTCTGCCGCCGGCAATGCGGGGGCTGCGCGCGCCCGCCGATGCCGCACCACCCTGCCCCGGGCCCGCACCTGGTGAATGTGCCGCGGGCTTACCGGGCGGCCGGCCAGGCCACAGCCGGGCAGCGGCACCACCAGGCCGAGGGGGTCGGCCAAGGGGGCCGGGGCCTCGGCCAGGGCCATCCCGGGCAAGACCAGGGCCAAGGTCAGGGCAAACGCCAGCAACGGCAGGCTCCGGCCGGGTCGCTTGCAGGCATGCATGTGAATTGGTCCTTGCCGCCGGTCTTGCTGGTCTCGCAATCTGGCAACGCGGCGCGGCCGCTGGCTGTTCCCCGCCCGGTTTCGGGAACCAGCGCCGGCCGGAAGACTTAAGCGCGGTTGAGCGGAGCGACCTGATGGCCAAGCAGCCCGACGACGACGATGTGGACCTGGGCATCAGCCTGGAGGCGGTGGCGACCATCGTTGACCATGCCCGCGCCCTGCAATCCAAGGAGGACAGCGACCCGGACCAGACCGACGAGGAAGCCACCGACGAGGCCGCCCATCGGGTGGATGAGCCGGACGAGGTGACCGAGGAGAGCCTGGTGGGCTTCATCGACGAGTTGAACGACGACGAGCAGGCGGCGCTGATCGCCCTGGCCTGGATCGGCCGTGGCGACTACGGCCCGGAGGAATGGGAGGAAGCGCTGCGGCTGGCGGCCGAGCGCAACACCGGCCGCGATGCCGGGCTGTACCTCTGCAACATGGAGATGGTGGGCGACCTGCTGGCGGAAGGCGTCGCCGCCTTTGGCCTGAGCATTGAGGAAGTCGAACGGTAACGTTCGCGGATGATGGACAACGGTAACGTTCGCTGAGCAGGGGCCGCGCTAGGCCCGCACCGGCCCCGGCAGCGCGGCGATCTCGCGGATGAGCTTGCGCTTCACCGCATTGCCGAAGCTTTCGAAGGTTTCGGCCACCACCATGAAGGCGCCGGCGCCACCGATGACGTTCTGCTGGAAATACTCATCCAGCGGCACCGAGGGCATGCGCCCGAAGGTCGGCCGGTCGTTGATGATGGGCAGGCCGTTGATGACGATGCCCTCGGCCACCACGCGGTCGCGCGCCGCTTCCACCGGGCCGCCGGAATTGTTCACCCCGTCGCCGGAAACATCGATCACCCGGCGCGTCGCCTCGAACGGCGCCGCCGCCATCACCTGGCGGGAGAAATCCAGCGCGCCGGAAATCGAGGTCCAGGACAGCGAGGCGCGTGGCGCCTCGGCCAGCCGGTCGGCCCAGGCAATGGCATCGGCCGGGGCGGCGATGCGGGTCCAGGGCAGCACCAGGCGCTGGTACTCGCCGCCGGCCCATTCCACATAGGCCAGGCCGATGGCGCCCAGCATGCCGCCGCGAATGGCCTCCAGCACCAACGGGTCGGCGACCGCGCTGCGATAGCCTTCGCGCTGCAGCCGCGCCTCGTCCGGGTCTATCGAGCGGGAGACATCCACCGCCAGCACCAGCACCACATCCACCGGTTCGTTGGCCCGGGCCGGCCGGGCAAGCGCCGCGGCGCCGGCCGCGGCCAACAGGCTGCGCCGCTGCATGGCAACACCCCTCTGACGTCTGGCCGCCATGGAAGCCTGACAGAGGGGGCAAGTTCAATCCAATACCGCGCGGGCCCCAAACCCAGCGCAGGAAGAATGGACCTTCGGGCGCCTCAATCGCCGGGTGGGGCGCCTCTGCGGCCCTTGGCAACGCGGGAAAAGTCGCGGCCCGCAGGCTGCCAGCCGCAGGTCTGACCTTCGGGCGCCTGGTGTCAGAGGGGGCGGGGACTACAGCCCAGCCAGCACCGCATCGGCCACGCGGTCCACCTGGCCGGCATCCAGGTAGGGGTGCATCGGTAGGCACAGGATGCGACCGCACAGATCCTCGCTCACCGGCAGCGGTGGCGGGCCACCGGCCAGGCAGCCGGCATGCTGGGCGGCATAGGCCGGCTGATGGTGCAGCGGGCGCGGGTAGTAGATGGCGCTGGGTACGCCGCGCTGCTGCATGGCGGCCTGCACCCGGGTACGGGTAGCGCTGTCCG
>CANBXZ010000088.1 GCA_947373495.1 Acetobacteraceae bacterium
GGGCCGCGTCGCCAGCCGGCGGAATTGCCCCCGCTAAAACAAACCACTAGGTCATGATCCAGCTAGCTGGGTCATGCTCTGGCCGGTGTTTGAGGGGGCTGATTCACCGCTACGGCGATCCGGCCTTCACGGCTCGGCTCCTGGCGGCCTGGTCCTGCACTGCCATGGCCTTCGGAACCGGCTACCGGCCGGGGTCTGCTACCTGACGCGCGAAGGATGAACCTTCGCGCCCCTCAGTCGCCGGGCGGGCCGCTGGCCTTGCGCGCCCTTGGCTCAACCCAGCCGCTGCCCCGCCGCCACCTTGAACGCCACCGGCAGCACCAGGCCGCGCGGGGTCAGGTAGGGCGCCGCGTGGCGTTCCAGCGCGGCGCGGATCGCCGCCTGCCTTTCCGGCGGTTGCTCGCCGATGGCCGCCGCCGTCACCGCCAGGCTGCCCAGTCCGCCCTGCCACAGGGTTTCCACATCCGGCAGCACATGCTCGCCGGCGTGTTCGGTAACCTCAGGCGCGGCGAAGCCGGCCTCGGCCAGCACCGCGGCCAACTCGGCGCTGTCGCAGAAGCGCAGGTTGGAATGGCCGCGCGGCACCGCGGCCGGCGGAGGCAGGCCCACCTCGGCCGTGGCATCGCGGAACACGCCCTGCACCCGCTGCTTCGCCGGCACGTCCCACCAGCTCATCGCCAGCCGGCCGCCGGGGGCCAGCACGCGGCGGCATTCCGCCAGGGCCTCGGCCGGGCGGGGGAAATGGCCGATGCCGAAGTTGATGGCGATGGCGTCGAAGCTGGCAGCGGCGAAGGGCAGGGCCTCTACCGCGGCTTCCTGGAACACCAGGTCGGAATGCGTGGCCCGAGCCAGCGCCACCATGCCGGGGGAAAGGTCCACGCCCTGCGCCCGGGCGCCCTGGGCGGCGGCGGCGGCGGCCAGCGCGCCGGGGCCGGCGGCCACATCCAGCAGCCGCACCCCGGGGCCGCAGCGCACCGCGGCCAGCAGCGGCGGGATCGCCTGGGCGGTGACATGGGCGAAGAAGCCGGCATAGGTCGGGGCCAGCTTGTCGTGCCGGGCGCGTTCGAAGGCGCGGAATCGCGCGGCATCTTCCGGCGAGAGCGGGGCGTGGGACATCAGCGGCGTTTCCTGTTTGCGTTGCCGGCATGGTCCGGGCGGCGGGCGAGGGCGTCAACCGCTGCGCCCTGGCCTATCGCGGCGATAGGCGCGGCGTGCTGTTGCCCGGCGCCCCCGGCTGCCATGATGCGGCAGCCGAGCAGGAGGTTCCGACCATGCAGACCCACCGTCCCTTCCTGGCCATCATCGCCGTGGCTGCCACGTTGCTGCTGCCCGCCCTCGCCGCGGCGCAGCCGGCACCAGGCGCCGCCCCTGGCGCCGGTGGCTCCGAGGAGTTGATCACCCGGATTCGCGGCACCCCCGGCAGCCGGGTGGGCGGGGCCACCCGTGGCCTGGGCAGCCGCGCCCGGCACGCTACCCCGGCCGTGGCCCGGCCAGCGGCCCGCCCCGCGCCGGTGGTTGCCCCCAGTGCCCCTCCGGCCGGCTGAAGCCGGCGGGCGCATGATTGCCTGAGCCGGCAAGCAGGCCCTTCGGCCGCGGGAAGCCGGCGCAAGGGCGTGGCCGGCGGCGACGGTCACGGTCCGGCCGGCAGCACCTGGGCCAGCACCCGGGCGAAGTTGCCGCCCAGCAATTGCCCGACCTCGGCCGGGTTGAAGCCAAGCCCCAGCAGTTCCGCCGCCAGTTCCGGCGTTTGCCGGTAGTTGCTGAAGGCGGCCACGCCCAGCAGCCCCAACATGTCGCTGCCGATGCCGACATGCGCCACCCCCACCACCTCGGCCAGCCGGGCCATGCCCTCGGCATAGCGGCGCAGGCTGGGGAAGATGGTGCTGGGCGGCCAGACCCCGATGACCCCGCCCGTGGCCGCCACCGCCCGGGCATGCTGGCTGGTGATGGTGCGGGTGCGGCCAGGTGGCGTGTCGTTCAACGAGGTGTGGGACAGCACGATCGGGTGCCGGCTGGCCTCCGCCGCGCCGCGCACCGTGGCCAGGGTGGCGTGTGCCATGTCCACCACCACGCCCAGCGCATTGCATTCCCGCACCACCGCGGCGCCGGCCGCGGTCAGGCCGCCATGCACCGAAGGGTCGGTCTGGATGTCGCCCAGTTCGTTCACCCGGTAGTGCACCAGTTGCAGGTGGCGCAGCCGATGCCGGCTGAACGCCTCGGCCAGGCGTTCCGGCCGGCCTTCGAGGAAATCGGCACCCTCCGCCGCCACCAGCACCGCCGGGGTGGCCCCGGGCGCCAGCGCGGCGTGCAGGCTGGCCTGGTCGGTCACCACCGCCAGGGCCTGGGTGGCGACAACCTCCGCCAGGCGGGCGAAGGCGGCTTCGGCGTGCCGCACCAACTCGCCCGGTTCGGGGGCGCGCACGGCCTGGATGCGGGTGCCGTTCACCACCTGGGTCACTGGCGTGTCCGCCACCATGGCCAGGGCGATGAGGCGCATGCCGCCGTCACGCATCGGCTCGGCAATGGGCGTCATCGGCCGGGCGCCGCCGCGGCTGATGATGACCCGGCCGGCATGGCTGTGCAGGTCCATCGGCGTGGCGGCGGCCACCAGGGCGCGGGCGCGGTCCAGCGTTTCGGCGCTGGCGGGTGGCGTGGCGCAGCCGGCGGTAGCGGCCACACAGGCCAGCGGCAGCCCGGCCAGCGCAGCGCGACGCGACAGCCAGGGCCCCGGCGCCGCCACCCGGCCGAGCGGCCGCGCCTGGGTAAGCTGCCAGCGCCAGCCGGCCGGGTCCTCCGCCGGCAGCGGCTGCCAATGCCCGCCGAGGCGAATGGCGCCACCGCTGGCCGCCGGCAGCGCGCTTTCCGCCATCACCTCCACCGTATGTGCCGGGTTGGGCGGGCAGCCGAGGCAGCAGTCCGGCTGCGGTGTCAGCAGGCCATAGCCGGGGGAGGGCTGTTCCGGCAGCGGCGCCAGCCAGCCTTCCAATTCAACCCATTGGCCAGGGGTAAGCGCAGGCAGCTTGGCCCAGGAAAGGCGCATGGTGGAACAGCCCCAGCAGGAAAACGACAAGGCTGGCGCGCGCAGACGCGGCACGCAAGATTTCTGGCGTTGCCCCGGAAGGGGAGTGGCGTTATCTAGCGCGTCCTTGGTGACGCCGACTTAGCTCAGGGGTAGAGCAACTGATTCGTAATCAGTAGGTCCGGGGTTCAATTCCCCGAGTCGGCACCAGGATTTCCCTTCCTTTCCGCACAGCGCGCCCAGCGCCTACCTGCGCCGGCACCCGCGCCGCAACGGGGCTAGCCCAGACCGGCCGCCTTTGCCGCCGCACCCCATTTCTCCTGCCAGTCGCCGCCGACGAAATCGACCACGCGGCCATCCTCCAGGTAGAATTTGTTCGGCAGTTGGAAGATCGCCAGCATCAACCCGCCTTCCGGGCAACTGGCCGAATGGCGGCTGCCGGCGGGGCGGTAGATGAAGTCGCCGGCGCGGCATTCACCGTCGCGGTCCACCAGGCGGCCTTCGAGCATGTAGGTCTGCTCGGTCAGGGTGTGCTCATGGTCCGGCAGGGTGGCGCCGGGGGCCATGCGCATCAGCACCGTCATGGTGCCGGCCGCCTTGTCCATGCAGAGCGTCTTGTATTCCACGCCGGGGAACATCGCCGGCTCCCACGGCAATTCGGCCACGGCGACGAAGCGGGAGTCCTGCTCGCCAAGGCCGGCGTGGTGGGGCGCATTGGGGGTGAACGCGGTCATGGCGGGGCCTCCCTTCGGTGTTGCGGGCAAGCCTAGTCCCAGGTGGTGGCCGGGCGCTACGGCATGGCCCGCTGGTGGCGCGGCAAGGGCCGGCAAAGGGGCGCGCCGGCCGTGGCCAGCAGGCAGGCCAGGCGCCGCATCCAGGCCATCCGGCAGCCCCCGTCACTCCGTGCCGATGCCCGCCTGGCGCACCACGGCGGCCCATTTGGTCATTTCCGCACCCAGGAAGGCGGTGGCTTCCTCCGGCGTGCTCGGCAGCGGCTCGATGCCCTGCTGGGCCAGCTTGCGCCGTACCTCGGGTTCGGCCAGGGCGGCCCGCACCGCGGTGTTCAGCGTGGCGGTCACCGCCGGCGGCAGGCCGCGCGGCGCCACCAGCATGTACCAGTTCAGCACCGCGTAGCCGGGCAGCCCGGCCTCGGCGATGGTCGGCACCGTGGGCACCAGGGCGGAGCGTTCGGCGCTGGGCACCGCCAGGGCGCGCAGCCGGCCGGTCAGCACATGGTCCAGCGTGGTGGCGGCGGTGGCGAAGGAAAAGTCCAGCTTGCCGGACAGGATATCGGTGATGAGTTGGCCGCCGCCGCGATAGGGAATGTGGACGCTCTCGATCCCCGCCACCTGGTCCAGCAGCGCCCCGGCCAGGTGCCCGGCCGAACCAACCCCGGACGAGCCATAGGAAAGCGAGCCCGGTCGTGCCCGGGCGGCGGCCACCAGTTCGGCCACGCTGCGCCAGGGGCGGTCGGCCGGGACCACCAGCAGGTTGGTCACCTGCACCGCCAGCGAGACATGGGTGAAGTCCCGCAGCGGGTTGATCGCCAGGTTGCGCTGGATCAGCGGGTTCACCGCGATATTGCCGATGGTGCCCATCTGCAGCGTGTGGCCATCGGCCGCGGCCTGGGCCAGCACCTCGTTGGCCAGGTTGCCGGACCCGCCGGGGCGGTTGTCCGCCACCACCGGCTGGCCCAGCCGCGCGGCCAGGCTGGGCAGCAGGATGCGGGTGGCGGTGTCTGAACCACCCGCGGCCACCGCGGGCACCAGAATGCGCAGCGGCCGGCTGGGAAAGCCCGGCGCCTGGGCCAGCGCGCGACGCGGCAGCGCCAGAGGTGCCAGCGCCGGGCTGGCCAGCGGCACCAGGGTGGCGGCGCGCAACAGGCTGCGGCGCTGGGTCATGGCGTTGTCCTCCTCGGTGCGGGCTGGTTACGCCCCGATGAAGGCGGTGGGTACCCCGGCCCGCTGCTCCCGGATGGTGAAGATGCGGGTGCCCGGCTTGCGCCCGACGCGCAGCGGGGAAACCGGCACCCCGGCGGCTTCCAGCCGGGCGTGGTGGGCGGCCACATCCGGCACGCCCCAGGTCATGCCCCACAGGCAGTCCGGCGCCGTGGTCAGGCCGGCGGCCAGGTCGTGCGAAACCTCCAGCACCAGGTCGCCGCAGCGGAAGAACAGCAGGCGGCTGCCCCAGGCGGGATTGCTGCGGTCCAGCCGCAATTCCAGCCCCAGCCGGCCGGCCAGCAGGGCGATGCTGCGCTCCGGGTCGCCGCTGCGGATCACCAGATGGTCCAGCCGGGTGGTGCCATGGGAGGTGCCCGGGGTGGCAGTGCCGGTGGTCGCGTTGGGGCGGGTCAGCAGCAGGTGCAGGCCGCGGGCGGCGGCCGGGGCCAACGGCGCGGCCGAGCCAGCCAGCCAGGGCCGCGCCAGGTCGGCCCACCCCGGCAGCGCCGGCTCGGTCACTCCGGGCAGCGCCGGGTCGGTCACTTCGGCCGGCGCCGGGCCGCTCACTTCGGCTGGCGCCGGGCCGGCGCCAGGCAGGCCACGGCGGTCGAGCAGCCGGGCGGCCCGTTCCGGTTCCGCCACGGCGAAGCCCAGCGCGCCCAGCGCCGCCGGCCGCAGCGCCAGATACGCTCGCAACGCGTTGGCCGGCTCCTCCGGCGCGCCGTGCGGTGCCACCAGCACCAGCGTGGTATTGGCCAGGGTGAAGCTGGCCCAGGCCAGCCCGGGCGCGACGCCGCGCCGGGTACAGGGCTGGGCGAACAGCGTTTCATGGGTCGCCACGGCGGCGTCCAGGTCGGCCACCACCAGCGTGGCGTGGTCCAGGCCCAGGATCAGGCCGGCGTCGGTTGATGCCATCGGGGAAGCTCTCCGCCAGGGCGCTGCCCGCCTGGCGGCGCGGCCTGGGCTGCCATTGAAGAGCATCGGAAATCATCCGTCGATGCCGTGGGCCGGCGGGGGTGGAGACACGGCAGCCCCCGGCCTTGCCGGTTGCGGCAGCCTTGGGCGGCGAAACCGGCCGGCGCCTTCGTTTGGCTTGACGCGCGACGGTGGCCGGGCTTCGCTTCCACCCAATAATAAACAGGGGAGGGTTCAAGATGACCGGTGTTCTCACCACCCGGCGTGGCTTGATGCAGGCGGGCGCCGGCGTGGCGCTGGCCGCCACCGTGCCGGCCACGGCGCGCTCGCAGTCCGGCCCGTTGCGGGTTGGCGTGATGACCGACCTTTCCGGCCCCTTCGCCGGCGCCGGCAGCCAGCCGCTGTTCTGGGGCGCCGAGGTCGCCATCGAGTTGTTCAACCAGCGCGGTGGCGCCGGCGGCCGCCAGGTGCAGATCGTCTCGGCCGACAGCCAGAGCCGCGCCGAAGTGGCGATCAACGAAGCCGAGCGCCTGTTGGGCCAGGAACAGCTGGAGGTGGTGACCGGCATCTACTCCTCGGCCCATGCGGTGCCGCTTTCCGGCCGCTTCCAGCAGCAGAAGAAGCTGATGTGGATCACCTCGGCCATCGCCACCGCGGTGCTGAAGGACAAGAACCTGAGCTACGTGTTCCGCCCCACCGTGCATTCGGACCAGTATGCCGAGGGCTCGGTTTCCTTCATCCATGAACATGCCAAGGCCCGGCTGGGCACCGACCCCGACAAGGTGCGGCTGGCGGTGATCTACGAGGACGGCCCCTATGGCACCGGCGTGGCCGCGGGCATCGAGGCCGAGGCGCGCAAGCGCAACATGCCGGTGGTGATGAAGGAGGCGTATTCCGCCACCGCGCCGGACCTGTCCACCCTGGTCACCAAGCTGCGCCGCGAACGCGCCGATGTCATCATGCATGCCGGCTACAACCCGGACATCACGCTGTTCCTGCGCCAGGCGAAGTCCGGCGGGCTGCGCTTCAAGATGCTGATCGGCCACGGCGCCGGCTACAGCCAGATCGACAAGCTGAGCGAGACCTTCGGCGCCGATGTGAACAACATCTGCAACGTGGACCCGGCGGCGACGCAGATGCTGGACCAGTCCCGGCTGGGTGCCGGCGTGGCCGACCTCGCGGCTGCCTTCCTGCAGCGCTACCAGGCCCGGCACCAGTCGAACGACCCGCCGACGCATGCCTCCATGGGCTTCAACAACACCTGGATCTTCCTGGAGCACGTGCTGAAGCCGGCGGTGGCCAAGACCGGCGGCATGACGGCGGATGCGCTGCGCGAGGCGGCCCTGCAGGTGGATGTGCCGGTGGGCGGCACCATCCAGGGCTATGGCGTGAAGTTCGCGCGGCCAGGCACGCCGATGAGCGGCCAGAATGAACGCAGCATCGCCGTGGTGATGCAGTTCGACAACGGCAAGTCCAAGGTGGTGTGGCCCACGGCCATCGGCGTGCCGCCGGTGCTGCCGCTGCCTGCTGGCCATACCTACGCCGCGCGCTGAGGCATGGCGCAACCCCTGCTGGCGGTGGAGAAGCTGACGAAGAAATTCGGCGGCTTCACCGCGGTGGATGCTGTCTCCTTCCAGGTGGCATCCGGTGAGATCCTTGGGCTGCTCGGGCCGAATGGCTCGGGCAAGAGCACAACCTTCAACTGCATCGCCGGCATGCTGCGGCCGACCAGTGGCTCGGTGAAGCTGGAAGGGCGGGAGATCGCCGGCTCGACCGCGGATGAAAGCTGCCGGCTGGGCATTGGCCGCACCTTCCAGATTCCGCGGCCGTTCCGCACCCTGTCGCTGCTGGAGAACGCGACCCTGGCGGCGCATTACGGCGCCGGTGGCGGCATCTCGGCCGAGGAAGCCACCGAACGCGCCCGCGACGCGCTGCGCCTGGCGCAACTGCCGGACGGCCCGGACGCGGTGGTGCATGGCCTGGGTGCCGCCGGGCTGAAGAAGCTGGAACTGGCCCGCGCCCTGGCGACGCAACCCAGGCTGCTGCTGGCGGATGAAAGCCTGGGCGGGCTGGACAGCGGGGAGATGCGCAACGCCGCGGACATGCTGAAGCGCATTCGCGACGAACGCGGCATCACCATTGTCTGGGTGGAGCACATCATGGGCGTGCTGCTTTCGGTGGTGGACCGCGTGGTGGTGCTGGACCACGGCGCGGTGATCTTCCAGGGCACCCCGGCCGAGGCGCAGGAGGATGCGAAGGTGGCGGAAGTGTATCTCGGCCCGCCGGAAAGCCGCGCGGCATGAGTGGTTCGCTCGAACTCACCGGCATCGAGGCCGGCTATGGTGATTTCCAGGCGCTGTTCGGCGTTTCGCTGCGGGTGGACCCGGGCGAGGCGGTGGGCGTGGTGGGCCCCAATGGCGCTGGCAAGACCACGCTGCTGCGGGTGATCTCCGGCCTCATTCGCCCCCGCGCCGGCACCGCGCGGTATGACGGCCGCGACATGGCGCGGGTGCCGCCGCATGAACTGCCGGCGCTGGGCATTGCCCATGTGCCGGAAAACCGCCGGCTGTTCCCGCATTTGACGGTGGAGGAGAACCTGAAGGTCGGCGCCTTCCACCCCGCCGCGCGGGCGCATTTCGCCGCGCGGTGCGAGCATGTGTACACGCTGTTCCCGAAGATGAAGGCACGCCGCCACCAGTTGGCCGGCACCATGAGCGGTGGCGAACAGCAGATGTGTGCCATCGGCCGGGCGCTGATGTCGGGGCCGAAGATCCTGCTGCTGGACGAGCCCAGCGCCGGGCTGGCGCCGATCGTGGTGCAGCAGGTGTTCGAACTGGTGCGGCAGATCCGCCAGGAGGGCCTGACCGTGCTGATCGTGGAGCAGAACGTGGCGCAGGTGCTGCGCGTGGTGGACCGCGCCTATGTGCTGGAGACCGGGCGCGTCGCCGCCGAGGGCCCCAGCGCGCAACTGGCCGCGGACCCCGCCATTCGCCGCAGCTACCTTGGGGGGCATTGAGGCCGTGCGATCGATGGAGGGGCGCAGCCCCGGAGGCGTGAATCGCCCGGCGGAACCGCTGCGATCGATGGAGGGGCGCAGCCCCGGAGGCGTGAATCGCCCGGCGTGCCGGAGGCACACATAATGGACCCCTTCCTGCTGGAAGCCCTGCTGAACGGCGTGCTGCTGGGTGGTGTCTTCGCCCTGCCGGCGCTGGGGTTGAACCTGGTGTTCGGCGTGGTGGACGTGGTGTGGCTCTGCTACGCCGAGTTGGTGATGATCGGCATGTATGCCGTGTGGTTCCTCTACACCCAGGCCGGCTGGCCGCTGGCGCTGGCCTGCGCGGCGTGCCTGCCGCTGGTGGCGGGCCTGGGGCTGGCGCTGCACTGGCTGGTGGTGCGGCCGCTGCTGAACGCGCCGCCGATCAACCAGGTGCTGGCCACCGGCGGCGTGCTGTTCGTGCTGCAGGGTGCGGCGACGCTGGTGTTCAAGACCGACTTCCGTTCGCTGGGCGTGGACATGCCGCCGATGGAGTTGGGCGATGTGTTCATCAGCGGCACCAAGCTGATTGCCTTCTGCGCCGCGCTGGTGGGCGCGGCATGCCTGTGGGCCTTCCTGAAGTTCACCTATGTCGGCACCGCCATCCGCGCCATCGCACGGGACCGCGAGGTGATGCCGCTGATGGGGGTGGACCCGCGGCGCATCTACCTGATCGCCTCCGGGGTGGGCGGCACGCTGGCCGGGCTGGCGGCCTGCCTGCTGGTGGTGCAGTTGGACGTGCACCCCTTCGTCGGCCTGTCCTTCGGGCCGATCACCTTCATGATCTGCGTGATGGGCGGCCTGGGCAACATGCTGGGCGGCTTCATCGCCGCCTTCCTGATGGGGCTCATCATCTCGGTCGGTGGCTTCGTCGGCAGCACGGAGATGTCCTATGTCATCGCCTTCGGCTTCTTCATCCTGGTGATGTTCATCCGGCCGCAGGGGTTGTTCGCACGATGAGCCGCCCCATCCCCATGGCCCTCGCCCTGCTGGCGCTGGCCACCATTCCGCTGTTCGGCCCGCCGGACTACGTGCTGCACCTGCTCATCACCGCCACGCTCACCGCCATTGCCGGCACCGGCTGGGCCATGATGGGGCGGTTCGGCCTGGTTTCCTTCGGCCATGGCGCCTTCTTCGGCGTCGGTGCCTACACCATGGCGCTGCTGTGGAACCTGTATGGCGTCACGCCGTGGGTTGGCATTCCGCTGGGCATCGTGGTGGCCATTGCCGCGGGCGTGACGCTGGCCTGGCCGTGCTTCCGGCTGCGCGTGGTGGGGCACTACTTCGCCCTGGTCACGCTGGCGGCGGGCGAGATCGTGCGCATCCTGATGACGGCGCTGCGGGAGGCGACCGGTGGTTCGCTGGGCATGACGCCGAACCGCGTGGCGGCGGCCGACGGCCTGGCGGCGATGCAGTTCGGCAAGGCCGGCTTCTGGTGGCTGACCCTGGCCTGCTGGGCGCTGGGGCTGCTGGTGTGGTGGGCGCTGGACCGCGCCATGGCGTCCAAGGCGCTGGCGGCGATCGCGGAGGATGAGGATGCCGCGGCTTCGGTGGGCATTCGCGTTACCCGGGAAAAGCTGCGGGTCACCATGCTTTCGGTTGGGCTGGCGGCGCTGGCCGGGGCGCTGACGGCGCAATACCGCATGTACCTGAGCCCGGAGAGCGTTTCCGGCCTGGGGATTTCCCTGCAGATCGTGTTCGGCGCCATTGCCGGCGGCATGTACGCGCCGCTCGGCCCGACCATCGGCGCGGTGTTGACGATTGGGCTGGATGAATCGCTGCGGGTGTTCTTCGGCACCGAGCTGACCGGCGCGGCGCCGTTCTTCTATGGCATCCTGCTGGTGCTGTTCATGCTGTTCCTGCCGCGCGGCATCGCCGGGCTGCTGGAGAAGCGGGGCTAGAGCGTGATCGCCTGAGGCGGCCTCACTGAAAGAGGCGGCCTCACTGAAAGGCGTGAATCACGCTCCAGGTGGTTCCCCCTCAGGCGCTCAGCACCCGTTCGGTGCTGACGCCGCGGCAGTCCATCTCATAGTCCAGCCCCTGCACCGGCGGGCGGCAGTATTGCCAAGTGAGGCCATGGCGGGCGGCGCCGCGGCGGACCATCTCATCGGCCAGGAAGGGGTAGAGGTCGAACACGGTATAGGCCTGCACCCCGGTGGTATCGGCCCAGGTGCAGCCCAGCGCGGCCATGCGGCGTTCCATCTCGCCCAGCACGTAGTGCGCCTTGGCCCGCAGCCCGGCCGGGGAGGTGTCTCCCGGGGCGATGGTATGGGCGGCGTAGCTGCCGCGGCCCTCCACGCTTTCGCCGCTGCCGGCCACCACGAAGCTGGGCGCGGCGCCCAGGTCCGGCACGGTGTAGCTGAAGGCATGGAAGCTGGGTTCGCCCGGCGGGGCGATCTGCGGGCAGACATTGCTGCGCGCCACCGGGTTTTCGCCGAACTCCAGCAGGCCCCAATCCTGCAGCACGGCGGCATAGCCGCGGTTGAAGCGTTCGAAGCCGGCTTCGGTGAACGGCGCCGGGGACCGGAGTTCGCAGGCGCAGAAGGCGGTGCGCGGGCGGGAGAGGGTTTCCAGGTGGCGGGCAATGCGGCGCCAGCCTTCGGCCATCGGCACCGGCTCGGCGAAGCGGGCGCGTTCCACCCGGTAGCCGGGCAGTGCCGCCACCCCGGCCGAATACTGGAACACGGCCGGGACGAAGCGGAAGCCGCCCGCCGGGAATTCCATCGTAGGCATCGCCAGACCCTCCACTGCCGGCGCCATGGAAGCGCAGGCAGCGGGGGCCGGCAATCATGCTGTTACCAGGCCTGGTTCAGGCCCTGGCTGGCCTGGTCCAGCGGGTTGGCCGGGCCGCCCTGGCGCTGCGGCTGGCTGAGATAGGTCACCGAGCCATCGGCGTTGCGGTGCGCGCCGCCCACCAGGTTGCTGCTGCGGCCATAGACGATGGTCTGGTCGCCGGCGCGGTTGACCAGCAGCGGCCCCGGTTCGGCAGCCTGGGCGGCGGCGCCCAGCAGGGTGGCAGCGATCAGGCCGGTGAATGCAACGGTACGGAACATGGCGTATTCTCCTTGGGTGGCGCCACCGCGGTACAGGGCCTATTCCCTTGCCAGTGGCGCCTTCGGTCCGGAAGATGTGGCCGCAGGCCGCCCCAGACCAACGCAGGGGGTGGATGACACCTATCCATGCCATGGATGAAACGCCGCCATGCCCCACCGCTCGGACCCCGGCAGCCTGCGCCGGCTGGACCTGAACCTGCTGCCGGTGTTCATCGCGCTGATGCGGGAGCGCAGCGTCACCCGGGCCGGCCAGGCGCTGTTCCTCTCGCAGCCCGCCACCTCCGCCGCGCTGGCCCGGCTGCGGGAGGCGTTTCGGGATGAGTTGTTCATCCGCAGCGGCCGCACGCTGGAGCCGACGCCGCGGGCCCAGGCGCTGCTGCTGGAACTGGCGCCGGCGTTGCAGGCCATTGCCGGCACGCTTGCTGGCGCGACCCCGTTCGACCCGGCGGTGGACGCCCGCACCTTCCGCGTGGGCTGGAGCGACGACGTGGCCATTGCCGCCATGCCGCTGCTGGCCCGGTTGCGCCAGGCGGCGCCGCAGTGCCGGCTGGTGATCCGGGCCGCCAATTTCTCCACCATTCCGGCCATGCTGGCTTCCGGCGAGATCGGCACCGCGGTGGGCTTCATGAACGACGACCTGCCGGCGGCGGCGCGACAGCGGGTGCTGCGCCGCGGCGGCTTTCGCGTGCTGCGGGACGCTGCCAGCCCCGGCCCGGTTGACCTGGAAGCCTATTGCGCCCGGCCGCATGTGCTGGTGACGGCGCGGGGCGACCTGACCGGCTTTGTGGACGCGGCGCTGGAAAGGCTGGGCCGCAGCCGCCAGGTGGTGCTGGGGCTGCCGGATTTCGGCCTGCTGTGGCGGGTGCTGCTGGGCACCGACCTGCTGTGTACCGTCTCGGATGCGCTGGCCGACATCATGCTGGAACGCATCGCCGAGCGCGGCCTGGTGGCCGATCCGCTGCCCTTTCCCAGCCCGGAATCCGTGGTACGGATGGCCTGGCGCGCGGCGCTGGACCAGGACCCGGCGGAGATCTGGCTGCGGGGGCAGATCGTCGCCGTGCTGGGGCGGGGCTGACTGAAGCCGGCCTGCAGGCATTTCCAGGTCGTTAATATCTGGCGTGGCAGGGTCGCCCTGGCCCAGGGTGGACAGTGATGTCCCGTTCCGCATGCGGCGCACCGGGTTCCGCTTCTAATATACAAAACCATGTGATCTATTGTGCGGTGCAGCGTGACGGGAATGATCGCGCTGCCGATTCAAAAGGGCAGCGCGAACCGTGGACATGATGGCCAGCCTCGACCTCGACGCCGCTTCGCTGCGTGACGCGATTCTGCGAAAGCTTACCTTCGACCTGGGCAAAAGCCGGGAAGGCGCGCGCGAGCGCGACTGGTTCATGGCCACGGCGCTGGTGGTGCGCGACCACATCGTGGAGCGTTGGCTGACGGGCACGCGCGCGGCG
>CANBXZ010000089.1 GCA_947373495.1 Acetobacteraceae bacterium
GGCCGGGCATAGGCGATGGGCGCCGCCAAGCCGAGGCCGGACGGGCTGGCGGCGGCGATGGCGGGCTGCACCGGGCGCGGGGCCGAGGCCACGGCCTGGGCCGGAAGGGCCGGCGCCGGCGCGGCCACCGGCTTGGGGGCCGGCGCCAGCACGGCGCGCGGCTCGGCCATGGCCAGCATGTGCGGCGGCAGCGGCGGCGGCAGCGGCAGGGGCTCTTCCTCCGCCACCAATTCCGGCACCGGCAATTGCATGGCACGCGGCGCCGGCGTGGTGACGCCCACCAACACCGGCGGTGCCGGGGTGTTCACCGCCACCAGCACCATCGGCGCCGGGGTGGCCACCACCGGCGGCAGCAGCGCCAGGGCGACATCGGGCGGCGAGACACCCTCGCGCTGGGCGAAGGCGGAGCGGGTGCCGTCGAACGCCTGCACCGGCGGCAGCCGGCGGTCCAGTTCGGCGAAGCTGCGGTTCTGCGGCGTCTGGGAGGTTTCCATCGGCAGCAGCTGCTGCGACAGCTGCCGCAGGCGGGGCAGGTCGTTCAGCGTGCCCCAGACGGATTCCAGGGTTTCCTTCTGCTTCTGCACCGCCTTGATCTGGTCCGCCACGCTGGCCAGTTCCCGGTCCAGCTGCGCGGTGGCGTGCTTCACCTGGTACAGGTTCCAGCCGAAGCCCGCGGCGGTGAGGAAGCAGAGGAGGGTGAAGGGGCGGAAGATCATGCTGCGTCCATCCTGCCGCCATCGGCGGCAATGCGTTCCAGCGCGCGCAGCCGGGCGGAGCGCGCACGCGGATTACGGTCGGTTTCGGCGCTGCCTGGGCGTAATGCCTTCGGTGCCAACAGCCGGAACGGCGCGGCGGCGCCACGGTTTTGCAGTGCCGCAGGGTTGTGTCGCGAGGCCGCCGGTGTGCGCCCCGCGGCATTCAGCATGAACCGCTTGACGATGCGGTCTTCTAACGAATGGAACGCCACCACCACCAGCCGCCCGGCGGGCGCCAGCAATGCCTGCCCGGCGGCCAGGCCGCGTTCCACCTCGCCCAACTCGTCGTTCACCACGATCCGCAGCGCCTGGAAGCTGCGCGTCGCGCTGTCGATGCCCGAGGGGTCGCGCGGCACCTTGCTGCGGATCACCTCGGCCAGCCGGTGGGTGGTGGTGATGGGGGCTTCCAGCCGCGCCGCCACGATGGTCTTGGCGATGCGGCGGGACAGGCGTTCCTCGCCGAAGTTGAACAGGATGTCGGCCAACTCGGCTTCCGGCAGCCGGTTCACCAGGTCGGCCGCGGTTGGGCCGTCGCGGCCCATGCGCATGTCCAGCGGGCCGTCGGTGCGGAAGGAAAAGCCGCGCTCCGCCTGGTCCAACTGGAAGGAGGAGACGCCGAGGTCCAGCACCACGCCGTCCAGTTCGGCCACGCCGCGTTCGGCCAGCAGCGCCTGCATGTCGCCGAAGCAGCCGGGCAGCAGGTGCAGCCGGCCAGGGAAGCGCGCGGCCAGGGCGGCGCCGCGGGCAATGGCGTCCGGGTCGCGGTCGATGGCGTAGAGGGTGCAGTCGGCGGCGGCGAGAATGGCCTCGGCATAGCCGCCGCCGCCGAAGGTGCCATCCAGGTAGACGGCGCCGTCGCGCGGGGCCAGCGTGGCCACCACCTCGTCCAGCATCACGGGCAGGTGGCCACTCATGCCGCAGCCTCCGCCGCGGCGTCGCGGGCCAATTGGTCAGCGAACAGGCCGGGGGTCCAGATATGGAACAGGTCCACCATGCCGACGAAGCTGACCGGGCCTTCCAGCCGGGCGTGCTGCACCAGGGCGGCGGGCAGGATCAGGCGGCCATCGCCGTCCAGCCGGGTGGTGATGGCGCTGGCGGCGAATTTGCGGCTCAGCCGGCCGAATTCGGGCGTGAAGCGGCCGATGCCCTTCAGCGCCTCGTCCAGCACCTGCTGGTACAGCGGCTGGGGCCACACTTCGATGCAGGGCGCGTTGTCACAGGCCCGCAGCATGATTTCCTCGGCGTTCAACTGGTTCAGCTTCAGACGGTAGGGCGCAGGCACGGAAAGGCGCCCCTTGCGGGCGTCGAACGTGCCGTCGTAGCTGCCCGTGAATTGGGACATGGTCCCGTACTGCCCCCCGAAGGCTCTGTTGGCCGGGGGAAGCGGCCGGTAGAAGGCCCCCCGACCCCCTACCGGCTCGCCCGACCTGCCCGGTCCGAACGGCTCGCCCCCCCGAGCGTCGCGTTCTTCACGGGCATTCGTGGGATAGCATGGGCAAACCCGGGCATTCAAGGGTGCAGTGCCCCCTCAGGGGGGATTCAGCCGGCGTTATTTGCTTCATCGCTAGTAAGTTACGCGGCGTCCTGGCGCTGGCATTAAAAGGTAAAAATAGCACTAAATATACAACCATCCAGCGCAGAACTGGCCTGGAATCTTGTGGATAAGCTTGTGGGGAAGCCCGGGGTAAGTTGCGTCAGGCGGCCTGTAAGCCGGGTTTTGTACGCCCGGGGGATAAGCCCCGTGCGTGACGACCATTCCTCTGCGGTGGGCCTTGCGGCGCACCTTTAGCGACCAACCCGAGGGACAGGGCGGGAACGCCCCCGCGCCAGCAGGCAAGCCTGCCGCGCCGGCCCCTCCTATTCGGTCTTGCTCCGGATAGGGTTTACCGTGCCGCCCCCATTGCTGGGCGCGCGGTGGGCTCTTACCCCACCCTTTCACCCTTACCCTTGGGTCTGGCGACCGAAGGGCGGTTTGCTTTCTGTGGCACTTTCCCTGAAGGCGTTGCCGCCCCCGCCGGCCATTAGCCGGTATCCTGTTCCCGTGGAGCCCGGACTTTCCTCCAGCTTCGGTTGCCCGAAGCCAGCGGTCGTCCGGCCGCCTGACGCGGGCGGGCTATGCGCCCGGCGGCCGGGTTTCGTCAATCTGTCACGCGGCCGCGCATGGCGCCGGCGCGCCGTCACCTGCGGGCTTGCACGCCGCCGCGTGAGGGGGCCGGCACGCCGCCGCGTGCGGGGCTGGCGCGCGACCAGGCGAAGGGCGCTGTCACGCCACCGCGCGGGCGGCGGCCGGGACTTCGTCGTTGGTGGTGCGGCGAAGCTCGCGCGGTTCGTCCAGGTTGTAGGCGCGGCCGCGATGCAGGGTGGCGCGGTTGTCCCACATCACCAGGTCGCCAGGCTGCCAGTGGTGGGTGTAGCGGAACTGCGGCTGGGTGGCGTGTTCCAGCAGGTCCAGCAGCAGCATCTTGCCCTCGGCCACGCCCATGCCGAGGATGCTGCGGCAATGGATGCCGCAGAACAGCACCTCCCGGCCCGAGCCGGGGTGGATGCGATGCAGCGGCCAGACCACGGCGGGCAGCACCGCCAGTTGCTCCGGGGTGTAGTGGTCGTCGCCCAGCAGGGTCATGCGGGAATGCAGGGCGAAGTGCTCGGCTTCCAGGCCGCGCACCTGCTGCTTCAGCCGTGCCGGCAGCGCGTCCCAGGCGGCGCGCAGGTCGACATATTCGGTCTCACCGCCCCAACTGGGCAGCGTTACCGCCGACAGCATGGAATAGCTGACCGCCGGGGCCTGGAAGCTGCTGTCCGAATGCCACAGCTGGTTGGCAAGGCCGGAGACGATCTTGGGGTTGTCGCGCGGCAGCGGCACGCCCTCGGCATCGACGTTGGAGATATCGATCAGCGCCAGGTCGCGCATGCGTTCCACCCGGCCGCCGATCTTCTTCAGCCCCGGGTTCAGCGGGCCGAACTGCCTGGCCATGGCGACCTGCTGTTCCTGTTCCAGCGGCTGGCCGCGCCAGACCAGGACGGCGTGCTGGTCCAGCGCCGCCACCACCGCCCGCACCGCGTCCGGGGCCAGCGGGCGGCTGAGGTCGAGGCCCGAAGCCTCGGCCACGAACAGCGGGTGCAGCGGGCGAAGGGTGAGGGACATGGACGCATTTCCTCCTGCTTTGTGCCGAGGCTAGAGCGTCCTCGCCCAAGGTGGAATCACCGAAAGGCGGGAAGCACGGGATATATCCACGGCGTGGGCGGTGATCGGCGCCGGGTGCGGCGGTGATGGCGGTGCGGCCCAGCGCGGCGCGGCGCCGGGTGGCCGCACCGGGGGGGGATCAGGCCGCGGCCAGCCGGGCCACCGCCACCAGCCGGGCCAGGGTGTCGGCATCGGCCTGGCCGTTCACCTCCGCCGGCCGCCAATGGCGTTGGAAGGCGGTGAGCAGCAGCGGCAGCGGCAGGTCGGTGCGGTAGCCGATGGCGGCCAGCAGCGGCAGCGCCGGCTGTTCCGGCACCGCCGGCGCGTGGCCCGGCCACAGCCCCACGCCACAGCCGGCCAGGCCCTGCCAGTCGAACAACTCGCCCGGGTCCTGCTTGCGGTCCGGCGCGATGTCGCTGTGCGCCACCACGTTGCGGGCCGGAATGGTGTGGCGGGCCAGGATGCCGCGGCACAGTTCGGCCACCGCGGCCATCTGTAGCGCCGGGAAGGGGCGGTAGCCCCAGTCATGGCCGGGGTTGACCACCTCGATGCCGATGGAGCGGCCGTTCAGCCCCTCGGCCCCGCGCCAGTGGGAGATGCCGGCATGCCA
Source organism: Acetobacteraceae bacterium (assembly GCA_947373495.1). Classification (GTDB taxonomy): domain Bacteria; phylum Pseudomonadota; class Alphaproteobacteria; order Acetobacterales; family Acetobacteraceae; genus CAIMOR01. The sequence goes on from CANBXZ010000089.1 coordinate 4,550, forward strand.
GGCGCGCCGTTCCTCCGGCACCAGGCAGTGGATCAGGCCGTCTTCCTCCACCACGTAATGGCTGGAAACCGGCTTCGGCCCGCCTGCCTCGCACAGCAGGGCAATGGCGTCGCGGGCGGTCTGCATGCCGGTGTAGTGCAGCACCAGGTGGTCCACTGGCTGCCCGGCGGGGCGGGGGTCTTGGTTCGGGCTGGGGGTGTGGCGGATCACAGGCCGCGTTCCCGCCTGATGCGGTCCCCGCCGGTCGGCTCGGCCGGGCGGTCTCGCAATGGTGCCTGGGACCGTGGCCAGGCGCTCACAGGCCGCGTTCCCGCTTGATGCGGTCCCAGGCGGCGTTGATCTCGGCCACCTTGTCGGTGGCGCGCTTGACGAATTCCTGCGGCACGCCGCGGGCGGCCAGGCTGTCCGGGTGGTTTTCCCGCATCAGCCGGCGCCAGGCCTGGCGCAGTTCGTCGTCGCTGGCGGCGCGGCTGACGCCCAGCATCATATAGGCATCGGCCTCGGTGGCACTGGGGGCGGTGCCGCCGGGGTTGCCCCCGGTGCTGCCGCTCGGCCGGCCGTCCTTGGCGCGTTCCCAGGCCAGCCGGTCCAGCCCCAGGCCGAGATGCGCCTGCTTCAGGAAGGCCAGTTCGGCGTTGTTCACCGGGCCATCCGCCCGGGCGATGGCGAACAGCGCCGCCAGCACGTCCTCCAGCATCGCCTTGTTGTCGGCGAAGGCCTCGCCCAGCCGCTGGGCGAAGGGCTCGAAGCCCTCGGCGCTGTCGCGGGCGCGGTCGAACAGTTGCGCCACCTCGGCCAGGTTCTCGGGCGGGATGCGGAAGCTGCGCTTGAAGGTGTCGATCTCGGCCCGCTTCACCGGGCCATCCACCTTGGCCAGCTTGGCCGACAGCACGATGACCGAAATGGCGAACAGGGTTTCCCGGTTGCCCAGCATGGCCGCCAGGTCGGCCGGGCCGGGCAGGGCGCGGCCGGCGGTGCGGCCCAGCACGCCTTCATCCGCCGCATGCCCCATGGCCATGCCCACCATGGCGCCGAACGGCCCGCCCATGGCAAAGCCCGCCACGCCGCCGATGATCTTGCCGAACAAACCCAAAAAGGCCGCCCCTGGAAAATAGCTCGCCAGCCTTAGCACGCCGATGCGGGCAAGGGCATCACGGGCTTGCCATGCGGGTGCCGGGCCAATCGGTGCGGCCGGGGGTGGTGGTCAGGCTTCTGGTATCGCCGCCGGCCCGTGCTAAACCCCGCCCATGACCGTTCAACTCCGCACCGTGGCCGCTGGCGACGCCGACACCCGGCTGGACCGCTGGTTCCGCCGCCATTTCCCGCAACTCACCCAGGGCGCGCTGCAGAAGATGCTGCGCACCGGCCAGGTGCGGGTGGACGGCAAGCGGGCCGAAACCAACACCCGCCTGGCCGAGGGCCAGGAAATCCGCATCCCGCCGTTGCCCGAGGGCCCGGCGCCGGAAACCCGCAAGAGCATCAAGGTGGATGAGCGCGAGCAACGCGCCCTGGAAGCCATGGTGATCTACCGCGACAACGAGGTGATGGCGATCGACAAGCCGTCCGGCCTGGCGGTGCAGGGTGGCCCCGGCATCGTCAAGAACCTGGACGCCATGCTGGACGCGCTGCGCTTCGGCTCCGAGGAGCGGCCGCGCCTGGTGCATCGGCTGGACAAGGACACCTCCGGCGTCCTGATGCTGGCGCGCACCCCGCTGGCCGCGGCCAAGCTGGCGGAAAGCTTCCGCGGGCGGGAGATGCAGAAGACCTACTGGGCCGTGGTGGTGGGCGAACCCGAACCGCGCGAGGGCCGGATCGACCTGGCGCTGGCCAAGCAGGGCGGCCCGCGCGGCGAGCGTGTGGTGGCGGTGGAGGAGGCGCGCAATGCCATCGGCATGCACGACCCCCGCCTGGGGTCGCGCGCGATCACGGATTTCAGCACCGTGGACTACGCCAAGCGCCGTGCCGCCTGGGTGGAACTGCGCCCCGTCACCGGCCGCACCCACCAACTGCGCGTGCATTGCGCCGAGGCGCTGGGCTGCCCGATCCTCGGCGACGGCAAGTACGGCGGCAGCGCCGCGCACATGGATGGGCTGAGCGGCCAGTTGCACCTGCACGCCCGCAGCCTGGTGCTGCCGCACCCGGTTTCCGGCACGCTGGAGATTGCCGCGCCGCTGCCGACGCATATGAAGGAAACCTTCAAGTTCTTCGGCTTCGAGGAACCGCGCACGCCAAAGCCACGCAAGCTGGCCTGATACTCGCGGTCAAATCCTTTGACCGCGAGTATCAGGCTGTTTCAAATCCTCAATCGCCGGGCGGGCCGCCTCCGCGGTTCCTGGCCAAGCGGCACAAGCCGCGAGCCGCAGTCGCAGCACGCAGCAGGGCTTCGTGCCGTTGGTAGAGCATAGGGGGAACGACCATGTCCGAGATTGCCGCGCTGGATGCCAGCGTGTTGCCCGCCGGCATCACCGCCCGCTTCCTGCCCGACATCAACGGGCTGGAGGTCCATATCCTGGAAGCCGGCGACCCGGGCGACCCGCTGCTGCTGCTGGTGCATGGCTTTCCGGAACTGGCCTATTCCTGGCGCCATGTGATGCCGGCGCTGGCCGCGGCCGGCTACCACGTGGTGGCGCCGGACCAGCGCGGCTACGGCCGCACCACCGGCTGGGTGGGGGATTTCGACGGCGACCTGGCGCTCTACACCCTGCCCAACCTGGTGCGGGACGCGCTGGGCGTGGTGCGCGCCACCGGGCACGACCATGCCGCGGCGGTCATCGGCCATGACTACGGCGCCAGTGTCGCCGCCTGGTGCGCGCTGCTGCGGCCGGACGTGTTCCGCCGCATGGCGATCATGAGCGCGCCCTTTGGCGGGCCGCCCGGCCTCCGCGACGGCCTGCCGCCGCTGCCCGATATCCAGGCCGCGCTGGCGGCGCTGCCGCGGCCGCGCAAGCACTACCAGTGGTATTATTCGGAACGCCGCGCCGGGCCCGACATGCAGGCGCCGCCGCAGGGCATGCACGCCTTCCTGCGCGCCTACTACCACCACAAGAGCGCGGATTGGGCGGCGAACCAGCCGTTCCGCCTGGCCGGCTGGACCGCCGAGGCGCTGGCGCAGATGCCGACCTACTACATCATGGACCTGGCCGAGACGATGCCGGACACCGTGGCGCACCACATGCCCAGCCCGGCGGAAGTGGCCGCCAACCGCTGGCTGACCGAGCCGGAGATGGCGGTGTATGCCGCCGAATACACCCGCACCGGGTTCGAGGGCGCGCTGACCTGCTACCGTTGCCGCACCACCGGCCGCTACAACGGCCTGCTGGAAGCCTTTGCCGGCCGCACCATCGGCGTGCCCAGTACCTTCATCGCCGGCGCCAGCGACTGGGGCATCCATCAGAACCCCGGCGCCATCGAGCGCATGGCCAGCCATGCCTGCACCGACTGGCGCGGCACCCACCTGGTGCCGGGCGCCGGGCATTGGGTGCAGCAGGAACAGCCGGCGGCGGTGACCCGGCTGCTGCTGCGCTTCCTGCGCGGCTGAGCCGCCGCAACGCGGCCCTGGCGGCAGGCTGCGGGCGGCCTGATTCGCCCTTGCAAACAAACGCCTAGGGCCGATTTCCCCCGGCCGGGGTGGGTGTAAAAGCCCCTCTGGCCGGGCAGGTTTTCGGGTGTACCCTCTGGGTAAATACCGGAGAGGGACCCGACCCATGGCCGAAGACCAAGTGAAGCCGCCCCGGCGCCTGTGGCGCTGGGTGGCCATCATCCTGTTGCTGGTCGTGGTGCTGCCCATCGCCGGCCTGGCCGCCTTCCTGGCGACGCTGGACCTGGAGCAGTACAAGCCCCGCATCGCCGCCGCCGCCGAACAGGCCACCGGCCGCAAGCTGGAACTGAAGGGGCCGATCGGCTTCGGCCTCTCCCTGGTGCCGACCCTGGAACTGCGTGATGTCGCCTTCGCCAACATGGCCGGCGGCAGCCGGCCGCAGATGGCCACGGTGGAGCAGGTGGAGGTCGAGCTGGCCCTGGTGCCGCTGCTGTCCCGCCGGGTGGAACTGCGCCGGCTGGTGCTGGTGAAGCCCGACATCCTGCTGGAAACCGACGCGCGTGGCCGGCCCAACTGGCAGTTCCAGGCAGCCGCCGCCGCGCCGGCGCAACCGGCCCAGCCGGCGCAGCCCGCCGCCGAGGCTTCGGGGCTCAACTTCGGCATCGGCCGCATCAGCGTGACCGATGGTCGCTTCGCCTATCGCAATGGCCAGACCGGCGCCGCCCATACCCTGGTGGTGCGCAGCCTGAGCCTGCGCAGCGAGGACGGCACCGGCCCGCTGCGGCTGGAAGGCGATTTCGCGCTGAACGACCACGCCTTCACCCTGGCTGGCGACACCGGCCCGCTGGCCCGCCTGACCGACCCGGCCCAGGCCGGCGCCACCACGCCGTTTCCGCTGAACCTGGCGCTGGAAGCCGAAGGTGCCCGGCTGGGCCTGAACGGCAGCATCGCCCAGCCGCGCCAGGGCAAGGGCTGGCGGTTCGAGCTGACCGCCCGGGTGCCGGAACTGGCGCGCTTTGCCGCCTGGGCGCCGGATATGCCGCTGCCGGCGCTGCGCAACGTGCAGCTTTCGCTCGGCGTGGCCGACACCGGCGGGGCGCTGCCGCAGTTGAACGACCTGCGGCTGGCCATTGGCGAAAGCGACCTGACCGCCCTGGTGCCGGACCTGCGGTTGGCCAGCCTGAATGTCACCCTGCCGCGGCCGGACCAGGCGGTGACCCTGGCGCTGGAAGCCACGCTGCGCGGTTCGCCGCTGAAGCTGGCCGGCACGCTGGGCGCCCCGGCGCTGCTGCTGCCACCCGGCACGCCCGGCGCCATGGCCCCGGCGCCCTACCCGGTGGACCTGCAACTGCACGCCGGCAGCGCCAGCGCCAGCGTCAAGGGCGCCATCGCCCAGCCGGCGCTGGTGACCGGCGTGGACCTGGCGGTGGGGCTGCGGGTGCCGGACCTGCAGGCCATGGCCGCCCTGGCCGGCGGTGCCAGCCTGCCGCCGCTGCGCGACCTGGCGGTGGATTTCCGCCTGGCCGAACGCAGCGCCGCCTTCGCTTCCGGCGCGCTGCTGCGCGGGCTGCGGGTAACCTCCTCGGCCGCTGACGTGGCGGGCGACGTGACGCTGGTGATCGGCCAGCGCACCGGGCTGACGGCGCGGCTGACCTCCACCCGGGTGAACCTGGACCGGCTGAAGCCGCCGGCCGGCGCCCCGGGCGCGGCGGGCGCGGCCCCGGCCCCGGCCGCCGCCGCGGCGCGCAATGACGGCCGGGTGATCCCCGATACCGCCCTGCCGCTGGACGCGCTGAAGCTGCTGGAGACCGACCTGCGCTGGACCGTGGGCGAGCTGCTGGCCAATGGCATGACGCTGCGCGACGTGGTGCTGGTCTTCGCCGCGCAGGACGGCCGGGCGCGGCTGGACGACCTTTCCCTGACGCTGCCGGGTGGGCGGGTGCAACTGCGCGCCGCCGCCGATGTCACCACCGAGCCGCCGACGGTGCAGGTGGCGATCCGGGGCGACCAATTGGACGCGCCGACGCTGCTGAACACCTTCGGCATGCCGAACCAGGCCACCAGCGGCAAGCTGGATGTGGACGTGGACGTGCGCGGCCGTGGCCGCACCGTGCGCCAGGTGGCGGCGGGGCTGGGCGGGCATGTCGGGCTGGCGGTGACCGGCCTGCAAAGCCGCGGCAGCAGCTCCGAGACCATGCTGGGCCGGGGCCTGCAGGAATTGCAGCGCGCGGTGCCGGCCGGCGGTGCCCTGGTGGGCCAGGGCCTGACCGTGGCCTGCGGCGCCTTCCGCTTCGACATCGAGGCCGGCATCGCCCGCAGCCGCGCCTTCCTGCTGGATACCTCCATGGGCAAGATCGGCGGCAGCGGCCAGGCCTCGCTGCGGGATGAACAGCTGAACATGCGGCTGGACACCGACCTCTCGGTGCCGGTGCCGGGCATCAACCTGCTGCGCATCCGGGCCCCGGTGCCGGTTTCCGGCAGCTTCGCCGCGCCGCGCTTCGACTACGCCGCGGTGGCGGCCGGGGCGGCGACCGGCACGGTGGCGGGCGCGGCCGGGCAGTTCCTCGGTGGTGCCGGCGGCATTGGCGGCGCCAACAACCCGCTGGGCGGGCTGCTCGGCGGCGCGGCCGGCGTGGTGACTGGCACCGCGGGCGTGGCCGAACTGCCGGATTGCGGCAGCCAGCTGGCCCTGGCCCGTGGTGGCCGCCAGGGCGCGGTGCCGGCTTCGGCCGCGCCGGCCCGGCAGGCGGCGCCGCAGCGCCCCGCCAGCCCGGCACCGGCGCCCGCGGCGCCGACCATTCCCGGGGTGGGCGCGGTGCCGCCCAGCCTGCGGGGGCTGTTCGGCCGCTGAAGCAAGGTTCAGAGAGGCGCCATGAAGAGGTTCTGGGATACCGCCGCGCATGCGGCGCAGCCGGGTGGCTACGGGGTGCAGCTGGATGGCCGGCCGGTTCGGCTGCCCAGCGGCACGCCCCTGCTGGTGGCCAGCGAGGCCCTGGCCCGGGCGATCGCGGCCGAATGGCATGCCGCCGGCGGCGCCAAGGGCGGCGAGATGAGCATGGAGGACGTGCCGCTGACCCGGCTGGCCGGCACGGCGCAGGAACGCCTGGCCGCCAACCCGGCGGCGCAGGTGGAGGGCCTGGCCAAGTTCGCCGAGACCGACCTGCTCTGCTATCGGGCCGAGGATGACAAGCTGGCGGCGTTGCAGGCGGCGCAGTGGCAGCCGCTGCTGGACTGGGCGGCGCTGCACCTGGACGCGCCGCTGCGGGTGACCACCGGGCTGATGCCGGTGACCCAGCCGCCGGCGGCGCTGGCGGCGCTGCACCGGGCGGTGGCGGCCTGTTCGCCGGTGGAACTGGCCGCGCTGGGCCTGCTGGTGCCGGCGATGGGCAGCCTGGTGCTGGCGCTGGCGGTGCTGCGCGGCCGCCTGCAGGCCGCCCCGGCGCATGCGCTCTCGGTGCTGGATGAGACCTTCCAGGAAGCCTTCTGGGGCAGCGACCCGGCTTCCGAGAACAAGCGCGCCCGCGGCGCCGCCGATGTGGCCCTGGCCGACCGCCTGCTGCACCTGGCGCGGCAGGGCTGAGGTGATGCCGGCCCGGCTGCTGCGCATCACCGGCCGGGTGCAGGGGGTGGGCTACCGCGACTGGATGCTGCGGGAGGCGTCCGGCCTGGGGCTGGCGGGCTGGGTGCGCAACCTGGCGGATGGCAGCGTGCAGGCGCTGGTGGCCGGCGAGGAAGCCGCGGTGCAGGCGCTGCTGGCGCGGGCCCGGCGCGGCCCCTTCCTGGCCCGGGTGGACGGCATTGCCGAGGAACCCGCCACGGCGCCGGAAGCGCCGGGGTTCCGCCGGGCCTAGGGCCTGGTCGGCGCTGACTGCAGCGCCAACCAGGCTCCGGCGTGTTGTTTGGCCGCGTGATGCACGCCTTGCGGTAATTCCGCGCTTCCCGGCCGGCGGAGACGGGACAGCTACTCTGCCCTTGCTTTCGCAGCCGCGAAGGCGCATATGCCCGGCGTCGGTACCCTCATGGGCGCCACCATCGTGCCCCGACCGCGTGAGCGGCGCCCTTTCCAGCTTGGACGGGCCGCGCCGGACTGTCGGGCCACCGCATCGTCAATGCACGGCAAGACCCAGCCACGCGGGGTCGCCACCCCGTAACCCGCGGCTCGGCGCGCCTGAATGGCGCGCGGTCGCGCGATGGACTGTGATCAAAACGTGACAACCTTTGCTGAGCTGAATCTCGCTGCGCCGCTGCTGCGCGCGCTGGATGACAGCGGCTACACCACCCCCACCCCCATCCAGGCCCAGGCCATTCCGCAGGTGATGGAAGGGCGCGACCTGTTGGGCATCGCCCAGACCGGCACCGGCAAGACCGCCGCCTTCGCGCTGCCCATCCTGCACAAGCTGGCCGCTTCCGGCGGCCGCCCGCCGCGCGGTGGCTGCCGCGTGCTGGTGCTGAGCCCGACGCGCGAACTGGCCACCCAGATCGCCGACAGCTTCAAGACCTATGGCAAGCACCTGGGCCACAGCGTCACCACCGTGTTCGGTGGCGTGCCGCACGGCCCGCAGCGCCGCGCGCTGGGCAATGGCGTGGACGTGGTGGTGGCCACCCCGGGCCGCCTGATGGACCACCTGGCCGCCGGCACCGCCCGGCTGGACCGGGTGGAAGTGCTGGTGCTGGATGAAGCCGACCAGATGCTGGACAAGGGCTTCCTGCCCGCCATTCGCCAGGTGGTCGGCGCCATTCCGCGCAATCGCCAGACGCTGTTCTTCAGCGCTACCATGCCGGTCGAGATCGCCAAGCTGGCGGCCGACCTGCTGAACCAGCCGGTGCGGGTTGAAGTCGCCCCGGTGGCCAGCACGGCGGAACGCGTCAACCAGCGCGTGCTGCACATTGAAACCGGCCGCAAGCGCGGCCTGCTGGCGCAGCTGCTGCGCGGCGAAGGCGTTGGCCGCACCCTGGTCTTCGCCCGCACCAAGCACGGCGCCGACCGCGTGGTGAAGCAACTGGAACAGGACGGCCTGGCCGCCAACGCCATTCACGGCAACAAGTCCCAGGGCCAGCGCGAGCGCGCCCTGTGGGAGTTCCGCGAGGGCCGCGCGCCGATCCTGGTGGCCACCGACATCGCCGCCCGCGGCATCGACGTGGATGGCATCACCCACGTGGTGCAGTACGACCTGCCCGACACCCCCGAGAGCTATGTCCACCGCATTGGCCGTACCGCCCGTGCCGGTGCTTCCGGTGAAGCCGTGGCGCTGTGCGCCCCGGATGAGCTGGAGAAGCTGTGGGCGGTGGAGAAGCTGATCCGCAATGACATTCCGGCCGAGGACCTG
>CANBXZ010000090.1 GCA_947373495.1 Acetobacteraceae bacterium
CCCAGGCTGAAGGAGGCCCGCATGATCCGTCTGTTCGTCGCCCTTGAACTGCCGGCCGAACTGAGGACGCAGTTGGCCATGCTGGCCGGCGGGATCCAGGGCGCCAAATGGGTGCCACCGGACAACTACCACCTGACGCTGCGCTTCATCGGCGAGGTGGAGAACTGGCGCGCTCAGGAGGTGGATGACGCGCTGGCCAATATCCGCGCCCGCCCGTTCGAACTGGCGCTGACCGGCGCCGGCCTGTTCGAGAAGGCCGGGCGGATCCAGGCCATCTACATCGGTGCCGAGCGCCATGAGAGCCTGGGCTTCCTGCAATGCAAGGTGGAGACGGCGTTGCAGCGCATCGGCCTGCAACCGGAACGCAAGCGCTTCGCCCCGCATGTCACCCTGGCCCGCACCGACAAGGCGGCGCCCGACAAGCTGATAAGCTGGGTGCAGAACCACAACCTGTTCCGCGCCCCGCCGATCATGGTGGAACACTTCACCCTGTTCAGCAGCCAGTTGGGCAAGCAGAACTCGGTCTATACGCCGGAAGTGGAGTACGGCCTGGCCGCCTGAGCGATGCGCACGCTGAGCTCGGCCGCCGCGGCCGCCACGTCGCGGCCCGCGGTGTCGAGCACGATGGGCGGCGCCGCCCAGGGCTCGTAGCGGCGCCGCAGCACCGCCTCCCAGTCCGGCGCCACCAGGCCGGGCACATCGACCACGCGGGTTTCCACCCGCCGGCGATGCTCCACCGGGTCGGAGCAGATGACCTCGACCTCGATGATCGGCACCGCCGCGGCGGCGGCCACCTGGCGCCAGGAATGCCGGGTGACCTCCAACGGGTTGACGCAATCCGCCACCACCGCCTGGCCCAGGCGCAGGTTGGTCTCCGCCAGGGCATAGGCCACCAGGTAGCCGGCCGGCCCGACCTCCGCCCGCAGCGTGCCGGAAGCCCGCAGCGCCTGCTCGATGCTGTCGATGCGCAGCCAGGTGGCAGCGCGTTCGCGCGCAAGCAACGCGGCCAGCGTGGACTTGCCCGTGCCCGGCAGGCCGCCGAAGACGATCAGCACGGCGGCCGCATCGGCCAGGGCGTGTGCTTCACGCCTTTCGGTAAGCGCATCACAGGCGATCACGCGCTAGGCCGGCTCGCAGGCCAGCCGGGCGCCGGCCGCCAGGGCGCGCAACTTGGCGGTGGCGACGTCGCGTGGCATCGGCGCCATGCCGCAATTGGTGCAGGGGAACAGCTTGTCCGCCGGCACGTACTTCAGCGCCTCGCGGATGGTCGCCGCCACCTGCTCCGGCGTCTCCACCACCTCGGAGGCGACGTCGATGACGCCCACCATCACGTCCTTGCCCTGCAACAGGCCGATCAGTTCCAGTGGCACGTGGCTGTTGGCGCATTCCAGGCTGACCTGGTTGATGTTGCTGGCGGCCAGGGCGGGGAACACCTGCTCATACTGGCGCCAGCTGTCGCCCAGGGTTTCCTTCCACTTCAGATTGGCCTCGATGCCATAGCCGTAGCAGATGTGTACCGCCGTGGTGCAGGTCAGCCCGGCGATGCAGCGTTCCAGCGCCTTCACCCCCCAGTCGGCGGCCTCGGCCATGTAGACGTTGAAGGCCGGCTCATCGAACTGCACGATATCGACGCCATCGGCCTGCAGGGCGCGGGCTTCCTGGTTCAGCAGGTCGGCGAAGGCCATCGCCATCGCCACCCGGTCGCCGTAATGGGCGTCGTGGATGGTGTCGATGATGGTCATCGGCCCGGGCATGGTGATCTTCACCCGGCGGGTGGTATGGGCACGCAGCAGCCTGGCTTCGGTTTCATGCACCCGGCCCTTCAGCTTCAGCGGGCCGACCACCTGGGGCACCATGGCGTCGTAGCGGTTGTTGCGGATACCCATCTTCACCTTGTTGGTGAAGTCGATGCCCTCGACGAATTCCAGGAAGCCATGCACGAAATGCTGCCGCGACATCTCTCCATCGGTGACGATGTCGATCCCGGCATCCTCCTGCTCCTTCAGCCACAGCAGGGTGGCGTCGCGCTTGGCTTCGGCCAGTTCGGCGCCGCTGGCCTTCCACGCCGGCCACAGCTTGTTGGTCTCGGCCAGCCAGGCGGGCTTCGGCAGGCTGCCGGCGATGGTGGTACGGAACATGGTCTGGCTCTCCCTCAGGCCCGCAGCATTATCGCGCGCGACCGGCGTGGGGAAGCGTGATGCGCGGACGAGCCCTGGCGCTGCTGGCCGCCGCCGCCCTGGTTGCCGCGCTGGTCGTGGCCATGCCGGTGGCGCAGGCGCAGCAGCCGCTGCTGCCACGGTCCACCCTGCCCGGCCTCGGCGCCGCCGACCCGCGCCGGCCGGTGGAGGCCGCCGCCGCGCCCTGGCGCAGCCTCGGCCGGGTGCAGACCGAACTGGGCGGCCGCTGCACCGGCACGCTGCTGGCGCCGCGCCTGGTGCTGACCGCGGCGCATTGCCTCACCGCCGCCCGCACCGGGCTGCCGGTGCAGCCGGGTTCGGTGCATTTCCTGCTGGGCTATCGGCTGGGCGACTATGTGGCGCATGCCCGGGTGGCCAGTTTCCGCACCGGCCCGGCCTACAACCCCGCCACCAGCCAACCGGCCGGCGCCGACTGGGCGCTGCTGACGCTGGAAACCCCCTTGCCGGCCGACCGCGCCCTGCCGCTGCTGCGCGACCCGCCGGCACCGAACACCCCGCTGATGCTCGGCGGCTACCAGCAGGACCGGCCGGAGGTGATCCTGGCCGACACCGGCTGCAAGGCGCTGGGCCTGGCGCGGGACCAGGCCGAGCCGCTGCTGGTGCATGACTGCGCCGGCACCCGCGGTTCCTCCGGCGCGCCGCTGCTGGCGCGGGGGGCGGAGGGGCGCTGGGGCGTCGTCGGGGTGGCTTCCCGGGTGCAGGTGAATGCCGCCATCGGCCTGGCGGTGCCGGCGGCCAGCCTTGGCCCGGCGCCGTAGCGGCGAAGGCTGGGCTACTCGCCTTCCAGCCGCTCGATATCGTCGTCCGACAAGCCGAAATGATGGCCGATCTCGTGGATCAGCACGTTGCGGACCAGGGCGAACAACTCCTCCCCGGTCTCGATCCATTCCAGCAAAATGGGTTCGCGGTACAGCAGGATGATGTCGGGTTCCTGCGGCACGTCGCCATGGCTCTTCTGCGTCAGCGGCACGCCGCGATAGAGGCCGGTGAGTTCCCACGGGCTGTCCAGCCCCATCTCCACCACCGTGTCCTCGTCCGGGGTTTCCTCCACCACGATGGCGGTGCCGCGCACCATCTCGCGCAGGATCTCCGGCATGGCGCCCAGGGCGGCCTCGGCCAGGTCGACGATGTCCTCGCAGGACGGGGGGGTGGTATGGCGAATGGCAGGACCCATCTGCCTAACCAGCGCCGCCCCGCCGGTTGCGTCAAGGGGAGGCCCGCAATGGTTGCGACACTGGACCAGACCACCCGGGCCGAGTTGCCCGCGCTGCTGCCGGCCTGGCAGCCGGTGCCGGGGCGGGACGCCCTGCACCGCGCCTTCCGCTTCAAGGACTTCTCGGCCGCCTGGGGCTTCATGGCGCGGGTGGCGTTGCTGGCGGAGGCGCAGGACCATCACCCGGAATGGCGCAACGTCTACAACCAGGTGGAGATCACCCTGAGCACGCACGATGCCGGCGGCCTTTCGGCGCGCGACATCCGGCTGGCCCAGGCGATCGACCTATTGCTGGGCTGAAGCCGGCGACGGCTGGCGCAACCTGGCCGCCAGTTCGGCCAGGGTGGTGCTGCCCAGGTCGGCCAGCAATGCCTGCTCGGCCGCATCGAAGCGGTCTCGCAGCACCTGGGTGATGCGGCGGGCCAGCGGTTCGGTCTGGGTCGGCCGGCCATGCACCCGCAGCAGCGGCTGGCCGCCGCCATGCACCGCCTGCCACACCTCGGCCAGGGTGATCGCATCCGCCGGCCGGGCCAGCGCGGCGCCGCCCGGGCCGCGCTGCACCACCATCAGGCCGCCGCGCACCAGCAGGCCGGCGATGCGCCGCACCACCACCGGATTGGTGCCGATGCTGCGGGCCATGCGGCCACTGGTGGTATCGGCCTCGGACCCATCGGCCAACAGCAGCAGGATATGGAGGGCAACCGGGTATCGTGTTGGTATCATGACAACGTATCGAAAGCGCCACGGGGCCAGGGGTTCCCCCACGGATTGACCATTCGTGAATGAAGCAGGAGCTATGGCGCCATGGACGCAGTTTTCCCCTTGCCGAGCCCGCCGGAACGCACCCTGGGCATCTGCCGGGCGGCCATGCGGTTCTGCGCCCGGCGCGGCTGGGCGCCGGTGGCGGAAATGCCGCTGCCCAATGGCCGCCGCGCCGATATCCTGGCGCTGCTGCCGGATGGCGGCTTCGTGGTGCTGGAAGTGAAGTCCTGCGCGCGGGACTTCCTGGCCGACAGCAAATGGCCCGAGTACCGGCAGTATTGCGACCGGCTGTTCTTCGCCGTGGACCTGGACTTCCCGCAGGCATTGCTGCCGGCTGATACCGGGCTGGTGGTGGCCGACGGGCATGAGGCCGAATTGCTGCGCGACGCCCCCAGCCACCCGCTGGCCCCGGCCCGCCGCCGGGCGCTGCTGCATCGCTTTGCCCACCAGGCCGCCGGGCGGCTGGCGGCGCTGGGGGACCCGGCCGGCTTCGCCGAATTGCGGGCGGCACTGCGGGCCGAATAACCCGCCATTCACCCCTGGCGTGCCAGGCTCGGCGGATGCAGCCCGACCTTTCCGCCATGCTCTCGCGCTTCGCGGCCGGGCGCTACAAGCCAACCACCTTCCTGGAACGTGGGGTGACGGTGCCGTTCACCACGCCGCACCTGCTGGGCGGGCGCATTCGCCCCGGGGAACGCCGCATGCCGGAACTGGTGCTGGCCAACCCCGCCGGGGCCGAGGGCGTCTACATCCTGCCCTGGTCGGCGCTGCCGGATTTCTGCCCGCCCAGCATGCACGACCGGGCGATATGGTCGCAGATCAACACGCTGAACCTGCTGACCCCGCGCAGCGTGCAGGCGGTGGCGCGGCGCGTGGCGGCCGAGGGCTATGCCGGGCGGGATGCCGCGGCGGCGGCCTCCGCCGCCGGGGGCGCCGCCGAACAGCAGCGCGTGCTGCTGCACTACCACCTGCTGCTGGAACTGGTGCGCCAGGGCGAACCCGCCAACAGCGGCCTGCCGCCGCCGGAACGCGACGCCCCGGCCAATGTGGAAAAGCGCGCCCGCCGGGTGCTGGAAAACCTGCGGCACGACAACAGCCTGCCCCCCAGCGCCGCGGTGGAGGCGCTGGAGGAAATCGCCTCGGCCTTCGAGGGCACCGGCCTGCGCGGCAACCCCACCGGCGCGCCGCTGCCGCTGCTGTGCCTGGAAGTCGCCTCGGTGATGCAGCAGGTGGTGCGCTGGGGCGACAGCAGCCTGGCGGAACAGCGCCATTGCGCCCGCCTGCTGGTCCACGCGGCCGAGGTGACGCTGCGCTGCGCCCGGCTGGCCCTGGCCAATGCCCAGGCGCAGCTGGAGGACATCTGGGCGCTGGTGCATCGCTGGCGGATGGCGCCGGACGGCGTGCTGGCGCTGGTGGAACGCGGCGAATGGCTGCTGGATGGCTGGCGCAACATCTGCGCGCTGTGGCGGTCCAGCCAGCCGGAAAACCGGCTGAACGCGGCGCTGGAAATGGCCGCCCTGGTGCCGGTGATGCCGGCCGAGGTGGGCGACTGGTGCGGCTTCGACGCTCCGGGGGACATGGACGCGACCCGCGGCGGCCTGCGCACCTGGCGCCGCACCGTGCAGGCCAACCAGGACTGGGCGACCGGCCGGCTGATGGAACGCAATGAGGCGATACGGACGATTGCCGCATGAAATCCCTGACCCGCGAAGTGAACTGGCTGGGCCAGGCCACCGCCCAGGCCGACGACCAGGCCCTGGCCCGCGTGGTGCGGATGCTGGACGGGCTGAAGGACCGAGGCGCCGCCGACCAGGTGCTGGCCATGGCGCGGCAACGGCTGCGGGCGCTGCGCCCGGCCCGGCCGCTGGGCTTCATGCGGGTGCTGTTCCTGCCGCTGGACGGCGTCATCATCGCCTCGCCGCGCTGGCGCCGGGGCGAACCCCAGGTGCCGCGCAGCGCGCTGGCGCCGCTGGCCCAGCTGGTTCACCTGCGCCTGGGCGCCCAGGCCGAGCAGGTCGCCGGCGCCTGTGAGGGCCGCACCACCGCCAACCTGGCCGATGTGGCGAAGCTGGGCCAATTGCTCTGGCCGCTGGCGGCGCAGGCGCTGCCCACCGCCAGCCCGCCGGGCTGGGATGAAACCGGGCTGAATGCCGCCGACTACGCCGCCATCGCCGCGCTGTGCCGGCCCCTGTGGCAACATGGCGAGGTGCTCTGGGCCGCCATGGCCGCCGGCCCCGAAGGCCCGTCCGAAACACTGGCGCGCGCGGCGCTGCTGGCGGTGCTGCCGGCCGGCCCGGCGGCGGTGACCGCGGCGCTGGCCAGCATCATGGCGCGGGCGGCGCATCCCGGCCAGGTGGCCATGCTGGCGGCGCAGTTGGAACCGCAGTGCCGGGCCGCGGCGCAAACCGCGCTGGACCGGGTGCTGGAGGAAGAGCCCCCGGCGCTGGACCTGCTGGACATCGCCACCGCCACCGCCGCCGCCGCCGGGCTGGCGGCGCGGCTGGAGGACCTGGAACGCTGCTCGCTGATCCATGGTGAACGGCAGCGCCGGCTGGCCGGGCTGCGCCGGGCGGCGGATGAAGCCTGCCGCGAACGCTTCCTGACCGGGGCGGAAGCCCAGGTGATGCAGCCGGCCGGCCAATTGCTGGCCGCCGCCACGGTGAGCGACGGCGCGGTGGTGCAGTTGGAAAACGGCGCCCGGCTGCTGCGCAGCATGGAGCAGGTGGGCCGCCGGCTGGGCAGCGGCCCGGCCTATGACAAGGCGCTGGCGGCGATGACCGAGGCGCTGGTGCGGCTGGCGCCCCTGGCCAGCCAGGACAGCACGGCGCTGCGGCTGATGGACCTGGCGCGGCTGGTGGAAATCCTCAACGGCCCGGACGCCGCCATGCAGTTGCTGGCGGCGGCCCGGGCCTGAGGCAGGTTCAGGCCGCGGCGGAAGGCCGCGCCTTCATCCGCGCGTGATGCGCGGTGATGTTGGCCAGTTCCGGGTTGATCGGCTGGCCCACCTGGGCGCCGAAATCCAGGAAGCAGAACAGCAGGATATCGGCCAGGGTCAGCTTCGGCCCGGCGATGAAGTCGCGCCCGCCGATCATCGCATCCACCTTCGCCAGGTTGTCCTGGGCGACCAGCTTCAGGTCGTCGGCCGCCTGCGGGATGCAGCGCATGCGATCGCGGAACAGCTTGAGCCCGGCGCTGTAGCGGAAGCCACCGGCCAGGGGTTCGACGATGTTCAGGTCGATCCGCCGGGTCCACATCCGGGTGGTGGCGCGCTCCACCGGGGTGGCGCCGATGAGGCTCTCGCCGGCCGGGGCGATCTCATCCAGGTATTCACACAGCGCGGTGATCTCGGCCAGCACGGTGCCGTCGTCCAACTCCAGCGCCGGCATCTGGCCGAAGGGGTTCTTGGCCATGTAGGCCGGCTGGCGGTTCTCGCCGCCGCGCAGGTCCACGGTGACCTTGTTGGCGTTCAGGTCCACGCCGCGTTCGGCGGCGAACATGCGGACCACACGGGGGTTCGGGCCCACCGAGTCGTAGAATTTCATGGCTTGGCGTCTCCTCAGACGGGCGGCAGGGTGCAACGACGCGGCTGCCGGAAGCAAGGCGCCGCGGTTGGGGAGACGATGAGATGATCCATGAACTGCGCGTCTATCACTGCGTGCCCGGCCGGCTGCCGGCGCTGCTGAACCGCTTCAACAACATCACCCTGGGGATCTGGGAACGCCACGGCATCAAGCAGGCCGGCTTCTGGACCACGCTGGTGGGCCCGAACAACCAGGCGCTGTACTACCTGCTGGCCTGGGACAGCCTGGCCGACCGCGAGCAGAAGTGGAACGCCTTCCAGGCCGACCCGGAATGGCACGCCAAGCGCGCCGAGACCGAAAAGGACGGCGCCATCGTGGAGCGGGTGGAGAACATGTTCCTCCAGCCCACCGCCTTCAGCAGCGTGAAGTAACCACCAAGGCCTGGTCGGCGCCGACTGCAGCGCCGATCAGGCCCTGGATTATTGAGCGGTCGCGTGATTCACGCCTTGCGGCGCTTCCGCCTCGGGCGATCACGCGCCGGGCGCCGGCCGGCGCCTGTTGCTACACCAGCGCCACCGGCCGCACCGGCGCCCCGGTGGCGCCACGCATCTTCGGTGGCAGCACGATGAGGCAGAAGCTGCGGACGCCATCCGCCGCCAATTCCTCCAGCGCCAGGTTCTCGATGATGTGAACCCCGGCTTCGGCCAGGCAGTGCTGGTGCACCGGCAGGGCCAGGCTGTGGTCGGGGTTGGGCAGCACCTCCAGCGCCATGTTGTCGCTGCCGATCGCCACCACCCCCTGGGCGGTGAGCCACCGCGCCGCCGGCACGTCGATCCCCGGCGAGCCGGCCAGGTACTTCGCGTTGTCGGTGCCGAAGTAGCGGCCCCAGCCGGTGCGGATCAGCACCATGTCGCCGGGCTCGATCGTCAGCCCCTCGGCCGCCTTGGCCAAGTCCTCGGGCGTGATGGCGCGGCCGGCTTGCAGGTGCGGGCCGCCATCCAGCCCGGCCACGTCCAGCAGCAGGCCGCGGGTGATCATCGGCGGGGTATGCTCGATGCCCAGCCGGGCCAGGCCCCATTCGGTCATCGCCTCGGCGGCGTCGACGTTGTTGTACAGCCGGTCCTGCTTCGAGACATGGCCCAGCGCGTCGATATGGGTGCCGACATGGGTGGTCATCTCCACCCGCTCCACATTGCTGCCGGCGTCGTTGCGCATGCCCAGGCCGCGGCGGCGGCGGATGGAATCGCGCCAGGTGGCCCACATCATCAGCAGGAAGGGCGGCTGGTTCGGCTGCAGGTAGGGCGAGTCGGCGCCGAAGACATGGGACAGGTCGTAGGCCTTGCCGGTCTCGATCCCGCGCAGCGCCGCCAGCCGCTTGGCCTGGGTCAGCAGGTTGCCGGCGCCCAACTGGTCCTCGGGGCCCCAGCAGGCGCAGCCCCATTTGCCGTGGTTATGTGTGCTCATGCGCAGACCAGCAGCCGGAAGCCGCTGCCTTCCCGGGTGACGCGGCCGGCACTGGGGCCGGCGAAATGGGTACCGATGACCAGCACCGGCTTGCCGGCCAGCCCGGCGAAGAATGCGCGCCGGGTCGCCTCGGCCGCTACCGGGTCCATGTCCGCCAGGCTGTTCCAGTGCGGGTGCGCCATCTGGCAGGGGTGGTGCGCCAGGTCGCCGGTGATGATGGCGTCCTCGCCGCCCGAGGAGATGCGCACGCTGACATGGCCGGGGGTGTGGCCCGGCGTCGGCAGCAGCCGCACTTCGGGACAGAGCTGATGGTCCACCGGCACCAGTTCGGCCAGGCCGGCGTCGAGGATCGGGCGGACGCTGTCCTCGAACACCGTGCGCATGTCGGCGCGGCCTTCCTGCGCCGCCCAATGTTCGAATTCGGTGCGGCCGAAAATGTAGCGGGCGTTGGCGAAGGTCGGCACCCAGGCGCCGTTCACCAGCCGGGTGTTCCAGCCCACATGGTCCACATGCAGGTGGGTGCAGAGCACGGTGTCGATGCTTTCGGCCGGGTAGCCGGCCGCGGCCAGGTCGGCCAGGAAGCTGCCCTGGCGCTCATTCCAATGCGGGATGTTGCGGCCCTGCTTGTCGTTGCCGAGGCAGGTGTCCACCAATATCCGCCGCGTCGGCGTCTCGATGATGAGCGCGTGGATGCTGAGCTTGAGGCGGCCGCGTTCATCGGCGAAGTGCGGCGCCATCCAGTCGATGCGCTGGATTTCCTCCGGCGTGGCCTGCGGCAGCAGGAAGCGGCTGCCGCCGGTGCTTTCCAGTTCCACCACCTTGGTGATGCGGACCTGGCCGACCTGCCACTGCATTACCAGCGCGCCCGGCTGTACAGGCGTTGCGCATTGCCGAAGAAGATCATGTCCTGCTGTGCCTGGGTGATGCCGGGAATCTCCCGCACCATGCCCACCGTGTCGTCGAACGCCTTTCCGGTCAGCGGGTCGATCGCCTGGGCGGTGCCGAACATCTCGCTGGCATAGAGCAGCCGGTCGGCGCCGATCTTCTTCAGGATCATCGCCATGCTGTCGGCATCATACACCGCCAGGTCGAAGTACAGCGGGCGGATGGCTTCCTCGAACGGCTTGCGGCCCTGCAGCACATGCAGCCCGCGCTGGCGGTTGAACTGGAACGGTATCGCCCCGCCGCCATGCGGGATGATGAGCTTCAGCGCGGGGAAATCCTCGAACACGCGGGAATAGCACAGCTCCACCACCGCCGCGGTGTCCCAGTTGAGGTAGTGCGAGCCGTTCAGGTGCAGGCCGGGGTTGATGGTGCTGGAGGGGTGGATCATCCCCGGAATGTCCAGCGCCACCAGCTTTTCCCACAGCGGGTACCACCATTCATCGCCCAGGCTGGGGGTGAAGGGCAGCCCGCCGGCGGCGACGTCCGGGTTGATGTTGCAGGCAACGAAGCCCAGCTCCGTCACGCAGCGGTCGATCTCCTCCAGGCAGTTCGTCGGGCTGAGGCCCGGCGTCTGCGGCAGTTGCATCACCGGGGTGAAGTGGTCCGGCAGCAGCTTGCAGGCGCGGGCGATCAGGTCGTTGTTCGTCTCCGTCCAGTAGCGGCTGACCAGCTCACCGCCGAACTCATGCCCCATGCCGGATGCCCGCGGCGAGAACATCATCCGGGTGATGCCGCGCTGCCGCATCTCCCTGAGGTTGCCCTGCAGGCTGGCGACGATCATCTCATCGCTGATGGCCAGCTTCGCCTTGGCCGGCTTGTTCTGGGTATAGAGCTGGCGCGCCCGCCAGGCGTCCAGTTGCGGGGGCGCCTGGGTGTAGTGGGCGTGGACGTCGACGATCATTTATCTTCGCCCTCGGCGCGCATCTCGGCGAACAGCTTCTTGGCGATGACCAGGGCCTCGCGCACCGAAGGCAGGCCGACATAGCCGCCCATGTGCAGCAAAATCTCGGTCAGCTCATCCTCGCTCCAGCCCTGGCGGCGGGCCATGCGCATGTGGATCTCCAGTTCCGGCCAGGCATGGGTGGCGGTGTCGCTGACCACGCAGATCAGCGCGCGGGTCTTCAGGTCCAGCCCCGGGCGGGTCCACAGCATGCCGAACACGGCTTCCACGGCGTAGTCGCGGAACTTGTCCATCACCGGGTCGGCGTAGACATCGGCGTTCATCCGCTCCACCGCCTTGGGGCCGATCAACTGGGTCCGCATGGCGCGGCCCTGCTTCATGTTCTCGCTCTCGGCCATGGCCGTATCTCCCGTTTGCCAGGGGGTGCGCTGGCGCCCCCCTTTCCTGGCGCTATACTGGCAGGGACGGGCAGGAACGGAAGACCAAGTGAGCGCGAATCAATCCACCATGGCCGGCGCCAGCCCGGCGGCGGCCAGCGGCGCGACCTTCGCGGTCATCCTCTCGCTGAGCTTCTGCCATTTGCTGAACGACATGATGCAGTCCCTGGTGCCGGCCATCTTCCCGGTGCTGAAGGCGGATTACGGGCTGAACTTCGCCCAGGTCGGGCTGATCTCCATGGCCTTCCAGGTCACGGCTTCCCTGTTCCAGCCGCTGGTGGGCTTCTACACCGACAAGAACCCGCAGCCGTTTTCCCTGGCCATCGGCATGGGCTCCACGCTGTTCGGGCTGCTGCTGATGTCCCAGGCCGGCAGCTACCCGGTCATCCTCATCGCCGCCTCGCTCATCGGCCTGGGCTCGGCGGTGTTCCACCCGGAGGCTTCCCGCGTTGCCCGCATGGCTTCCGGCGGGCGCTATGGCCTGGCGCAGAGCCTGTTCCAGGTGGGCGGCAATGCCGGCACCGCCTGCGGGCCGCTGCTGGCCGCCTTCATCGTGGTGCCGAATGGCCAGCACAGCATCCTGTGGTTTTCCGCCGTGGCGCTGCTGGGCATGCTGGTGCTGTTCCAGGTCGGCCGCTGGTACGCCACGCGCCGGGCGGCAGGCCGCATCGCCGGGGGCAAGGCGAAGGCCGCCACCGCTGCCACCACCCTGCCGCTGCCGCGGCGCCAGGTGGGCATCGCCATCGCCGTGCTGATCACGCTGCTGTTCAGCAAGAACGTCTATTCCGCCAGCATGGGCAGCTACTACACCTTCTACCTGATCGACCGCTTCGGCATGGGGGTGCAGAACGCGCAGTTGCTGCTGTTCGTCTACCTCGGCGCCGTGGTGGTGGGCACCCTGCTGGGCGGCCTGGTGGGAGACCGCGTGGGCCGCGTGCCGGTGATGTGGTTCTCCATCCTCGGCGCCCTGCCCTTCACCCTGGCGCTGCCCTACCTGGACCTGGGCTGGACCGTGGCGTTCTCGGTGCTGATCGCACTGATCATGGCCTCCGCCTTCTCCGCCATCCTGGTCTATGCGCAGGAATTGCTGCCCGGCCGGGTCGGCATGGTGGCCGGCATCTTCTTCGGCTTCAGCTTCGGCCTGGGCGGGCTGGGCGCCGCGGCACTGGGCCAGCTGGCGGATGCCAGCAGCATCACCACCGTCTACCAGGTTTGTTCCTTCCTGCCGCTGCTGGGGCTGGCCACCGCGCTGCTGCCGCGGCTCGGCCGCGCCTGAGGAGAGAGATGATGACCGACTTCGCCCCGCTGCTGGCGGACCTGAACGCGCTGCTGCGCATCAAGACCACCGTCATCGGCATGCAGTTGTTCGAAACGGTGGCGGAGATGGAGGCGATCCCGAAGATCCGCCGGCCCAAGACCGTCCACACCACGGACCAGATCGTCTCCATGGCCAGCCGCATGGGCTGGACCGTGGGCATCACCGGCCAGGACCTGGTCGGCCAGCAATGCGGCGCCGTCATCGGCCTGGCACCGCAGGACGAGGACTGGAAGAAAGGCGAGCGCTATGTCGGCGTGTGGCATGGCGACCAGGAAAGCGCCCAGGGCCGGCAGGAAGCGCTGGTCTGCGTGCCCTATGGCAAATACGCCGCCATGGCGGTCTCGCCGCTGGAAAGCGGCCGCCTGCCGGACCCGAAGATCTGCCTGGTCTATGCCACGCCGGGGCAGATGATCATCCTCATCAACGGCCTGCAGTACCGCAACTACCGCAAGCTCGAATGGTCCGTGGTGGGGGAGACGGCATGCAGCGACAGCTGGGGCCG
>CANBXZ010000091.1 GCA_947373495.1 Acetobacteraceae bacterium
CGCGGCCACGGCCGGGGACGAAATCGGTGGCAACGGCGGAAGGCGAGATCGACACCACGCGAATGCCGTCATGCCCCAGCACCCGCGCCAGCGACATGCCCATGGTGTCCATCGCCGCCTTGCTGGCGCCGTAGATGATGCTGCTGCCGGTGCCGGTAATGGCCGCCAGCGAGGAGATGTTGATGACGATGGCATCGCCGCTTTTCTTCATCAGCGGCGCGAAGGCGCGGATGGTGGCGAAGGGGCCGCGCACATTGGTCGCCAGCACCTGGTCGATCAGCGCGTCGTCCAGCGCCTCCAGGTTGCTGTGCGGCACGGCGCGGGTGACGGCGGCGCTGTTGATCAGCACGTCGCAGCGGCCGAGCTTGGCATCCACCTCGGCCGCGGCGGCGCGAATCGCCCCCGTGTCGGTCATCGGGATGCGCAGTGCCAGGTGCCCGGTGCCGGGCAGGCTGGCCACCAGCGCGGCGGCGCGTTCGGCGCCTTCATTGTAGCCCACCACGCAAATGGCGCCCTTGGCGGCCATGCGGCGCACCGTGGCGGCGCCGATGCCGTTGCTGCCGCCGGCCACCACGGCCACCCGGCCGTTCAGGTCGTATTCGCCCAGGTTGCCCGGCTTGACGTCCGTCATCTGCAATTTCCTACCCTCTGGTTCGGCGCGAACATTCCGCCCAAACTGCGGCCACGAAAAGGGGAGACGTTCGCATGCGCCGCAGGGTGTTCACCGCGGGGATGCTGGCCGCGCCGGCCTTGGCCCGAGCCCAGGCGGAAGCCTGGCCGGACCGTCCCATCACGCTGTTCCAGGGCTTTGGCCCCGGTGGCAATGGCGACGTGCTGGCGCGGCTGGCCGCCGGGCCGCTCGCGGCCGGGCTGGGCCAGCCGGTGGTGGTGGAAGGCCGCACCGGTGCCGGCGGCAACATCGCCAGCGACCTGGTGGCCAAGTCCCGGCCCGACGGCAATACGCTGGTGCTGCTGACCGGCGGCCACACCGCCAGCGCCGCCATCTACAACCGGCTGCCCTTCGACCCGGTGGCGGATTTCAGCTTCATTGGCAGCTTCGTCGCCTTCCCGCTGGCCCTGGCCACACGCATCGACGCGCCGTGGCAGAACCTGGGCGAGGTGATCGCCGCGGCCAAGGCGCGGCCGGGCACCATCACCTATGCCACCAGCGGCGTCGGCAGCACGCAGCACCTGGCGGCGGAATTGCTGGCCGAAACCGTGGGCATGCGCTGGAACCACGTGCCCTACCGGGGCGGCACCGCGCCGTTGCCGGATGTGCTTTCGGGCCGGGTGGACCTGTACATGGACACCATCACCACCACCGGCCCCGGCATTCGCGACGGCAAGCTGCGCGCCATGGGGGTGACCAGCCCGGAGCCCTGGCCGCTGCTGCCCGAAGCCCCGACCATCGCCAGCACGGTGCCGGGCTTCCAGGTGATGTCCTGGGCCGGTATCGCCGGGCCGGCCGGGCTGCCGGCAGCCACGGTGCGGCGGCTGAACGCCGAACTGCACAAGGGCATGGCCGACCCCGAGATCCGCGCCCGCATGGCCATGCTGGGCGCCATTCCGAAGCCCGACAGCCCGGCCGAGTTCACCGCCTTCGTCGCCAACCAGGTGGCCACCTGGCGCCGGGTGGTGGCCAATGCGGGGATCGAGCGGCAGTAGCCTGAATGCCCCCGGCGCGGCTTGAGCGCGCCGGGGAACGCGGCCTCAGGCGGAAAGCTTGCCCAGCGCCTGTTCCAGGTCGGCCAGCAGGTCCTTCGGGTCTTCCAGGCCCACATGCACCCGGGCCATGTTGCCGCCGAACTGGCCGCTGCCGGCGGTGCGGGTGACATTGCCGGTGGTCAGGATGCACAGGCTCTCATAGCCACCCCAACTGGCGCCGATGCCGAACAGCTCCAGGCTGTCGATGAAGCGCATCACGTCCTCGACGCTGTACTGCGGCTGGAACACCACGCCGAACAGGCTGCAGGCGCCGGTGAAGTCGCGCTTCCACAGTGCGTGCTGCGGGTGGCTTTCCAGCGCCGGGTGCAGCACCTGCTTCACCTCCGGCCGGGCTTCCAGCCAGCGCGCCACCTCCAGGCCGGACGCCATCTGCTGCTTCAGCCGCACCGCCATGGTGCGCACGCCGCGCAGCGCCAGCCACACGTCGTCCGGGCTGGCGAACTGGCCGAGCAGGGAGGAGGTGGAGCGGATCAGCTGCCAATCGGCCTCGTCATTCACCACCACGCTGCCCAGCAAAATGTCGCTGTGGCCGCCGACATACTTGGTCAGCGCCTGGATGGAGACGTCGACGCCCTTGGTGAAGGGCATGAAGTGGTGGATGCCCCAGGTGTTGTCCATCAGCACCTTGGCGCCCTTGGCGTGCGCCACCTCGGCCAGGGCCGGAATGTCCTGCACCTCGAAGGTGTGGCTGCCGGGGCTTTCGGTATACAGCACCTTGGTGTTGGGCTTGAACAGCTTGGCCAGCTCGGCCGGGCTGATGCAGGGGTCGTAGTAGGTGGTCTCGACGCCCCATTGCTTCAGCAGCCCCTCGCAGATGTTGCGCGCCGGGCCATAGGCGCTGTCCAGCATCAGGCAGTGGTCGCCATTCTTCAGGTAGGCCAGCAGCGGCACCGCCACCGCGGCCAGGCCGGTGCCGACGATCAGCGCGCGGCTGCCGCCCTCGATCTCGGCGATCACGTCCTCGAACGCATAATGCGTCGGGCCGCCCTGGGTGCCGTAGGTCTGGAACTGCTCGAACCGGTGCTTGGCGCCGTCCTTGCGGGCCTGGCTGTTGGGGAACAGCACGGTGGAACCGCGATGCACCGCCGGGTTGACGAAGCCATGCACATGGGTGCCCGCCCGCCCGGCATGCGACAGCCGGGTGGAGAAGCTGTGGTCCTTCTTGTCGGCCATCTTAGCTGTTCACCTTCTGGGTCTCGGGCCGTCCGGCCCATTCGGTCCAGCTGCCGTCATACACGGCCGCTTCGGGGAAGCCGGCCTGCAACAGGCCGAGCGTGAGGATGCAGGCGGTAACGCCGGTGCCGCAGCTGGTCACCACCGGCTTGTCGGGGGTGACGCGGGCGCGGGCGAAGCGGGCGCGCAGCACCGCCGGTTCCTTCATCGTGCCGTCCGGGGTGAACAGCTCGTTGAACGGCACGTTCTCGGCGCCGGGCATGTGGCCGCTGGGCAGGCCGGGGCGCGGTTCAGGCGCGGCGCCGTCGAAGCGGCCCTTGGACCGCGCGTCCAGCACCAGGGCGGTGCCGCTGGCCACGATGGCCTTCACGTCGCCGATGCCCTTCACCCGGTCGGCGCGGAAATCCGCCACGAACTGCGCCGGCTTCGGCTTCGCCGGGGTGCCGGCCTCGGTGGCGCGGCCTTCCTTCAGCCATTTCGGCAGGCCGCCGTCCAGCACGCTGGCCTTCTCATGGCCGAACAGCCGCATCATCCACCAGCCGCGGGCGGAGCTTTGCAGGCCCTTCTGGTCGTAGAACACGCAGCGCGAGGCGTTGGAGATGCCCAGCCCAGCCATCAGCTTCTCGAACCGCGCCGCGGTCGGGATCATGTGCGGCAGGGTGCTGTCCTGGTCCGCGACCTCGTCGATATCGAAGAAGCGGGCGCCGGGAATATGCGCTTCAGCGTACTTCGCGCGGCCGTCGAAGGGCTCGTTCGGCAGGTACTTGGTGGTGTCGAACACCAGCAGGTCGGGCTGGCCCAGATGGGCGGCCAGCCATTCGGTGGAAACCAGGTTGCTCATCGCGCTCACTCTCCCAGCACCACGTAAACGCGGCGATTTTGTTTGCCCTTGTTTTCCAGCTTGGTCACCTCGACCCGGCCGATCTCCCCGGTCAGGCGCACATGGGTGCCGCCGCAGGGTTGCAGGTCGGTCGGCTGGGCGGCGTCGCCCACCTGCACCAGGCGCACCTGGCCGGCCCCGCGCGGCGGCTGCACCGAAAGGGTGCGCACCATGGCCGGGTTGGCGTCCAGCTCGGCGTCGGTGATCCAGTGCATCGCCACCGGATGATTGGCCGCCACCAGCGCGTTCAGCCCTGCGGTCAGGGCTTCCTTGGTGGGCGGGTTGGGCAGGTCGAAATCCAGCCGGGAGCGGTCCGCGCCCACCTGCCCGCCGGTGACGCCGGCCCCGGGGATGAGGCTGCACAGCAGGTGCAGCGCGGTGTGCATGCGCATGTGGCGGTGGCGGCGGGCCCAGTCCAACGCGGCGGTGACGGTGGCGCCCACCGGCGGCAGCGTGGCATCGGTGGCGGGCACATGCAGCACGCTGTCGGGCTCGCTGCCCTTCACCGCATTGGCCACCGCCATCTCGCCGCCCGGCCAGCGCAGCACGCCGCTGTCCCCGGGTTGGCCGCCGCCCTGGGCGTAGAAGATGGTGCGGTCCAGCAGCACGCCCTCGGGCGTGGCGGCCAGCACGGTGGCGCTGCATTCGCGCAGATAGGCGTCGTCACGGAACAACAGGTCAGTTGGCATCCGGCGACTTTCCCCTGTCAGGCGCGCCGGGGCAACCCTTTGGGAAGGCTGGGCGGCGCGGGAAAAGCCTTCAGGCCCATTCCCGCCGCAGCCGCGCCCGGTGGGTGCGCAGCCAGTACAGGCAAATGGCGGCCGAGGCGTTTTCCACCTTGTCGTCGTCCAGCAGCGCGAAGGCCTGTTCCGCCGGCATCACCAGCACCTTGATGTCCTCATGCTCGCTGGCCAGGCCGTGGGTGCCGGCTTCCCCCGGCGGCGGCAGGCTGACGCGGGCGCCGTACATGTGCAGCACCTCGTCGCAGCCGCCCTGCATCAGCATGAAGCGGCCGATCTTCTCGAAGCGGTCGGGCTTCAGCCCGGTCTCCTCCTCGGTTTCGCGCCTGGCCGCTTCCAGCGGGTCCTCGCCGATCTCCAGCAGGCCGGCGGGGCATTCGGTCATCAGCGGGCCCAGCCCGGCGGCCAGCGCCGGCAGGCGGAACTGCAAGATCAGCGCCACGCAGTCCTGCACCGGGTCATAGGGCAGCACCGCCACGCCACGGCCACGACGCCACAACTCCCAGGTCAGCACGCCGGATTCGGCACCGTCGAACCTGGTGAAGCGGAACCGCACGCGCTGCATCGGGAAGCGGCCATCCCAGACCACTTCATCCTCCAGCACCTGGATCTTGGGGTGCGCCGGGATCGGTGGCGCCTTGTCGGGTCTGGTCTTCATGCCGGCGGAACCCTACCGTTGGGCAAGGGGCCAGTCCATGACCAGCATTGTCACCACAGCCGGCGCGCGGCGCCGCGGCATTCTCTGCGTGCTGGGCGCCGCCGCGGCCTTCGCGCTGGCGGCCGCCTGCGTGAAGGGGCTGTACGGCGAAATCCCGCTGGCCGAGGTGATCCTGTGCCGCAACCTGTTCGCCATTCCGGCGCTGCTGCCGCTGCTGCTGCGGGCGCCCGAGGGCTGGCGCGCGCTGCGTACCCGCAACCCGTGGTCGCATGCGCAGCGGCTGTTCTGGGGCGGGCTGGGCATGATCGGTGCGTTCTACGGCTATGCCCACCTGCCGCTGGCCACGGCCACGGCGCTGGGCTTCACCATGCCGCTGTTCCTGACGCTGATCGCGGTGCTGTTCATGGGCGAAAGGCTGCGCTGGCGGCGCAGCCTGGCGGTGGCGCTGGGGTTCCTCGGCGTGCTGGTGGTGGTGCGCCCCGGTGGCGCCGGCGGGCTGAACCTGGTGGCGGCCGGCATGGTGCTGCTGGGCGCGGTCGGCTGGGCCATGGCCATGGTGACCATCCGCCGCATGGGGGAAGCCGGGGAGCCCGGCGTGGCCATCGTGCTGTGGTTCGCGCTGGGGGCCGCGGCGCTGGCCGGGCTGGCGACCATTCCGGTGTGGCTGGCGCCCACGCCCTGGCAATGGGCGCTGCTGGCCGGCTGCGGCGTGGTTTCCGCCCTGGGGCAGGTGCTGATGACGGCGGCCTATCGCAGCGGCGAGACCACGCTGCTGGCGCCATTCGAATACAGCGGCATCGTCTGGACCGCGCTGCTGGGCGCGCTGCTGTGGGCGGAAGTGCCGGACGCCTGGGCCTTTGCCGGCATCGGGCTGCTGGTCAGCAGCGGGCTGTATATCTGGTACCGCGAGGTTCAGCTGGGCATTCGGCGGTAGGGGTGGTTGCCGCGGCCACGCGCCCGGGCGAACCCGAACGCGCGGCCGGGGCGGTTCAGCAGGCCAGCACGATCTTGCCGAAGTGCTGGTTGGCCTTCATGTGCGCCAGCGCCTCGACCGCCTCGGCCAGCGGGAACACCTTGTCGATCGGCAGGCTGAGCTTGCCGGCTTCCACCGCGCCCCACAGGTCCTGCACCATCAGGCGGTTGATCTCGCGCACTTCCTCCGTGCTGCGGGTGCGGAAGGTGACGCCGATGTAGCTGATGCGGCGGGCGGCATGCAGGTCGAAGTCGAACTCGCCCTTCTGCCCGCCCAGGCGCCCGACATTCACGATGCGCCCGAGGATGGCGCAGCACTTCAGGTTGCCATTGGCCACGCTGGCGGAGATCTGGTCCACGATGACATCCACGCCGCGGCCGCCGGTGGCTTCCAGCACCTGGTCGGCCCATTTGGGGTCGGAGGTGTCGATGGCCAGGTCGCAGCCGAATTCCTTCAGCTTGCCGCGGCGTTCGGCATTGGTGCTGCTGCCCAGCACCATGCCGGCGCCCATCAGCTTGGCAATCTGCATGCCCATCAGCCCGACGCCGGAGGACGCGCCCTGGATCAGGATGGACTGGCCCGGCTTCAGCGCGCCATGGGTCACCACCGCATTGTGCATGGTGGTCAGCGCCACCGGCAGCGTCGCGGCCTGTTCCCAGCTCATGTTGTTGCCGGGAATGGTGGCCACGGTGCCGTAGTCGGCCACGGCGTATTCGGCATAGGTGCCGTTGCCCTTGGCCATCACCCGCATGCCGGGCTTGATGTGCGCCGGCACTTCCGGCCCGCACTCAACCACCTCGCCGGCGAAGTCCAGGCCGATGATGGTACCCGGGCCGCCCTGGCGGCCATGTGCGTGGCCGGCGGCCACGGCCAGGTCGGCGCGGTTCAGGCCGGAGGCGCGGACGCGCACCAGCACCTGGGCCGGGCCGGGCTTGGGTTCCGGCATGTCCTTAACCTGCACGCCGGCTTCGGTAACAACTGCTGCCTTCATGGCTTGTCTTCCTCGAATCGTTTGGCGAACCAGTAGCGCGTCGCCCCCGGCGGCATATCCGCCACCTGGCCGACGCAGGCAAACCCCTGCTTGAGATAGAACGCCGGCGCCTGGAAGGACCAGGTGTTGAGGTGCAGCCCCTGCAACCGCTCGGCGCGGGCATACGCCTCGCACGCCCGCAGCAGGTGGCCGCCCCAGCCGGCACGGCGAAGCGGCGCCGCCACCCACAGCCAGTCCACGTATAGCCAGCCCCAGGCCTGCTCGCACTTGGCGCCGGCCTGTACCGCGCCGGCGGCGTCGCGGGCGAAGAACCAGCGCTCGCCGCCCGGCAGCCGGCCGTAATGCTCCCGGTTATAGGCGCCAAGCCCCTGGCCGATGGTGTTGCGGTCGTCCTTCCTTGGTCGCTTTTCCAGCGCGATCGTCAGCATCTACAGCGTCTTCTTGAACCAGACGCGGGAATGGCCGGGGGGCATCTCGTCCAGCCGGCCGAACTCGGCGTAGCCGTTGCGAGCCCAGAAGCCGGGCGCCTGGAAGCTGAAGGTGTCGGTGTAGACGTTGGTGCAGCCGCGGCCGCGGGCAATGGCCTCGGCCCGGGCCAGCAACTGGTTGCCCAGGCCCTTGCCGCGCATGTCCCGCGCCAGCCACAGCCAGTCGATGAACAGCCAGTTCCAATAGGTCAGCCCCAGCAGGCCGCCGCGCACCGTGCCGGTGGCGTCCCGCGCCAGCACCGTCACCGGTTCGCGGTCGTAGGGGCCGCCCATTTCCTGGTTGTAGGCGTGCAGCCCGCGCTGGATGGCGGCAACGGCTTCCAGTTCCGGGAAGTCGTCCTCGCTGATCTCGATGCCGTCGCCCGACATCAGCTTTCCCACGCGGCAACGGCGATGGTGAGCAGGCCGAGCCCGAAGTTCAGCGTCACCAACTGGCGGATGCGGCCGAAGCCGGCGGCCGCGGCGGGCAGGTTGCCGGCGGCCATGGCGGCGCGCGTGGCCTTCCAGGGGCCGAAGAAGATGGCCAGGAACACCACCGCCATCACCACGCCCAGCCCGGCCATGGCGTGCAGCTCCGGCGGGGCGGTGCGGAAGCTGCCATAGGACAGCTTGGTCAGCCCGTAGCCGGTCAGCAGCATCACCGGCATGGCGTGCCAGACGATGAGGAAGAACCGCTTCAGCACCGCGGCATGCAGCGCCAGGCGTTGCGGTACCTCCAGCATCGGCAGGGCCGGGCGCAGCGCCAGCAGGGCGAAGCCCATGCCACCCACCCAGAACGCCGCGCCCAGCAGGTGCAGCGTGAACAGAACCCAGATCAACATGCGTTATCCCTTCTGCATGGCGCGCACCGCGGCGGCCAATGCGCTCAATTCCGTTGTCGCCTGGTTCTTCGGTGCCGCTTCGCACACCGCCAGGCCCAGCATGAAGGCGCTGGCAAAGGCGGTGCGGTTGCCCAGCTTTTCCGCCAGCACCGCCACGCCGCGCCGCACCAGCTCGGCCTGGATCTGCTGCGGCAGCTTGCCGCTGGCCGGCACCCGGTTCAGCAGCACCACGGCGCGGCGCTTTTCCGCCGCGGCCAGCTTCAGCGTGGCATCGCTGGCCCACAGGTCGGCCGGGCTGGGCTGCATCGGCAGCAGCACCAGGTCGGCGGCGCGAATGGCGATCTTCGCCTCGGTTTCGGCATGCGGCGCGGTGTCGAGGATGATGAAGCCGTGGTTGCGCTTCAGCCGGTCGATCGCGGCGGGAATGCGCCAGCCGGCCGGGGTTTCGAAATCCAGCGCCACCGCGCGCGGCTGATGCGCGCGTTCTTCCCACCAGCGGGCCAGGGATTGCTGCGGGTCCGTGTCCAGCAGCGCCACCCGGTCGCCGCCCATGGCCAGGGCCACCGCCAGGTTGGCGGCCACCGTCGATTTGCCGGCGCCGCCCTTCTGCTGCGCCACCGCCACCACAAAGGCCATGCTGCGACTCTCCTGCGCCTGGGCCCACTGTAGCAGTGCCGGTGCCGAAAGGTCAGGCTTCCCGGCAAGGCGGCCTGCTGTGTGCCGGCCAGCGATGGGTTAGGCTCCGCCGATGCCGCCCCTGGAACTGCTCACCCCCGCTGAGATGGCCGAGGCCGACCGGCTGGCCGGCGATGGCCCGGCCCTGATGCAGGCCGCTGGCCGCGCCGTGGCCCGCGCCGCGCTGCGCCGTTTCCGGCCAACCCGAACCGTGGTGCTGGCCGGCCCCGGCAACAACGGCGGCGACGGCTATGTGGCGGCGCGGCTGCTGGAACAGGCCGGCTGGCCGGTGGCGGTGGCGGCCCTGGCGCCGCCCCGGCCGGGCAGCGACGCGGCGCTGGCCGCCGCCGCCTGGCGCGGCCCGATGCTGCCCTTCGGCCCCGCCGCCGTGGCCCGCGCCGGCCTGGTGGTGGACGCGCTGTTCGGCGCCGGCCTGGCCCGCCCGCTGGAGCCCGCCGTGGTGGCGGTGCTGCGGGCCGTGACCGCGCCACTGCTGGCGGTGGACGTGCCCAGCGGCCTGGATGGTGGCACCGGCCAGCCGCTGGGCCATGCCCCGCAGGCGGCGCTGACGGTCAGCTTCTTCCGGCTCAAGCCCGGGCATCTGCTGCAACCCGGCCGCGGCCTGTGCGGTGAGATGGTGCTGGCCGATATCGGCCTGCCCGCCGCCGTGCTGGCCGGGGTGGCGCCGCGCGCCTGGCACAACCAGCCCGGGCTGTGGGCGCTGCCGGAGTTCGGTGCCGGCAGCCACAAGTACAGCCGCGGCCACCTGACCATCCTGGGCGGCGCCAGCATGACCGGCGCGGCGCGGCTGGCGGCCATGGCGGCGCGGCGGGCCGGGGCCGGGCTGGTCACCATCGCCGCGCCGGATGCCACCAGCGCCGCCATCTATCGTGGCGCCGAGCCCGGCACCATCGTGGCCGAGGACAGCCTCGGCGCCCTGCTGGCCGACCCGCGGCGCCAGGTGTGGCTGCTGGGCCCCGGCCTGCTGCCCGACGCCGCCACCCGCGCCAGCCTGCGCCAGCTGCTGGCCGCTGGCCGCCAGGTGGTGGTGGATGCCGGTGCGCTGCTGGACGCCGATGCGGTGGCCGGCGCCGCCGTGTTGACGCCGCATGCCGGGGAGTTCCTGCGCGTGTTCGGCCCCATCGGCGCCGACAAGCCCGCCGCCGCCCGCGCCGCCGCCGCCCGCAGCGGCGCCGTGGTGCTGCTGAAGGGCAGCGACACCGTCATCGCCGCGCCGGATGGCCGGGTGGCGATCAACGCCAATGCCCCGCCCAGCCTGGGCAGCGGCGGCACCGGGGACGTGCTGGCCGGGGTGATCGCCGCCCTGCTGGCCCAGGGCATGCCGGCCTTCGAAGCCGCCGCCGCCGGCGCCTGGCTGCACGGCCAGGCCGCCACCCAGGCCGGGCCGGGGCTGCTGGCGGAGGATCTCATCACACAGCTGCCAGCGGCACTCTCGGTAACAAAGCAAGGCCTGACATTCGGCCAGTCCTCGCGCTAGGTTTCACCATGTTTCCGCCGTGAGCAGCTGCCAGGTTGCCCGCGTGCCCCCATCTTCCCGCGCGGGGCGACCCGCCACCGGGGCGGGAGGCGGCCGGAAACAACAGGATGCAGCGCTGCCCGGGCTTCGGTTCGGCCAGCCGAGGGGGATAGACCATGTCCGACATCGCCATCGACACCGGCCTGCTGGACCGTGCCTGGCGCCGCGTGACCACCCTGTGGCGGGATATGGCCGACCGCGTGGTGGGCGCCGAGGAGGCCGAGACCGTCGCCGACCAGATGCGCGCCTGCCTGGATGGCCGCGGCGGCGAGGTTTCCGCCCGCAATCGTGCCGCCAAGCTGGCCCAGGCCTACATGGCGGCGGATGCCGCGGGCCGGGTGGAGTTCCTGCGCAGCCTGGCCAGCTTCGACAGCGACACCGCCGCGGTGCGCAAGGCGGCCGAGGCGCTGGCCCAGGCCAGCGGCCCGCAGGAGGAAGCCGCCGCCAAGGGCAAGCTGAAGCGCGCGCTGGAGCCGCCGCGCGTGCGACTGCTGACCCAGTTCACCACCATTCCGGACGGCATGAAGTTCCTGGTGGACCTGCGCACCGAATTGCTGCGCCTGGCCCCGGCCGAGGGCGACCTGGCGCCGCTGGAGGGCGACCTGAAGGGGCTGCTGGCCGCCTTCTTCGATGTCGGCTTCCTGGAACTGAAGCGGATAGACTGGAACAGCCCCGCCGCCCTGCTGGAAAAGCTGGTGCAGTATGAGGCGGTGCATCGCATCCGCGGCTGGCGCGACCTGAAGAACCGGCTGGAAAGCGACCGCCGCTGCTACGCCTTCTTCCACCCGCGCATGCCGGATGAGCCGCTGATCTTCGTGGAAGTGGCGCTGACCAAGGGCCTGGCGGACAATGTGCAGCGCCTGCTGGACGAAAAGGCCCCGGTGCTGGACCCGGCCGAGGCGGATACCGCGATCTTCTACTCCATCAACAACTGCCAGCGCGGGCTGGACGGCATCAGCTTCGGCAACTTCCTGATCAAGCGGGTGGTGGCGCTGATGCAGGTGGAACAGCGCAACATCCGCCACTTCTCCACCCTGTCGCCGATTCCGGGCTTCACCCGCTGGCTGACCGGCCAACTGGCCGCCGGCGATGCCCTGCTGGTGGAGGCCGAGGAAGCCGCGGCGCTGCGGCTGCTGGCGCCGGCCAATCCGGCGCTGCCGGCCCCGGGCGAGCCGGTGGCGGCCACCGAGGAAACCCCGGTGCAGACCTTGTCCCGCCTGCTGGCCCGGCGCGGCTGGCTGCGGGAGGAGGCACTGGCCCGGGCGATGGAGCCGATTATGCTGCGCGCCTGTGCTCGCTACCTGTTGAACGAGAGCGCCAAGGGCAATGCCCGCCGCGCGCGGGACCCGGTGGGGCATTTCCACCTGTCCAACGGGGCCCGGGTGGAACGGGTGAACTGGAAGGGCGACACCAGCGAAAAGGGCGTGAAGGAGAGCTATGCCCTGATGGTGAACTACCTCTACGACCCGGCGCGGATCGAGGAATACCACGAGGACTACGCCGGCGAGGGCAAGCGCGCCGCCGCCAGCGCCATTCGTAAGCTGGCGCGGGGCGGCAAGGGCGCCTAACCCCCCGGCTGTTCGGCCTTCAGCCCGCGCAGCAGCCGGGCCACGCCGGTGTCGATCAGGGTTTCCGCCCGCATCGGCAGCAGGCCGCTGCGTTCCAGGCTGGCCAGGCCGTGGCTCAGCGCCCAGATCTGCAGGGCCAACTCCCCGGCCTTGCCCTGGCCGATGCCGATGGCCGCCAGCGCCCGGCCCATGGGGGAGGTCGCCTGGTCCGGCATGTCGGCCATCATGCTGCCGGGGCGGAACAGCGCCAGGTAGTAGCCCGGTTCCTCCCGCGCGAAGGCCAGGTAGGCATGGCCGACGCGCAGGAAGGCCTGGCCGGCCTCGGGCTGGCCACCGCCCCAGGCGGCCCCCAGCCTGGCCTGGAATTTCTGCCCGCCCAGCCGCGCCAGCTCCGCCATCAGCGCGGCCTTGTCGGTGAAATGCTTGTAGGGCGCTGAAGCCGAAACCCCGCAGGCGCGGGCGGCATCCAGCAGGGAAAACCCCTCCGGCCCACGTTCCGCCACCAGGGCGGCGGCGGCTTCCAGCAGGGCCTGGTGCAGGTTGCCATGATGGTAGGCGCGGCGAGGCTTCTCGGGTAGGTCCATCGCTCTGTCATACCATGGCGGCCCCGAGCCCCCTATGGTGGCAGCACCGGAGAGGGAACCAGCCAATGACTGTCCAGGGCCGCATTGCGCCAACCGCCGCCAACGCCAACCGTCGGCTGGACCTGTTGCACGCGCTGGAAAAGAAGCTGCTGTGGCTTTCGGCCTGGATGATCCACCACGCCAACCATGTGCGGCCGAATCGGGACGGGCTGAAGGTGGGCGGCCACCAGGCCAGTTGCGCCAGCTGCATCAGCATCCTCACCGCGCTGTACTTCGAGGCGCTGAAGCCCGAGGACCGGGTGGCGGTGAAGCCGCATGCCGGGCCGGTGTTC
>CANBXZ010000092.1 GCA_947373495.1 Acetobacteraceae bacterium
CGCTGCGCGGGCAAACCCGCATCGAGATTGCCAAGTTGCACCGCGACTTGGGGGCCACCACCATTTATGTGACGCACGACCAGGTGGAGGCGATGACGCTGGCGGACCGCGTGGTGGTGATGAACCACGGCGTCATCGAACAGGTCGGCCCGCCGCAGGAACTGTACCACCACCCGCGCACCCGCTTCGTCGCCGGCTTCATCGGCAGCCCGGCGATGAACTTCATCCCCGCCACGGTGGAAGCGCGCAGCGGCGGGCTGGTGCTGAAGCTGCCGCTGGGCATCGAGTTGGCGGTGCCGGAACAACGCCGCGCCCGCTACCAGGCCTATGCCGGCCGCCAGGTCACCTTCGGCATCCGCCCGGAACACCTGACCGACACGCAGCACATCAGCAAGCCGGACATCGCCATCTTCAACGCCACGCCGGAGGTGATCGAGCCGATGGGGTCGGAGACGCTGGCGCATATCCGGATCGAGGGCGCCGAGATCTGCGCCCGGCTGGACCCGCTGGTGGAGGCGGCGCCGGGCGTGCCGCTGCCGCTGGCGGCGGACATGAACAACATGCACCTGATCGACCCGGAGAGCGGCCTGGTGATCTGAAGCCAGCCGCACCCCCTCCCACCACCCCTGCACGCCGGCCGGTGATTTCACCCGGCCGGCGTTTGCGTTAGAAAGCCCGTCATGGACAAGCAAGACACGGTGCTGATCGGCGCCGAGACCCTGGAAAACCTGGTCCGCGACATCTTCGTGGCCAATGGCTGCGACGCCGCGGAAGGCTATCGCATCAGCCACCACCTGATGGGCGCCAACCTGGCCGGGCATGACAGCCACGGCGTGGCCCGGGTGCCGCGCTATGTGGAATGGCAGCAGGCCGGGCATGTGCTGGCGGGCCAGCGATGCGACGTGGTGATGGATGGCGGCGCCTTCGCGCTGCTGGACGGCAAGTGGGGCTTCGGCCAGACCGTGGCGCCGGAAGCCACCGATTTCGGCATCGAACGCGCCAGGCAGCACGGCGTGGCCGTGGTGGCGCTGCGGAATGCCGGCCATATCGGCCGCACCGGCGCCTATGCCGAACAGGCGCTGGCGCAGGGGCTCATCTCCATCCACTTCGTCAACGTGGCCGGCAGCGTGCTGGTGGCGCCGTTCGGCGGCACCGAACGGCGCTTCTCCACCGCGCCCATCGCCATTGGCGTGCCCACCACCCCGCCGGTGGTGCTGGACTTCGCCACCTCCCTGGTGGCCGAGGGCAAGGTCCTGGTCGCCTCCAACGGCGGCAAGAAGCTGCCGGCGGATGCGCTGATCGAACCCGATGGCCAACTCTCGGGCGACCCGCACACGCTGTATGGCCAGTTCGACCGCGTCGGCCCGCGCAGCACGGAAAAGGGCGCCGGCGCCATCCGCGCCTTCGGCGAACACAAGGGCAGCGGCCTGGCCTTCATGTGCGAGTTGCTGGCCGGCGCCTTCACCGGCGGCGGCACCTCCGGCCCGGTGGAAAAGCGCGGCCGCATCGCCAATGGCATGCTGAGCATCTACATCTCGCCGAGCCATTTCGGCACCCAGGCCGAGTTCATCAGGACCGCCGAGGACTACGTCGCCTGGGTGAAGTCCTGCCGCCCGGCCGAAGCGGGTGGCGAGGTGCTGGCCCCCGGCGAGCCCGAGGCCCGGCTGCGCGCCGAGCGCCTGGCCAACGGCGTGCCGCTGCAACGCGACACCTGGGACAGCATCGTGGCCACCGCCCGCAAGCTTGGCGTTACGGTACCTAACTGACGTGAACGACAGCACCTTCGAAAGCCGCTACGCGGACTACGCCCAGGCCCGCGGCGTTCTGCTGAATGCCGCCGCCAACCGCATCCCGCTGGCCAGCCTGGCGGCACAGGCGCGCGCGCTGCACCTGTGGCGGCACAACCGGGTGGAACCGGGCAGCGAGGCGCAGATGGCCTGCGTGATGGACCTGGGCGTGTTCGCCCCGGTGGGCGAACACAAGCCGGCGCTGCAACGGGTGCTGGGCGCCGCCATTCCACCGCCGCCCGGCAGCGCCGACGCCGCCATGCTGGACGCCTTCACCCGCGCCCGCTTCGGCCTGTACCGCATGGGCGCGCCCGACCCGCGCGGCGGCATCACCCTGCACGACCTGTGCGACGGCCAGGAGGTGTGGCTGATGGACAGCCACCTGGCCCAGCACGGCGTGCCCGGCATGCTGGTGGCTGCCCGGCTGGCCTGGCCGGAGGCGTTCGCCATGACCTGCGGCGTGCTCTGCCCCATGGATGTGCGCGTGCTGCTGCACATCATGGAAAACCGCCCGCCGAGCCAGGGCCCGGTGGGCGCCTTCATCCAGCCGCAGCCGCATGAACCCCTGGTGGACCGCCTGCTGGAGGAAGCCGCCGCGCCGGCCCGGCTGGCGGAACTGGCACGCGACCCGCTGCTGGCCGCCCTGACCTATCGTGCCGCCATCGACCTGGGCCTGTTCGGCCCGGTGCCGGGGCGTTGAGGAACCGATCGATGCGTCGTCGTACCCTGCTGCACCTGGCCGGCGCCACGCTGGCCACGCCCGCCCTGGCCTTCCCCGACAAGCCGGTGAGCCTGGTGACCGGCTATGCCCCGGGCGGCTCCACCGATATCGCCGCCCGGCTGCTGGCGGACCGGCTGGCCCAGCACCTGGGCGCCGGCGCGCGGGTGGTGGTGGAAAACCGCCCCGGCGCCGGTGGCTCGGTGGCCAGCGAATGGCTCAAGCGCCAGCCGGCCGATGGCCACACCGTCATGCTGGTGGAAAGCTCCTCCCACGGCATTGCGCCGAATGCGCTGGTGGGCGGCACCCGCTACCACCCGGTGGAGGATTATTCCCACCTTGGCGTCATCGGCACCGCGCCGCTGATCCTGGTGGTGAACAACAACTTCCCGGCGCAGACCGCGCCGGAAGTGGTGGCCCGGCTGCGCGCCGCCCCGCCCGAGACCTTCACCTATGCCACCAGCGGTGTCGGCACCATCCTGCACCTGGCCACCGAAATGCTGGCGCTGGACCTGCAGACCCGTTTCGTCCACGTGCCCTATCGCAGCGGCGGGCAGATGCTGACGGCGATCTTCACCGGGGAAGCCCAGTTCGGCATCGCCGTGCTGGCTTCCGCCGCCAACCAGGTGCGCCAGGGGCTGGCGCGCGGCATCGCCATTACCGGCGACGCCCGCTTCCCCAGCTTCCCCGACACGCCCACCATGATCGAGGCCGGGGTGCCCGGCTTCGACCTGATGACCTGGAACGTGCTGCTGGGCCCGCCGAACATGCCGGCCGAGGCGCAGGCAACGCTGAACCGGGCGCTGACCGCGGCCCTGGCCGAGCCGGAAACCCGCGACAAGCTGCTGACCGCCGGCGTGCTGGCCTGGCGCCAGCCGAACGCACCGGCGGATGCCCGCGCCTTCATGGTGCGGGAAGTGGCCAGGTTCCGCGCCGTGGTGGACCGCACCGGGGTGAAGCTGGAACCGTAGTCTCGGCCGGGCCGCGCAGCGGGGAAGCAAGGCGGGGAGAGCCTGCCCCGCGCCGGTCGTTCCGGCCTGCGGCCCGCAGCGCCAGGCGCCCGCCGGGGCTTCGCGGCCCGTGCCGCGTCGCCAGGGGCCGGGAAGCGGCCCGCCCCGCGTTTGAATCGCACGAAGCTTCATCCTTCGTGTGCTCGGCATCATACCAAGCGCACGAAGGTCAGACCTGCGGACCGAGCCGCCGAATGGCGGCCGCGGCCCGTGCCGCGTCGCCAGGGGCCGCGGAGGCGGCCCGCCCGGCGGCTGAGGGACACGAAGGTTTAGCCTTCGTGCGCCAGGTATCAGTCCACCCGGGCGCCGCTGGCGCGGATCAGCGGCGCGAAGGAGGCTTCGTTCTGCCGGCGGAACTCGGTCAATTCCTGCGGCCCCAGCGGCCAGGTGGTGGCGCCGTTGTCGGCGTATTTGCGCTTCACCTCATCGGTTTCCAGCGCCTGCTTGGTCAGTGCCGCGATGCGGGCCAGCATCGGCGCCGGCAGCCCGGCCGGCGCCATCACCCCACCCCAGCTGTCGATCTCGAAGCCCGGCAGGAATTCGGCCATGGCGGGGAATTCCGGCGCCAGCGGGCTGCGCTGCGCGCTGGTGACGGCCAGCGCCCGCACCTTGCCCTCGCGGGCGGATTGCAGGCCCTGGGGAATGTTGTCGAAGATCATGTGGACCCGGCCACCCAGCAAATCGATATGCGCCGGCGCGCCGCCACGATAGGGCACATGCACCATGTCCAGCCCGGCCATGAACTTGAACATCTCGCCCGAGAGATGCACCGTGGTACCGGAACCCGAGCTGGCGAAGCTGTACTTGCCCGGGTTGGCCTTGATCAGCGC
Source organism: Acetobacteraceae bacterium (assembly GCA_947373495.1). GTDB lineage: Bacteria > Pseudomonadota > Alphaproteobacteria > Acetobacterales > Acetobacteraceae > CAIMOR01. The sequence continues at coordinate 4,346 of CANBXZ010000092.1, forward strand.
GATCAACTCGGGAATGGTCCGTGCCGGCAGGTCGTTGTTCACGATCAACAGATTGGGCAACTGCCACAGCCCGCCGATATAGGTGAAGTCCTTTTCCGGGTCGAACGGAATGCGGGCGTACAGCGTCGGCGCAATGCCCAGCGCGCCCACACTGGCCAGGCCCAGGGTATAGCCATCCGGCCGGGCGCGGGCGATCGCCTCGGTGCCGACATTGCCGCCGGCGCCGGCGCGGTTTTCCACCACGAATTGCTGGCCGGTCAGCTCCACCATCTTCATGCACCAGATGCGGCTGAGGATGTCGGTGCCGCCACCGGGCGGGAAGATGCCGATGAAGCGAACCGACTGGTTGGGCCAATCGGCCCCCTGGGCGCGGGCGGCGGCGGGCAGAAGCGCGGGCAGGGCAAGGGCGCCCAGCAGGTGGCGGCGCGGCAAGCTGGTCATGTGCGGTCTCGGCGTCCCTTGGTGATTACGGCGATAATTGGCGCAAAGCGTCGCGGCTTCAATCCACCACGGCTTCAGTCCACACGGCTTCAGTCCACGCGGGCGCCGGAAGCGCGGATCACCGGGGCCAGCTTGGCCTGTTCGCGTTCCCGGTGCGCTGCCAGTTCGGCCGGCGTGGTCCACCAGGGGGTGGCGCCCAGGTCCAGGTAGGCCTTGCTCAGTTCCGCCGTGGCCAGCGCCTGGCGGCTGACGGCGCTGATGCGCTCCACCACCGCCGGCGCAATGCCGGCCGGGCCACAGGCGCCGGCCCAGGCGGTGATCTCATAGCCCTGCAGGAACTGGCCGATCGGCGGCACGTCCGGCGCCACCGGGCTGGGCGTGGCGCTGGTGACACCCATGGCGCGCACGGTGCCCTGGCGCGCCTGGGCGATGGAGCCGGGGATATTGTCGAAGATCAGGTGCAGCCGGCCGGCCACCACATCCGTCATCGCCGGGCCGGTGCCACGATAGGGCACATGCACCACCTGCACCCCGGCCAGCACATTGAACAACTCACCGGACAGGTGTGGCGAGGTGCCGGAGCCACCGGAGCCGAAGCTGTACCTGCCCGGGTTGGCGCGCAGCAGCCGGATCAGCTCGGGGATGTTCTCCACCGGCAGGTCCTTGTTCACCACCAGCATGTTCGGCATCTGCCACAGGCCGCAGAAGAAGCTGAAGTCGCGCCCGGCGTCGTAGGGCAGGCTGGTATACAGCGTCGGTGCAATGGCGTGCGGGGCGATGTTGGCCATGCCCATGGTGTAGCCATCGGGGCGGGATTTCGCGATCGCATCGGTGCCGATGTTGCCCGCGGCGCCGGCGCGGTTCTCCACCACGAATTGCTGGCCGGTCAGTTCCGCCATCTTGGCGCACCACAGGCGGGAGAGCACGTCGGTCGGCCCGCCCGGGGCGTAGCAGACGATGAAGCGCACCGGGCGGTTGGGCCAGGCTTCCTCGGCGCGCAGGCCGGGCGCCAGGAAGGGCAGCGCCAGCGTGCCCAGCAGCGCCCGCCTGGGAGTGTGGAGAAATCCGGCCATGCAACGCCCCCCGCCCACGCCGGCTTGGAGCCGGCTTTGGCGGCAGGCTAGAGCGTGATGGCCTGCGGTGGAATCACGAAAGGCGTGAATCACCCGACCAAACGACCAGCGGCAGCCTGGCCGGCGCCTCAGTCCGCGCCGATCAGGCCCAGCGCCTGGCGCGGCCGGGCCGCAAGGCCCTCAGCGCGAGGGCACCGGCAATGGCACCGAGGGCACCACCGAGACCGCGGCCGGGGCGGTGCCGGCACGGGCGGTGGCCGGGATCTGCGGGTAGGCGCCGGGGTAGACGATGCGTTCGCGCGGACCCGGGGCGTTGGGCGGGCCCACCCGGCCACAGGCCACCAGGGGCAGCAGCAGCGCCAGCAGCGCCAGGGCGGGCTTCATCATGCCAGGCGCTCCCGCCATTCGGCCGCCATGCGGGCCACATTGGCCGGGGCGGTGCCGCCGAAGCTGGTGCGGCTGCGCACGCTGGCCGCCACGCTGAGCACGCCGAACACCGCATCCGTGATGCGCGGCTCCACCGCCTGCATTTCCGACAGCGTCAGCGCCGCCAGGTCGGTGCCCATGCTTTCCGCCTTGGCCACCAGCTTGCCGGTTACGTGGTGGGCATCGCGGAACGGCATCTTCAACTCGCGCACCAGCCAGTCCGCCAGGTCGGTGGCGGTGGAGAAGCCGGCGCCGGCGGCTTCCGCCAATCGGGCCACGTTGGGCTGCAGGTCCTTCACCATGCCGGCGGTGGCGGCCAGGGACAGGGTCAGGGTCTCGGCGCTGTCGAAGATGCCTTCCTTGTCTTCCTGCATGTCCTTGAAATAGGTCAGCGCCAGGCCCTTCATCACCGTCAGCATGCCGACCAGCGCGCCGAACATGCGCCCGGTCTTGCCGCGCACCAGTTCCGCCGCATCCGGGTTGCGCTTCTGCGGCATGATGCTGCTGCCGGTGGTGAAGGCATCGCTCAGCTTGACGAAGCCGAAATACGGGTTGGTCCAGATCACCACCTCCTCGGCGAAGCGCGAGAGGTGGGTGGCGCACATGGCGCAGCAGAACAGAAACTCGGCGGCGAAGTCGCGGCTGGCCACGCTGTCCAGGCTGTTGCGCGTCGGGCCGTCGAAGCCCAGCGCGGCGGCGGTCATGTGGCGGTCGATCGGGAAGCCGGTGCCGCACAGCGCGGCGGCGCCCAGCGGGCTCTCGTTCAGCCGGCGGCGGCAATCCGCCAGGCGCGAAAGGTCGCGCGAGAGCATTTCCACATAGGCCAGCAGGTGGTGGCCGAAGGTGGTGGGCTGGGCCGGCTGCAGGTGGGTGAAGCCCGGCATCACCGTGCCGGCATGTTCCTCGGCCCGGGCCACCAGGGCGCGCATCACGTCCTGCACCTGGGCGGCAAGCCCGTCGATCGCGTCCCGCACCCACAGGCGCACATCCAGCGCCACCTGGTCGTTGCGGCTGCGGCCGGTGTGCAGGCGCTTGCCGGCCTCGCCCACCGCTTCGGTCAGCCGGGCCTCGATGTTCATGTGAACATCCTCCAGCGCCTCGGACCATTCGAAGTCGCCGGCCTCGATCCGCTGGGCGATCACGCCCAGGCCGTCGCGAATGGCCACCTCGTCAGCGGCGGAGATGATGCCCACATGCGCCAGCATGGCGGCATGGGCCAGGCTGCCGCGGATATCCTGCCGCCACATCTTGCGGTCGAAGCCAACCGAGGCATTGATGGCCTGCATGATGGCCGAAGGGCCCTGGGCGAAACGGCCGCCCCATTGAACATTGCCGGCGGTAGGACTGGTGTTGGACACGAAGGGGGAGTTCCCGTGATGCGTTCTGTTCGCCGCCGAGGCACGTTGCTGGCAGGCGCGGCGACCCTACTCGCCGGGCTTGCCGCCGGGCAAGGCCGGGCTGCCGCGCTGGGCCAGTTGGCCGAGTTTCCGCCGCGCGCGCTGCCCGACCTCGGCTTCACCGATGCCGAGGGCAATGCCCGCAAGCTGGCGGATTTCGCCGGCAAGGGGCTGCTGGTGAACCTGTGGGCGACCTGGTGCGCCCCCTGCGTGGCGGAAATGCCGGCGCTGGACCGCGCCCAGGCGGCGCTGGCCGCGGAGGGCATCCAGGTGCTGGCGCTGTCGTCGGACCGGGGCGGCCGGGCCCAGGTGGAGAAATTCTACGCCGAGAAGGGCATCCGCGGCCTGGGGGTGTGGCTGGACCCGCGCGGCGCCGCCGGCCGGGCGCTGGGGGTGCGCGGGCTGCCCACCACGGTGCTGGTCAACCGCGCCGGGCTGGAGGTGGCCCGCCTGGAAGGCGCCGCGGAATGGGACACGCCGGCCATGCTGGCGGCGGTGCGCCGGCTGGTCTGAACCGCCACGCCATGCCAGCCTGCCGGCCAAAGGACGGGAGGCGATGATGGCGAGGTTCGACGGCAAGGTGGTGCTGATCTCGGGCGGTGCCCGGGGGCAGGGCGCGGCGGAAGCGCGGATGCTGGTGGCCGAGGGCGCCCGGGTGGTGCTGGGCGACGTGCTGGTGGCCGAGGGCGAGGCGCTGGCGCGCGAGTTGGGCGCCGCCGCCCGCTTCCTGCGCCAGGACGTGACACAGCAAGCCGACTGGGCCGCCTGCGTGGCGGCGGCGGAAGCCATGGGCGGGCTGCACGGGCTGGTGAACAACGCCGGCATCTACCAGCCCAAGCCGTTGATGGAGACCTCCCCGGAGTTGTTCCAGCGCCACATGCAGGTGAACCAGTTCGGCTGTTTCCTGGGCATGCAGGCGGTGGTGCCGGCCATGCGCCGGGCCGGCGGCGGGGCCATCGTGAACATCTCCTCGGTGGCCGGGCTGCGTGGTTCGCCCAATGCCATCGCCTACAGCGCCACCAAATGGGCGCTGCGCGGCATGACCAAGGCGGCCGCCGCCGACCTGGCCAAGCACAACATCCGCGTCAACTCGGTGCATCCCGGGCCGATCGCCACGCCCATGCTGGACGTGAAGACCGCCGAGGAGAACCAGCGCCGGCTGGAGAACGTGCCGCTGCGCCGCCAGGGCAGCGCCGAGGAAGTGGCCAAGCTGGTGCTGTTCCTGCTCTCCGAGGATGCCAGCTACATGACCGGGTCCGAGTTGGCGATCGACGGCGGCGCGGTGCTGTAGCCTGGGGATTTGTGGCGTGATTCACGCCTTGCGGTGGGTCCACCTCAGGCGATCACGCCCTATTCCATCTTGATGCCGGTTTCCCGCACGATGGCGGTCCAGCCGCGCAGGTCCTGCATCCAATAGTCGTGGAAGGCCTCCGGCGTGCCGGCCAGGCTGGTATGGGCGCCTTCCTCCATGCGGCGGACGATCGGCGCGCTGTTGAGCCAGCGGTTGCTCTCGGCGTTGATCTTCTCGACCATCGCCCGCGGCAGCCCGGCCGGGCCCCAGACGCCGAACCAGACATCCTCGACGAAGCCGGGGAAGCCGATCTCGGACAGCAGGGGCAGGTTCGGCATCTGCCGCTGGCGGGCGCGGCCGGTGAAGGACAGCCCCTTCAGCCGGCCTTCGCGCAGGAAGGCGCCGGAATTGCCGATATTGTCGAAGATGTAGTCGCTCTCGCCCTGGGCCACGGCCAGGATGGCGCTGGGGCCGCCGCGATAGGGAATGTGCACGCGCTCGAACCCGGCGGCCATGTGGAAGCGTTCCGCCATCATGTGGCCGACGCTGCCGATGCCCACGCTGGCCATGTTCACCCCGCCCGGCCGCGCCTTGGCCCAGGTGATGAACTCCGCCGTGGTGTTGACCGGAATGCTCGGGTTCACGATCAGCATCATCGGGTAGTGGTACAGCCCGGCGATGCCGACGAAGTCCTTCACCGGGTCATAGGGCACGCTCTTCAGCACCAGCGGCGCGGCAACGTGGGAGGTGTTGGAGGTGAACAGCAGCGTCCAGCCGTCCGGCGCGCTGCGCGCCACTTCCGCGGTGCCGATGCTGCCGGTGCCGCCGACGCGGTTCTCCACCACGAAGGTGCCGCCGAAGGTCTTGCCGAAATGGTCCGCGAACATGCGGGCATAGACATCCGCCGGGCTGCCGGCCTGGCTGGGCTGGATGATGCGCACCGGGCGGTTGCCCGGCCATTCCCCCGACGCGCCAGATTGCGCCCGCACGATGGCCGGCGCGGTGAGCGCCAACCCGGCACCGGCGATGAACGCCCTTCTCTGCATGGCTTCCTCCGTGGATTTGCGGCGAAAGCTATGCGGCGAAAGCTCAGGCGGCAAGCACCTCAGCCAGCACCCGGGCGATGACCAGGGTTGCCTTGTGCAGATCCTCCAGCACCAGGTTCTCGTCCGGCGCGTGGGCGTTGGCTTCCAGGATGCTGCGCGGCCCGGCGCCATACAGCACGGTGGGAATGCCGGCTTCGGCGTAGTGCCGGGCGTCGGTGTACAGCGGCACGCCCACCTGGTTCACCGGGGTGGCGAAGACCTCGCTCGCCACGCGGCAGATGCGCGCGGCCAGGTCGCGCGAGGCATCGGTGGGCACCAGCGGCCGGGCCAGCACGATGCGGCGGATCTCCACGCTGCTGCCGGGCACCCGCTTGCACGCGGCCTGGATCAGGGCGCGCAGCCCGGCCTCCACCTCGGCCGGGTTTTCCTCCGGGATGATGCGGCGGTCGAGCCGGAAGGCGATGCTGTCCGGCACCACATTGGTGTTCACCCCGCCGCTGATCCTGCCCACCGTCACCGCCGGGCAGCCGATGCCGGCCACGCCGGAGAGCAGGCCGGAAAGCCGGGCGCGTTCGGCGTACAGGCTGCGCAGCGCCTCGGTGGCGGCTTCCAGCGCATCCACCCCGGTATGCGGCATGGCGGCGTGGGCCTGCTTGCCGTGGAAGGTCGCCTCCAGGTGCAGCACGCCGTTGTGGCCGGTGGTGACGGCGTAGGAAAAACCGGCACAGATGCACAGGTCGGGCTTGCTCAGCCCCTGTTCCAGCAGCCATTGCGGGCCGATCTCGCCGCCGGTCTCCTCGTCATACGTCAGGTGCAACTCCACCGTGCCGTTGAGCTGCAGCCCGCTGGCCTGCAGGGCGCGCAGCGCGAAGGCATAGGTGGCGAAGTCGGATTTGGAAACGGCGACGCCGCGGCCATACATCCGGCCATCGACCACGGCCGCGCCATAGGGGTCCTGGGTCCAGCCCTGGCCGGGCGGCACCACGTCGCCATGGGCGTTCAGCGCCACCGTCGGGCCGCCGCTGCCGAAGCGGTGGCGCACGATCAGGTTGGTGGCGCTGGCCATGCCCACCGCGGCGCAAGCGGCCGCCGGCACCACATGGCGTTCCACCGTGAAGCCCATGGCTTCCAGCAGCGGCGCGGTGGCCGCGGCATGCGCGGCGCAGTCGCCCGGCGGGTTGTCGGAAGGCACGCGCACCAGCGCGGCGAGGAAGTTCTGCGAGTCGTCGCGCAGCGCGGCGACCGCTTCGGCCAGCTTGTCCATATCCGTCCCTTACCGTCCCGCAAGCCAGGCCGCCAGCACGCGGCGCTCGCCCAGTTCCATGCCGGTGATGTTGTTGGGCGGCATGGCGCCGGACAGCACCGCCTGCAGGGCGATCTGCGGGGCCAGCCGGTGGATGCTCTCGGCGCCGGCGAAGACCACGCCGCGCGGCGCAATGGCAATGCCGGGCCATACCGGCTGTTCGGCATGGCACATCGAACAGCGCGCCATGACGATGTCCACCACCGCCTCATTCGGCGCCGGGGCGCGCCAGGCCAGGCCCAGCGCCTCCCGCCCCAGGGGGGAGGAGGTGAGCGAGATGGCGGCGGCGGCGGCCAGGCACAGCGCGGCCACCACCCAGCACCACCAGGCATGGCCGCGGCCCTGGTGCGCCAGGTTGAAGAACACCCGCACCAGCGCCCCGGCCACCAGCACCAGGCCGACGATGACGAAGGCATAGGGCGTGGACCACACCATGGGGTAGTGGTTGGCCAGCATCAGGAACAGCACCGGCAGCGTCAGGTAGTTGTTATGGGTGCTGCGGATCTTGCCAGCCTTGCCCAGCGCCGGGTCCGGGGCCTCGCCCTTCAGCAGGCTGGCGATGACCTTCTTCTGGTTCGGGATGATGATGAGGAAGACGTTGCCGGTCATCCAGGTGGCCATCAGCGCGCCGGTGTGCACCATGGCGCCGCGGCCGCTGAACAGCTGCTGGAAGCCCCAGGCCACCAGCACCACGAAGCCGAAGCCCACCGCGGCCAGCACCCGGTCGTCCCGCGCCAGGGCGGATCTGCACAGTGCGTCGTACACCACCCAGCCCAGCGCCAGCGTGCCGATGCCGATCACCCAGGCCCAGCCGGCCGTCATCTCCCGCACCGCCGGGTCGATCAGGTACAGGTCGCTGCTGCCGTAATACAGCCAGCACAGCAGGGCGAAGCCGGACAGCCAGGTGCTGTAGCTTTCCCACTTGTGCCAGATGAGTTGCGGCGGCAGCGCGCTGGGCGCCACCAGCCACTTCCGCACCTGGTAGAAGCCGCCGCCATGCACCTCCCACACCTCGCCGCCCTTGCCGGCGGGAATGTCGGGCGCCGGCTTCAGGCTGGCGTCGATGTGCATGAAGTAGAAGCTGCTGCCGATCCAGGCCATGCCGGCCAATACATGCAGCCAGCGCAGCAGCAGCCCGCCCCATTCCATCAGCAGGGCTTCCATCTCAATGCGCCTCCGCCTTGGCGGCGGCCTGGCGGGCCTCCTCGGCGGCGACCTCGGCCGGCTTCACGCCGTTGAAGAACAGGTTCAGCAGCACCGCGGCAAAGGCGGTGAGCAGGATGCCGGAATGCAGGATGGGGCTGAACGACTTCGGCAGTTCCTTGAAGAACTCCGGCGCCACCAGCGGGATCATGCCGAAGCCCACGGCAATGGCCACGATGAACAGGTTGTTGCGGTTGGCCTTGTAGTCCACCCCGGCCAGGATGCGGATGCCGGTGGCCGCCACCATGCCGAACATCACGATGCCGGCGCCGCCCAGCACGAAGACCGGCACCGATTCCACCAGCGCCCCCAGCTTGGGCACCAGCCCCATGGCCAGCAGGATGGCGCCGCCCGCCACCGTGACCCAGCGGCTGCGCACCCCGGTCACCCCCACCAGCCCGACATTCTGGGAAAAGCTGGTGTAGGGGAAGGTGTTGAAGATGCCGCCCACCAGCGTGCCCAGGCCATCGGTGCGCAGGCCGCG
>CANBXZ010000093.1 GCA_947373495.1 Acetobacteraceae bacterium
CGGAGGAGCGGGTATTGCTTTCGAACCGGTACAGCACCTGGCCCACCAGCACCGGCAGCACCTGCGGCAGCACGCCGAAGCGCACCCGGGCCAGGCCATTGCCGCCGCTGGCCAGCACGCCTTCCTGCGGGCCGCGTTCGGCGGCTTCCAGCGCCTCGGAAAACAGCTTGCCGAAGGTGCCGATGTCCGAGGTGGCGATGGCCAGCACGCCGGCGAAGGGCCCGAGCCCGACCACGCTGACCCAGATCAGCGCCCAGATCAGCGCGTCCACGCCCCGGATGCTGTCCAGCAGGCGTCGGCTGGCGAAGCGCAGCAGGCCGTGCAGCGTGGTGTTGCGGGCCGCCAGCAGCGCCAGCGGCACCGCCAGCACCGCCGCCACCAGCGTACCGAGGAAGGCGATGGCCAGCGTCTCGCCCAGCCCCTTGAGGATGAGGTGCAGGTGCGGCCCCGGGGAGGGCGGGAACATCAGCGTGGTGAAGTGCCACAACTGCCCCAGCCCGGCGAGAAACCGCCCCGGCACCAGCCCCAGCCGCCAGACCGCCAGCGCCAGCAACAGGCCGGCGCCCAACGTGACCAGGCCGATGGTGGCGGCCGGCCTCATGCCGGCTCCAGCAGGCGGCGGCGGAGCAGGCCGGTCAGGCTGTCCATCGCCATCACCGTCAGGATGATGAGCAGCAGCAGCGCCGCGACATCGTTGTAGTAGAACTTCCGGATCGCCTCGATCAGGTCCTGGCCGATGCCGCCGGCGCCGACGAAGCCAAGCACCGCGGCGCTGCGGACATTGATCTCGAACCGCAGCAGCGCGTAGCCGAGGAAGCCCGGCAGCACCTGCGGCAGCACCGCGAAGCGCACCATGGCGACCCAGCCAGACCCGCTGGCCAGGGTGCCTTCCACCGGCTTCATGTCGATGTTCTCCACCAACTCCACGGTTTGCTTGCCCAAGGCGCCCAGGGTGTGGATGGCGATCGCCAGCACCCCCGGCAGCGCGCCCAGGCCGAAGGCGATGACGAACAGCAGGGCGAACACCATGTCCGGCACGGTGCGGCAGAACTCCGCCACCCGGCGGGCCAGCCAGCGCAGTGCCGTCTGGCGCACCAGGTTGCGCGCGGCCAGCACGGCGCAGCAGAAGCCGCCCAGCACGCCGAACAGCGTGCCGGCATAGGCCATGAGCAAGGTGTCACCCAACTGCACCAGCCAATGGCGCCACCCCCAGAGCCATTCGGCGGGGTCGTTCCACACCCGGCCGCCGCCGCCTTCCAGCGTCAGCAGGCGGTCGAAATAGCTGAAGAAGCCGCCCAGCCGGGCCGCCAGCCGGGCCGGCTCCACATCCGCCACCCAGCCACTGAGCACCGCCCCCGCCGCCAGCACCGCGGCCACCGCCAGCGCGCGCCGGGTGGCCGCGCGTCGGGTGGCGGCATAGGCCTGCCGCAGCGGCGCCAGTTGCGCCGCCGGCAGCAGGGAAAGGGTGGTGCTCAAGCCCCGGGTCAGCCGCGCTGGCGGCGCAGGCTGTCGACGAAGCGATTCAACTGGATGATCGGGTCGTAGGCCGCATTGGTGGTCGGCTCCCACGGCCGTTGCTTGCCATCGGTCATGCGGGCGAAGGCCGCGGCCTCGCGCTGCGGATAGGCCAGCACCGCCTCGCGGATGGCGGCGCGCAGCTCGGCCGGCAGCGTGGTCAGGTAGGCCATCGGCGAGTTCACGATCTGCTCGGACTTGAAGACGATGCGATAGTCGCCGTACTTCGCCATGCCCTTGCGCTCCATGCGCATCAGGTTGCTTTCGGCCTCGTCGTTCCACCAGTTGGCGGCCATGTCCACGGTGCCCTGCTGCAGGGCGATGATCGCGTTCTCGTGGCTGCCGGTATAGACCACGCGGCCGAAGAAGCTTTCCGGGGTGATGCCCATCTGGTTCAGCGCGAAGCGCGGTACGTTGTTGCCGCTGGTGCTGTTCGGGTCCACCAGCCCCAGATTCTTGCCGCGCAGGTCCTGCACGCTGCGATAGGCGCTGTCCTGCTTCACGTAGAAGACCGAATGATAGCCCTTGGTGCCATCCTCGTTCACTTCGATGATGAAGGCTTCCACCTGGGCGCCGGTCATCAGCGCGCGGGCGAAGGCGGAGGGGCCGTAGTAGCCGAGGTGGATGTTGCCGGCGCGCTGGCCTTCGATGACGGCGGCATAGTCGTTGGCCACGCGCAGCGTCACCTTCACCCCCAGCGCCTGGCTCAGGTAGCCCATGAAGGCGGCATAGCGGTCGCTGACGCCGGAGGCGTTTTCCGCCGGCACCACGGCGAAGACCAGTTCCGGAAACGCGCTGCGCCAGGCCTGCGCCCGGGCGGTGGTGGCCAGCAGGGCGGGCGCGGCCAGCGCGGCGGCGCCGGCCAGCAGCGTGCGACGAGTGTTCATGCCAGGCGTCCTTCAGGAGGAGAGGGGGGTCAGGCCACCGCGGCGGCGAAGCCGTGGGCGAAGCTCGGTGTGGCCGGGGCGGTGCTGCCCGTGACCTCCCGCGCTTCCATGCCATAGAGGCGGCGGGCGACATCGGAGGTGAGGTCTTCCGGCGCGCCGTCGAACACCAGCTGCCCGGCGGCCAGCCCGACCAGGCGGGTGCAGTAGTGCCGCGCCAGGTCCAGCGAATGCAGGTTGCAGAGCACGGTGATGCCGTAGCGGCGATTGATGTCGGCCAGCGCCTCCATCACCATCTCGGTGTTGCGCGGGTCCAGCGAGGCGACGGGTTCGTCGGCCAGGATGATCTCCGGCTCCTGCACCATGGCGCGGGCGATGGCCACGCGTTGCTGCTGGCCGCCGGAAAGCTGCCCGGCGCGCTGCGCCGCCAGCCCGGCCATGCCGAACTGCTCCAGCGCGGAAAGCGCGATCGCCTGGTCGGCCTCGGGCCACAGGCGCAGCAGGGCGCGCCAGGTGGGCACCTTGTCCAGCCGGCCGACCAGCACGTTGGTCAGCACGTCCAGCCGCGGGCTGAGGTTGAATTGCTGGAACACCATGGCGCAGCGGCTGCGCCAGGCGCGCAACGCGGCGCCGCGCAGCGCGGTGACATCCTGGCCGTTCCAGGTGATGCGGCCGGCGGAAGGTTCCTGCAGCCGGTTCAGCATGCGCAGCAGGGTGGATTTGCCGGCGCCGGAACGCCCGATGACCCCGACGAAGGCGCCGCGCGGCACTTGCAGCGAAATGTTGTCCACCGCCGTGGTCGCACCGAAGCGGCGCGTAAGACCCTCGATGACCAGCATGTTGTCGCCCGTTCCTGCTGGCGGCTGACTAGCGGCGGATGCTTGCGGCCTGATGACGGCTTGGCGACGATTTGATGACAGTGGCCCTGGCCTGGGCCTCAGGTGGCGCCGATTCCGCCACAGCCGCCGGCCTCCCCCACGCAGCCGTCCTGGCGCAACCGCGGCGCCAGCATATGCACCACCAGCTTGTCCCGCATCAGCCGCGCATCCGGCCGCGGCGTGCCCTCGCAGATGGCATCGCGCCGGGCCGCACGGATCATGCCGACGAGGTGCCGGCCGGTAACGACCTCCGGCATCGGTCCTTGACGCCGGGGACACGGCGCGGCGTAATCCGGCGTTCACCGTGTTCGGTATGCGCAAAGCAGAATGCCGGGGCAGGCCAGCAAGCTTCGGCACCGGGAAGAACCTTTGGCGACCACGGCCTTCGCTTCTTGGCGGGAGACCGCGCGTGACCATTTCGCCTTGCCATGCTGCTTGCCGGAGGGCTGCCCGATGCTGCGGCTGATCAGCGCCACCCCCAGCCCCTACGCCCGCAAGGTGCGTATCGCGCTGGCCGAGAAGGCCATTCCGTTCGAGTTGGTGACGGAGGTGCCATGGGACAGCACCACCAGCACGCCGCGCTACAACCCGCTGGAAAAGCTGCCGGTGCTGCTGCTGCCCAATGGCGGCAGCGTGTACGAATCCCATTTCATCCTGGAATGGCTGGAAGCCCACTATCCCACCCCGCCGCTGCTGCCGGCGGAGATGGAGGCCAGGCTGGCGGCGCGGCAGACCGAAGTGCTCGCCGATGGCGTCTGCGATGCCTTCCTGCTGCTGTTCTTCGAACGCCATCGCGCGCCCGACCAGCAGAGCGAAGCCTGGATGGCGCGCCAGCGCCGCAAGATTGATGGCGGCCTGCGCGCCCTGGCCGCCCAGGCCGGTGACCGCGACTGGATGGTGGGCGACAGCTTCGGCCTGGCCGATATCGCCACCGGCGCGGTGCTGCGCTACCTCGACATCCGCTTCCCGGACCTGCCCTGGCGCCGCCTGCACCCCAACCTGTCGGCGCTGAGCGACCGGCTGGAGCAGCGCCCTTCCTTCCAGGGCAGCGTGCCGGTGCCGCAGGTCATCACCGACCGCGTGGTTTGAGCCGGCGAGACCTTTCCCGGTCGCGGCGCGGTGCGGGCGCCGCGATGGGTTTGCCGATCCTGCCATTCATCGGCAGCCTATCCGGCCAGCAGGCGCGCATCGTCACGCCGCGGTGCCGTTCTGCCCGCAGCCCTGGCGCCTGGCTCACGACGACCAGGTTGCGGCTGCCATTGTCGCAGCGCGCGGGGGTGGTTTCCCTGGGTGGCTCCGTCGTGGTCGGGCTGGCCCAGGCCGACCAGGGGAAGCTTGGTGCCGCCCTGGTTCAATAGCCGGTGCCGGGGTCCACGATGTTCCGCAGCTTCCTGCCCGCGCGCAGGCGAACCAGGTTGGTGCAGACCAGGTCCAGCGTCAGTGGCAGGTAGTGGTCCAGGTCGTCCGAGGAGCAATGCGGCGTGATGATGAGGTTCGGCACCTGCCACAGTGGCGAGTCAGCCGGCAGCGGTTCCGGGTCGAACACATCCAGCACCGCGCCGGACAGCTTGCCGTTGCCGAGCGCCACGCTGAGCGCGGCATAGTCCACCACCCCGGCGCGGCCGACATTGATGAGCCCGGCGCCGGTCTTCATCGCCGCGATGGCACTGGCGTCGATCAGGTTGGTGGTGGCCGGAGTCAGCGGCGTGGCCACCACAACGAAGTCGGCCTTGGCCAGCCCCTTGTGCAACTGGCTCAGCGGCAGCACGGCATCGGCATGGCGATGCGGCCGCGGGTTGCGGCGCATGCCCAGCACCTGCATGCCCAGCTTCTTCGCGGACCTGGCCGCGGCACCGCCCATATCCCCCAGGCCCACCACCAGCAGCGTCTTGCCGGCGATGCTGGGGGTGAAGATCTGCTGCCACCTGCCCTCGCGCTGGTTGGTCATCAGCTGCGGCAGGCGGGTACACAGTGCCAGCAGCGCCATGGTGGCGAACTCGCCGGTCTTCTGCACATGCACGCCGCTGTTGTTGGTCAGCGTCACCTGTCGCGGCAGCCAGTCCAGTGGCAGCAGCGGCTCAATGCCGGCGCCGGTGATGTGGATCCAGCGCAGCTTCGGCGCCGCCTCGGCCAGGGTGGCGCGCGGAAAGGCCGGGTCGGTCAGCAGGTCGTTGCTGGTCACCAGCGCCTCGGCCGTGGCCAGCCAGGACAGGTCGTCCAGGTCCTCGCCCACCGTCCAGCGAATGCCGCGCCCCGGGCTGGCGCGCCGCATCGCCGCGCGCACCAGCTCCGGCGTGATGCGGAAGACGCTGGCCTTGTTGGCGCGGGTTTCGAAGTGGATATGGGTCATGATGGTTCCGTTGTGCCGGCCGGGAGGTAACGCGCCGCGCGACCAGGTCCGCATTTCCGCCAGCCGCGCGCGGTGCCAGTGCGGGTGCGGGTATATCCGGGTGGGGGTGGGATGCGGATGACGGCATGCCGCAGGCAACCTCACTCATCGGCACCAGTGGCCCTCTCCGCCGGCGCGGTTGCCGCAAGGCTGCCCATGCATCCTCCGTCGCGTCTGCTACCGCAGCGAAGCGCAGCTTGCCGTCTGGCGCAATCGACTTTCGCGCTGCCGGAATGCGTTGCCGATGCACTGTGCAGACTGCTTCCAGGCTTGCGCGCATGGCGCGCAAACCAAGGCTGGCAGCGGCTTGCAGCGCGGTCTCCGGCTTGCTTCGGGCGTCTGCTTCCTCCTCGAATTCGTCGGTGCCTTCAGTCTGGGGTGACGTGCACGCCGGGGCGTTGCCCGCCATTCCACTGGCCGTTCAGGGCGCGTTCGATTTGCGCCGCCAGTTGCAGCAACAGCCCGTCATGGCCTTGCCGCGCCTGGGCCTGGATGCCGAGCGGCAGGCCGCTTTCCTGCACCGCCATCGGCAGGGAGATGGCCGGAATGCCGCAGAGATTGGACAGCGGCGTATAGGCGAAGTTGCGCCACAGGTTGCCGAACCAGTCGAGCACCGAGGGGTTGTCGCTGATGGTCAGGTATTCCGTGGTGCCGATCGGTGGCGTCGGCAGCGCGGTGATCGGGGTGAGGATGATGTCCCAGTCCTCGAAGAACTGGCCGAAGGCGCGGGAGGTGGTGTTGAACACCGCCTGCATTCGCGCCCGCTCGGCGTAGGAGGTGTGCAGCCCGGCTTCCCAGATGCGGATGTTGATCGGCTCCACCAAGTCGGCCGGGGGGCGTTGCAGCCCAAGCGGGGCCAGCAGGTTGGCGATGGTCTGGGCGAAATTGCTGATGTAGCAGGTGGTTTGCGCGGCGAAGGCGGCGCGGAAATCCACCGCCGGCAGCGCCCATTCCACGTGGTGGCCCAACCCTTCCAGCAGGCGGCCGGCGCGTTCCAATTCCCGCACGAAATGCGGCGTGGCCCGATAGTCCCCCCATTCATGCGAAAGCGCGATGCGCAGCGGCCGTGGCGCGCGCTGGATCAACGCGGCATAGGGCTCGGGCGCGCCCCAGTAGGGCATGAACTCGCCGGGCGCGCCGCCGCGGCAATGGTCCACGAAGGCGGCGGTGTCGCGCACGCTGCGGCTTTGGCAGCCCTGGATCGACACCAGGCCGGTGAGGTCCGAGGCGTGCGGCGCGATGCTGAACACGCCGCGCGACGGCTTCAGCCCGATATTGCCGCAGGCCCCGGCGGGAATGCGGATGGAACCACCGCCATCGGTCGCGTGGGACAGCGGCAGCACGCCGGCGGCCACCATGGCCGCGGTGCCGGCGGAGGAGCCGTTGGTGGTGAAGCCGGTGTTCCACGGGTTGCGGGTAACGTAGACGGCGGGGTTTTCCGCCGCGCTGCAACAGCCGAATTCCGGCGTGGTGGTGCGGCCGATGATGTTCAGCCCAGCCTGGCGGATGCGCCCGGCCAGGTAGCTGTCCGCCGTGGCGCGATTGCCGCGCATCAGCAGGGAGCCCATTTCCTGCAGGCGGCCCCGCAGCGTCGGGCCCAGGTCCTTCATCAGGTAGGGCACGCCGGCGAAGCAGCCCGCGGGGTTCATGCCGTCCCGCAACGGGTCGGCGACGACATCCGCGAATACCTCCACCACCGCGCTCAGGGCCGGGTTGGTCAGGGCGATGCCGGCGGCGGCCTGGGCCGCCAGTTCGGCCGGCGTCACCTCGCCGCCGCGCACCCGGGCGGCCAGGGCCAAGGCGTCGTGCCTGGCCCATTCATCCCAGCTCATCGCCAGTGTCATGTCGGGTGCCTGCTGTTGGGTCGGCACGAGCCTAGAGAGGCGCCGCCCCGGCGCCAAGGCGGCGTTCAGCCCGGCAGGGCTTCCAGCACCAGTTCCATCGTCATCAGCACCGGGTTGTCACCGCGCCGCAGCCGGCCGGAGGAAACCGCGCCGGTGTAGTTCACCAGCCCCACATCAACCGCACTGGTGGCGCCGCTGGCGTCGATGCCGCCGGCGCTGATGAACATCTCGGTGGCGAAGGGCTCGGCCGTGGTGCCATCGGCGTAGCGGGCGCCGATGATGCTGCCCACGCCGCCATGCAGCACCGCCTGGGCAATGCCACGGGCGCGGCAGAAGGCTTCCAGCGCCAGCACCAGGTCCTGGTTCGGGCGCAGCCGCAGCGCGTGGAAGCGGCCCTCGGCCACACCGCCATGGGGCTGGAACAGGCGGAAGTTGGTTTCACCGTCGTCCACCGCGACGAAGCCGGCCTCCGCCAGGCCCACGGCCTCCACCTCGATCGGGGAGGCAACCGTGCATTCCTCGGGCAGGATATGGCCGCCACTGGCCCGGCCATCGGCTTCCTGCCACAGCGCGTGGCAGTGGAAGAAGGGGGCGCCATCGCGCCGGCCCAGCGTCATCGCGCCCTCCACCAGCCGGGTCAGGCCGGCGGGGCGGAAGGTGTCGCTGTAATAGGCGGCGTTGCGCGGAGAGACCGGCAGCGAGGGCATCACATACGCGAAGGGGCCGAAGCCGCCGCCGCGCAGCCGCAGCGCGCCACTGCCGAAGCCTTCGCGGGCGAAGCCCGCCGCCACGCCCTGCAACAGGGCCTCCCCCGGATGCAGCGTGAAGCCGAAGCGGCGGCCCGGGCCGCTGGCGCACAGGATGCGCGGCTCGGGCGCCGGGCCGGGCTGTTCCACCCGCCTCATGCGGCGGGCCAGCCGCGGGCGAGGATTTCGTCCTTCACCATGCGCTTGGGGATTTTGCCATAGCCGGATTTCGGCAACGCCTCCCAGAACAGGAAGCGCCGCGGCAGCTTGTAGCGCGCCACCTTGGGGCCGAGGAATTCCATCAGTGCCGCTTCATCCGGTGCGGTACCGTCCCGCGCCACGCAGACCGCGACACCCACCTCGCCCCACATCGCATCCGGCATGCCAACCACCGCCACTTCGGCGATGGCCGGGTGCTGCAGGATCTTCTCCTCCACCTCGCGCGGGTACACGTTGGACCCGCCGGAGATGTACATGTCGGACGCCCGGCCGGTGATGTAGAGAAAGCCCTCGGCGTCCAGGTGGCCCAGGTCCCCGGTGCGGAACCAGCCGTCGCGGAACGCCTTCGCATTGGCCTCCGGGTTGGCGTAGTAGCCGGCGAAGACGGCGGGGCCGATGACGCAGATCTCGCCGGTCTCGAACGGCGCCAGTGCGCGGCCGTCATCATCCTGGATGCTGACCTCCATGCCGGTGCGCTCGAAGCCGCAGGTGCCGATGCGGGCTTCCGGGCCGTCCTCCGTGGTGTGCAGCGCCGGCGGCAGCACGGTGATGTTGCCGGTCACCTCGCCCAGGCCGAAATACTGCACGATCACCTTGCCCAGCACCCGCAGCGCGGTCTTCTGGTCCTCCCGGTACATCGGTGCGCCGGCATAGATGACATAGCGCCGCGAGGAATGGTCGTGCTGCGCCGCCGCCGGGTGTTCCGCCAGCATCTTCAAAATGGTCGGCACCGTGAACAGGTTGGTCACCCGCAGCGTCTCGATCAGCCGGAACGCCTCGGCGATGTCGAAGCGTTCGCTGGGCAGCAGCACGGTGCAGGCGCCGCGCGCCACCTGGCCCAGCTGGTGCACGCCGGCCCCGTGCGACAGCGGCGCCACCACCAGGGAGACATCCTGCTCGGTGGTGCCGGGGAACAGGTCGGCCAGGTGGTTGTTGATGACGAAGGCCATCTGCCCATGCGTCAGCACCGCGGCCTTGGACCGCCCGGTGGTGCCGGAGGTGAAGAAGAACCAGCAGGGCGTATCGCGCTCCACCACCGCGTTCGGCACCTCGGCGCCGGCATGGGCGGCCATCACCTGGGCCAGCGATGCCTCACCGAAGCTGGCGGCGCCGATGCTCAGCACATGCTCCACGCCGGGCGCCCCCGCCGCCACCACGGCGGCGTGCTGCGGGAAGTCGGCATGGCAGAGGAAGCTGCGCGCGCCGGAGGAGGTGGCAAGGTACAGCACTTCCTCCGGCAGCAGGCGGAAGTTCGTCGGCACCCACACCGCGCCCAGGCGGAAGGTGGCGAACATGGAAAGGAACATCTCGGCGCCGTTCTTCGAATGCACCAGCACCCGGTCGCCCTTGCCGATGCCGCGCGCCGCCAGCCCCGCCGCCAGGGCGGAGGCCGCGCGGTCCATCTCGGCCCAGCTCCAGCGTTCCTCGCCATGGATGAAGCCGGGCAGGTCCGGCAGGCGCCGGGCATTGCGCGTCAACAGATGCGCCAGGTTGCTGACGCGGACGGAAACCGGCGTTACCCCGCCGGGCGGGTCCTGCATGTTCATGGCCGTTCTGTCCTGGACCTGGGTTTTCCCTGCGGCCACCGATAGCGCGTGCGCTGGCCGGCCGCCAGCGCCGTACCGGTCAGCCCAAGCGCAGGCCGATGGTGCGGATCAACGCGCCCCAGCGGTCGCGTTCGGCCGCGATCATGGTGGTGAACACCGCCGGGGTATTGCCGCGCAGCTCGGCGCCCTGGGCCTGCATCTGCTCGCCCAGCCGGGCCTCGGCCAGGGCGGTATGGGTGGCGGCCACGATGCGGTTCATCACCGGCTCCGGCACGCCCGCCGGCGCGAACAGGCCGTACCAGTAGGGCTGGGCGATGTCGGGAAAGCCGGCCTCGGCGAAGGTGGGTACGTCGGGCAGTGCCGGGGCGCGCCGTTCGCCGGTTACCGCGATGGCGCGCAGGTCGCCGTTGCGCACCAGGCCGATATAGGCGGCCAGGCCGTCGAAGGTGATGGCGACATCGCCGCGCATCAGCATCTGCTGCGCCGCCGGGGTGCCGCGGTAGGAGACATCCAGCATCTGGATGCCGGTTACCTGCTTCATCCGTTCGCCGGAAAGATGCGCCACCATGCCGACATTGGCGGCATAGGGCATCGGGTGCGCCAGGCCGCGGGCATAGGCCACCACATCCGCCACCGTGCGCACCGGCAGTTGCGGGTTGGCGTAGAGCGCCAACTGGCCGCGCATCAGCAGGGTCAGCGGCTGGAACTGCTCGGCCCGGAACGGCAGGTTGGCGAACAAATGCGGGGTGACGCAGAAGGTGGAGGAGGAGGTCAGCAGCACCGTGTAGCCGTCTGGCCGCTGCTGGGAGACATGCTCGGCGGCCACGACGCCGGCGGCACCGACGCGATTGTCCACCACCACCGGCTGGCCCAGGCTGGCCTGCAACGATGGCGCGAGTGCGCGGGCCAGGATGTCCGGCTCGCTGCCCGGGGTGAAGGCCACCACCAGGCGGATCGGGCGGTTCGGCCAGGCTTCCTGCGCCGTGGCGCGGCCGCCCAGCACCCCGGCCAGCGCCAGGCCGCCAAGCGCGCGGCGCCCTTGCGGGTGGTGCATTGCTTTTCCTCCCTTGTTTATCGCCGAGGCTAACGCGGGCGCCGTTCGGATGGAAACACCCGAACGGCGTGGCCTGCCCCGGCGCATGAAAGCTCAGGCGCTGGCGCTAGGCCGCGATGCTCGGCGCCGCCAGCCCGAGTTCCCGGCGGATGGCGGGGATGATGCGGCTGCCCCACAGCTCGATCTGGCGCAGCATGGTCTTGTGGTCGAAGTCGCCGATCTGGGTCTGGATGGCGACATGCTTCGGCTTCAGGATGCGCAACTCCCGCACCATCCGCTCCACCACCTGGTCCACGCTGCCAACCGGCAGGTTGGCGCGCATCTGCTCGAAGCTCTGGTCGTTCGGGCTGGCTTCCTCATTCACCATGAAGCCGTCGTCGGACTGTGCCCGGCGGAACTTCAATGCCTCCGAGATGCGGCGGGAATAGCGGGCGCTGTCCAGGTAGCTGTCGATCTCGGCCTGGTTGTCGCTGGCATAGGCGCAGCGCAGCAGGGCCACGCGGCAATCGTCGATGCTCTTGCCCTCGCCCGCCGCCACGCCGGCCAGCTGGTCGCGGATTTCGTGCAGCCGCTGCTCGCCATTCAGCAGCGCGGTGACGAACAGGTTGTGGCCCTCGCGGATCGCCCGCGCCTGGGTTTGCGGATTGGCCGAGGTGATCCAGATCGGCGGCGTCGGCCGCTGCACCGGGCGCATGCTGATGGAGGTCAGCGGCAGCTTCAGGTGCTTGCCGTCGTAGCTGAACGCCTTCTCTTTCAGCCCCAGCTGCAGCACGTCGAGGAACTCATGGAAGATCGCCGGCGCTGCGGCGATATCGACGCCGAAGCGGTCGAACTCGAACTTCTGGTAGCCGGAGCCGATGCCGAGGTCGAGCCGGCCGTTGGAGAGGGTGTCGGCGAAGCCGATCTCGGACAGCAGGCGCGCCGGGCTGTACATCGGCAGGATGCAGACGCCGCTGCCCAGGCGGATGCGCTTGGTCAGCGCCGCCATGTGCGCGATCATCATCAGTGGCGAGGCACCCAGGCCGTAATTGGAGAAATGGTGCTCGGCGTACCAGGCGGTATCCCAGCCGCACTGGTCGGCCAGCACGGTCTGCTCCACCGCGCAGTTCAGCACCTGCGCGCTGGTCTGGTGATAACCGCGCTGCTGCATGAGGATGAAGATACCGAATTCCATGGCCCCATTTCCTTCCCAATAGGGCAGGGACGCTAGCGCCTGGGCGATAAGCGCAACAATATGCTAAGAATGAGAGGTATCTGTGCGTTTTCCGTAAAGGCGGGCCATGGCGCGGTTGCAGGCAATGGAGTTGTTCGTCAGCGCGGTGCGGCAGGGCAGTTTCTCCGCCGCTGGCCGGGCCGTGGGGCTGTCGCCGGCCTCGGTCTCCCGCCAGGTGGGCGCGCTGGAGGCGGCGCTGGGAACGCAGTTGCTCAACCGCAACAGCCGCAGCCTGGCGCTGACCGAGGCGGGGCGCGAATACCTGGCGCGGCTGGAGCCGATTTTGCAGGACATCGCCGCCGCCGAGGCCGCCGCGGCCGCCTTGCAGGCCACGCCGCGCGGCACGCTGCGGCTGCATTCCCGCACCATGTTCGGCATGCGGGTGCTGACCCCGCTGCTGCCGGCCTTCCAGGCCCGCTACCCCGAACTGCGGGTGGAACTGCGCCTGGCGGAGCGCCCGGCCCGGCTGGCGGAGGAGGAGATCGACATCGAGCTGCGCATCGGCGCGCCGCCGGAAGGCCAGTTGATGCAGCGCCTGGTGCTGCGCAGCGAACGCCTGCTGGTGGCCAGCCCGGGCTACCTGGCCGGCCGGCCCGCGGTGCGCCAGCCGCGAGACCTGCCGGCGCAGGACTGCCTGACCTATTGGCTGGGCCCGGACGAGGTGACCTGGCGCTTCCTGGCCGCCGGGGTGCT